>NZ_JAHGAP010000060.1:0-1524 GCF_030248655.1 Vibrio sp. D431a | reverse complement strand
CCATCGTTTGGCACTGTCACCCAGCCACTTCCGGTGTTGTATTCTAAGGTACCTAAGTCTCCAACTTCGGTATCACCCAAGTTGAGGCCTAGCTCGACTTGTACTGTAGACTCGGCGGCATTCGACAGCGTCACTTTGAAGTTCGCAGTCTCACCCTCATTAATGGTGCCAGCGTCTGAAATAGTCACGCTTGGACGGTCATCATCCGGATCAGGTCCTGGCCCCGTACCGTCATCCACTATCGTTGCCGTCCCCGTATCGCTGCCTTGCACTGCGCCAATGCCAGTCACCGTGACACTGAAATCTTCAGGGCCTTCGTACACCGCGTCATCAATAGAAGCAATGCGCACATCAAACTCAGTTTGCCCTGCTGGCACCGTCACCACGCCATCGTTTGGCACTGCAACCCAACCACTTCCCGTGTTGTATTCTAGGGTGCCCAAATCTCCAACTTCGGTATCACCAAGATTAAGACCCAGTTCCACCTGCGTTTCCGCTTCAGACGCGTTCGATAAGGTGACTTTGAAGTTGGCTGTCTCACCCTCATTGATGGTGCCAGCATCTGAAATAGTCACATTCGGGCGGTCATCATCCGGATCAGGGCCCGGACCACTGCCATCATCCACTATCGTTGCCGTTCCCGTATCGCTGCCTTGCACCGCCCCAATGCCAGTCACCGTGACACTGAAATCTTCTGGGCCTTCATAAACGGCGTCATCAGTGGAAGCAATGCGCACATCAAACTCAGTTTGCCCCGCCGGCACCGTCACCACGCCATCGTTTGGCACTGCAACCCAACCACTTCCCGTGTTGTATTCCAAGGTGCCTAAGTCACCGGCTTCGGTATCGCCGAGATTAAGACCCAACTCTACTTGCGTTTCCGCTTCAGAGGCGTTCGATAGCGTCACTTTGAAGTTCGCTGTGTCACCCTCATTGATGGTGCCAGCATCTGAAATAGTCACGCTTGGACGGTCATCATCTGGATCGGGGCCCGGACCACTGCCGTCGTCCACGATCGTCGCCGTCCCCGTATCGCTGCCTTGCACTGCACCAATGCCAGTCACTGTCACACTGAAATCTTCAGGACCTTCATAAACGGCGTCATCAATGGCAGCGATACGCACATCAAACTCGGTTTGCCCCGCTGGCACCGTTACTACACCATCGTTTGGCACTGCAACCCAACCGGAGCCTGTGTTGTATTCTAAGGTGCCTAAGTCTCCAACTTCGGTGTCACCTAAGTTCAGGCCTAGCTCGACTTGAACAGTGGACTCGGAGGCATTCGACAGCGTCACTTTAAAGTTCGCTGTCTCACCCTCATTGATGGTGCCAGCATCTGAGATAGTCACGCTTGGACGGTCATCATCCGGATCAGGGCCCGGACCACTGCCGTCATCCACAATCGTTGCCGTACCGGTATCGCTGCCTTGTACTGCGCCAATGCCGGTTACCGTGACACTGAAATCTTCTGGACCTTCATAAACAGCATCATCAATGGAAGCGATGCGCGCATCAAACTCAGTT
>NZ_JAHGAP010000006.1:0-862 GCF_030248655.1 Vibrio sp. D431a | reverse complement strand
TACCACGGTACAGACAGCTTTACCTACATCGTCACTTCCGGTGGGGTATCAGAGTCCACCACGGTGAACGTCGATGTCACACCAGTCAATGACGCGCCAGTGGCGACCAATGACAATGCCGTTACTGACGAAGACACGCCAGTGACGATTGATGTCCTGCCAAACGACACCGATATTGATGGTGATACGCTGTCTATCCAATCAGCGTCTGTACCTGAAGCACAAGGCACAGTCGAGATCGTTGACGGCAAGTTGGTGTTCACGCCAGCTGAGAACTTCAATGGCGACGCCGAAATTACTTACACCATCACCGATGGTGCACTGACTGACCAAGCGACGGTCAATGTCACCGTAAATGCCGTAAACGACGCGCCTGTGGTTGAAAGCAGCATTGCAGACCAAGCCTTGGCGGAAGACTTTACGCCATACAGCATCGATCTAAATACCGCTTTCAGCGATGTGGATAACGTGGATGGCGATCTGAGCTTCAGTGTCTCTGGCAACAGCAACATTCAAGTGGCGATCGTCAATGGGATTGCTACGTTCACTCCAACCGCAGACTGGAACGGCTCAGAAGCGTTGACGTTTACGGCTACCGATCCAAGCGGCGAAAGCGTTAGCCAAACGGTGAACTTTACGGTTGCGCCAGTGGCGGACATCGTGGCAGACAACGCGACGGTCGTGGAAGACACGCCAACCATCATCAAGGTCTTAGGTAACGACACGTTCGAAGGCGACGACAAAGTGGTGTCGCTGGATACCAATAACGGTCCAGCCAACGGCACGGTCTCGGTCAACCTGGACGGCAGCGTCACTTACACGCCAAACGACAACTACCACGGCACAGACAGCTTCACCTACA
>NZ_JAHGAP010000059.1:0-1307 GCF_030248655.1 Vibrio sp. D431a | reverse complement strand
GAAACTTTGACACCACCACGCTCATTAGTTTTATTACCTCATTCTGTAACAGCTACTACGGAAGACGGAGTCATCAAAGGCGCAAAAGTGTTAGCGTCAAAAAAAATCCGGTTTTATCCTGAGAATGAAACAGCTTACGAACAAGCTCTGACGCTCTACCGTCGATGCTACAACTTGGCTGTTGAGATGATTAATGGCGGTAAAGATAAAGACGAAAATGGCAAAATAATTGATATCCGCCCTTACATTCGCGGCTTAGTAGAGAAAGAGCAGCGTGAATCCGGTCGTATTTACAACAATGAACTTCCCAACGAAGCTGTTCGAGAGGCTAAAGACAAGTTCAAAGCCGTCTGCAAAAAGAATAAGCAGTTAGCAAAGGAAGGAGCCAAATCTGGTTACGCGACGCTAGGCTTTAAGTCTAGAAAAGGCGTAATCCATACCTTTAATTTCCCCAAATTCCCAACTGGCAAGAGTATTGCCCCGAAAGCATTGGGCAAGGTCTTTCTTACAGAGGAAGTCCCTGCCGAATGCTTTAAGAAGGCATGTAAAGTTACACGAAACAAAGGACGTTGGTTCTTACAAGTCCAACAACACATTGAGATCAACCCCGAGAAACAAGGCGAGGTTAAGTGTGTTGGTGTCGATCAAGGCGTAAGAACATTTTTAACGACCTTTAGTGAGGACGATGCGTTAATTATCGGAGAGAATTTTGCGCAAGCGAAACTATTCCCGCTAATGAAGCAAGTTGACTCTTTGTTGAGTCAAAAGCAAAAAATCCACAACGCTATCAAAGATCTTGAAGCAGAACCTCAGTGGGCGCGAGACCGACTCACACACATCGAACGTAAGATTAACAGACTCAAGTGTCGCAAGGATGATCTCATCCTAGACATGCACAATCGCGCAGCGTATGAGCTAGTGAGCCGATATGATGTGATCTTCCTACCTACCTTCGAAAGCAGAGAGATGGTTCGTCGTAAAGACGGCACAAGAACCATCCGCCGAAACACCTGTCGTCAGATGTTAGATCTGTGTCACTACCAGTTTAAGCAGCGATTGAAGTGGTACGCGAAAAAGTACGGCTCTCACGTTGCCGACACAAACGAAGCGTACACTTCAAAAACCCGCTCTTGGGATGGAGTTATTGTACCGAAACTCGGTGGAGCAAAGATTATTAAAGGTGAAGGTTTTACCGTTGATCGTGATATCAACGGTAGTCGAAACACCTTGATTAAAAATTTGTCAATGGCAGCTTAAGCCATAACCAGAACAGCGAATGTTGCGTTCGTTGCGGTTTAAATTAAGTG
>NZ_JAHGAP010000058.1:0-1198 GCF_030248655.1 Vibrio sp. D431a | reverse complement strand
TGTCTAAAGAAAAATTTGAACGTACGAAACCGCACGTTAACGTTGGTACTATCGGCCACGTTGACCACGGTAAAACAACTCTAACTGCAGCTATCTGTACTACTCTTGCTAAAGTTTACGGCGGTGTAGCTAAAGACTTCGCATCTATCGATAACGCTCCAGAAGAGCGTGAGCGCGGTATCACAATCGCAACTTCTCACGTTGAGTACGACACTCCATCACGCCACTACGCACACGTTGACTGTCCAGGACACGCTGACTATGTTAAAAACATGATCACTGGTGCTGCACAGATGGACGGTGGTATCCTAGTTGTTGCTGCGACAGATGGCCCAATGCCACAAACTCGTGAGCACATCCTACTAGGCCGTCAGGTTGGTATCCCATACATCATCGTATTCATGAACAAATGTGACATGGTTGACGATGAAGAGCTACTAGAACTAGTAGAAATGGAAGTTCGTGAACTTCTATCTGAATACGATTTCCCAGGTGATGACCTACCAGTTATCCAAGGTTCTGCACTAGGCGCACTAAACGGCGAAGAGCAGTGGGAAGCGAAAATCGTTGAACTAGCAGAAGCTCTAGATACTTACATCCCTGAGCCAGAGCGTGCGGTAGATCAGCCATTCCTAATGCCTATCGAAGACGTATTCTCAATCCAAGGTCGTGGTACAGTAGTAACTGGCCGTATCGAGCGTGGTATCCTAACTGTAGGTGACGAAGTTGCTATCGTAGGTATCAAAGACACTACTACAACTACATGTACTGGTGTTGAGATGTTCCGTAAGCTTCTAGACGAAGGCCGTGCAGGTGAGAACGTTGGTGCACTTCTACGTGGTACTAAGCGTGACGAAGTTGAACGTGGTCAAGTACTAGCTAAGCCTGGTTCAATCACTCCACACACTAAGTTCGAATCAGAAGTATACGTACTGTCTAAAGATGAAGGTGGTCGTCACACTCCATTCTTCAAAGGCTACCGTCCACAGTTCTACTTCCGTACAACTGACGTAACTGGTGACATCCAGCTACCAGACGGCGTAGAAATGGTAATGCCAGGCGACAACGTACAGATGACTGTAGAGCTAATCGCACCAATCGCAATGGACGAAGGTCTACGTTTCGCGATCCGTGAAGGTGGCCGTACAGTAGGTGCTGGTGTTGTTGCTAAGATCTTCGACTAATTCATAGCGAATTA
>NZ_JAHGAP010000057.1:0-28800 GCF_030248655.1 Vibrio sp. D431a | reverse complement strand
GTTCCCCCTACCAAACGTGAAATTGTTTTTTTCGTTCGTTGTGGGATACCAATAATAGACTTCTACTGGCTTATCTCTGTCTTCACTGAATCCCGTTTTGATTGTTAGCGCAGAATGGTATTTCGGCTCATTCGTACTGGCGCTGACACTGACACACAATGTAGCGAGTAGAAAAGACATTATTATTTTGGTTTTCATTTTTCCCTCAGCCGGTCAACACATTATTCTGCACGGCATCTAGAAAAATAACGCGCAGGAGATTCTCCATATATTTTGCGAAACATAGCAATAAAGTTACTTGGAGTCGAGTAACCCAAAGCAAGTGCCTACTTTGAACTGCGCCAGCACTCTCTTGGACAGAAATAATTTAGAGCATTTACTTAAATTAGCAAAATGCGAATAACTTCTGGTATGGAAAATCTGTGTCCAATCTGGCAGGAGCAGTTTAGTTATTGGAAATGCAGCTTTATCGAGACGTTCTATATGTATTGGCTTAATAGAGGTGTTGCGAGCTTCAATGCAATACCAAACATGATGCATGAAATCGCAGAATCTAAAATTCTCCATGTTCTTGGCTTACTAAAAAGTGGGATCAACTTGTTAGCCAAATACACTAATCCATAAAACCAGATCCCTGATGCAATCAGTGCCCCTATAACAAACAATAGTTTTTCATCAGGTTCCATTTGAGCAGTCACACCACCAAGGATCACCACCGTATCCAGATAGACATGTGGATTTAAAAAAGTGATAGCCATCGCCATTAAAACGACTTTTAACCAACTCTGGGCAATGTCCGAATTTTCCAACTCTAGGTGACTTGAACCATTCCATGCTGATTTTGCAGATTGGTAGCCATACCAGAAAAGAAATACTACGCCGCCAAGAGTCAAAAGGTCTTTCCATAATGGTGCTTTATAGAGCAGTGTCCCTACACCAAGTACACCAGTACTGATCAGTAGAATGTCTCCAAGAAAGCAGATAGTGGCAACGGACAGTGCGTATTGCTTTTTTAATCCGCACTTTAATAGAAACGCATTTTGGCTACCGATTGCGACAATCAAACTTCCAGAAACAACGGCACCCGTTAACAAAGTATTTATCACATCAAACCTCAATGGATTTTGAAGCAAACACCAACGATTGCTCTATCACTGAATCAGGCATGATCACTTGCAAGTGTTTAATCATTTCTTGCCCCGCCTCCTGCAAGTGTTCTAGTGGCATTTCAGGCAAGCTTTCTAGAATAAACCACATGTTACGTGTGTCAGATTCAATTCGGGTTCTGACACCCTGCCTCCAGTTCCAACGACGACAAGTAACGCCTACTTCATCGCGCCAAATTACTTCCCCAACATCAGGGTTTTCAATTGAAGCCTCACCATTTTTCATGGTGTCAAAGGATTCAGAGCCATCTGCGATAGTGAGTGTTGGCGTTCCTTGATAACTGTCCATATCTTCACCACCTACGGGTATGGCGTATCGAATACTGATGGCATTATAAATATCCACAATAGGGTCAATGCTCTGCATTCCTCCATCTTTCAATACTCGTTTTCGCAGTGCAGCAGCCGAGCAAGGGGTTCGATTTGGTTTAGCGCCAAATTGACGAAAAACGTCTCCCCACGCATTGATGTGTGATTCTGCCCATGGATAGTCGTTCTCAATGACGGAAGTACATGCTTCTTGCAGAACCCGTTTTGCATACTCTTGGCTCTGAACTTCCGTTCCTTTAACGGATATGCTCAATGCTTTGAACTCTGGTGCAATCTGGGAAATTCGAGCATCGATTGACGGCACTATAACAACCATTAGATAATTCCTTCAGTGATTCATTTTCATGCAAGATACATTACAATGACCAAAAAAGTCAATATATCGACCGATAGTGGCACTGATGCTGATTTCATTAATCAAGCGGTAGCCGCAAGGATCAAGGAACATCGAAAAAGGCTCAAGTTGTCACTGGATGCCCTGTCAAAAAGAGCAGGGATAAGTAAAGGCATGTTAGTAGAAGTAGAGAAAGGGGCAGCTAACCCTAGCATTTCGACGTTGTGTAAACTGTCTGCTGCCCTTGGGATTTCGGTTGCCGATATTGTGAATGTTGCGAGTAATCCAACAGTCAACATCATTGATAAAGAGGACATTCCAACGCTTTGGACTGGCGAGCACGGTGGTAGCGCAAAACTTCTGGCGGGAACAAGCGGCCCAGATATGATTGAGTTGTGGCGCTGGAATATGAAACCATCAGAAGTTTTTGAATCAGCAGGTCATCCACAAGGCACGTTTGAACTTTTTCATGTTGAGTCTGGAATACTCACTTTGAATATTGATGGGAAAGCCATAGAACTGCATGAAGGTCAGTCCGCTATAGCTAAAACGGATGTCCCTCACAGCTACTCAAACCAAGCAGATTCGGATTTAGTTTTCACTATGAGCGTTGCTGAGTTACATCGATAAGCCCACTCATTTAGAGGCGAGTTCAAATAAGATTTATTAAGGCAAAGCCATACTCACAATAGATGGATTAGTACTAGCCCCAAGTAACAATGGGGCACTTTTGCGTTGGAAAGTACTCAACATAAAGGTTCTCGACAAAGATGAATCAACTCGATGCTGCCCAAAAGACGTCCAAGCGAGTTTCAGATTTCAAGTAACTTTTGAGACTTTGAGCACAACTTCGAGCACTTTATGTATATCGGTGTGTTCAATCCTAATAGAGCATTGAATAGTTAGATATTGAGCAATCCATGTGAACTATGAAACTTAAGTTAACCGTTTGATTTGCTCTCTTACGATATCTAAAGCTGATTGCAATTGTAATCGGCTTAATGGACCTGCAAGTGATATCCTCACTGCTGCCGGCACTTCATACCGACCCACAGCAAACATTTCCGCTTCCCTCACTCTGACACCATGTTTCAACAACGACTGGTTAAAGTGATACCCTGTTAATGGCTCAGGCAAAGGTAGCCACACATTGTAACCAGGAACACCAATCTGGATTTCGGGAAATACTGCCTTCCAGATCCGATGACGTGCACTGAGTTCCATCGCTATCTCTCTGTCCACGGCTTGCATAGCTCCGCTAGTTAACCAACGACAAACAAGGTCAATTATCAAAGGGCTAACATACATACAACTGGCTCTTAGCGCACGTTGCAGTAAATCTTTGAACGACAGAGGCAGAATGATGAAACCCAGCCGCAATCCACCTGCAAAGTACTTAGAAAAACTGCCCACGTATAAGGTAATATCTGGAGCGATAGCAACTAAGGGACTCTTTCGATGAGACGGTGGGCAGTAGAGAACATCGTCCTCAATGATCAACACATTATAACGACGACATATCTCTATGATTTTTAGTCTTCGGCTATCCGTTAACTGAGCTCCGGTCGGGTTCTGTATTCCCGGCGTAAGATAAAGCAGTTTTGGGCGATGCCTCTTACAGTGCAAAGCCAGATCTTCTGGATCTAATCCATGTTCATCGACTTTTACTGGCACTAGCTTTCGTTCGGATTGCTGACATGCATAGATGAACTCTGGATAACACAGCCCTTCAGCAAGAATTGTATCTTTAGGGCGGCTCAGAGATTGAATAATCAACGATATCCCGTGTTGCCCTCCATGAGTCCACACTAGACGCTGTGAATCAATATCGATATTGAATTTGGTCATCAGCCATTGTCGAAGAGTCTCGTTATGACCCTGAATGCCATCAGCGGAGTAGTAATCCAGCACGGCTGCCTGCGCAATTTCCTCGTGTGATAGCTCTTTCAACGCATTCGCAAGAAATTTCGGCTGCGATAATAGCAAAGGTCGGCAACGTGCCAGATCAATGCCTTTTTCTTCCAATACCGGATGATAAAAGTGGTTCAGTTCAGTTTCTCTGTTACGTACATAAGTACCGCTTCCTACTTTTGGTTCCGTTAAGCCCCTCCGCTCTAGCTCCCTATATGCCCTCGTCACCGTTCCAACCGTCACACCTAAGCGATAAGATAAAATACGCTGAGGAGGTAATTTAGTGTCTGGTTCGAGTTCACCACTCTCTATCACCTCAGCAATCGCATCAGCCAGTGCCATAAACTTAGGTCCGGAACGACCCGATATATCAGGGACTAACATTGTCTCTCTCCGAAGGGGTACAATTAATTCTTGTATTCAGGATAAATAAGGCCTGACGAAAATGAAATCAAAGAATTGTCACCATGACGCATTAACTGTAGGTCTCTCTCACTTCATCCCTTTATTCTTGGCTTATCAGCACTAATTTGAGAAGAAAAGAAATGACAACATTATGGGACCTAACTCCAGCGATGAGTTTATTTGCGTTTGTCACCGCCATAACACCCGGCCCAAATAACTTATTGCTCGCCAACTCAGGGGCACAATTTGGTATAAGGAAATCATGGCGACACCTAATTGGTATCCGTATTGGCGTAATAGGGTTAATTCTGCTTTGTGCATGTGGTGTCGGTGTTGCCCTACAAACTCATCCAAGTTGGTATCTCGCTATAAAATACATCGGTCTGGTTTACATGTTCTGGCTGATGATTAAGCTGCTATGTACTAACCCTTTCGCAGGCAAACCCACTAAAAGCAAACCAATCAACGTAACTCAGGCTACGTTGTTTCAACTGGGTAATATGAAGGCTTGGATGGCATCACTTGCTTTGGTCACAAGTTATAGTCTCCCTTCTAACTATTGGTTCTCTGTTACATTGATTACTTTCGTGTTTACGACATTCGGACTGTTTGCAAATATTACTTGGGTCTGGGTTGGTAAAAAAATTCGTATTTATCTCAATACCGTATTAAGACAGCGCGTGTTCAACATCAGCCTAGCGACGATAACATTCATATCATTGTTACCAGTTTTGGGGCACTCTGCCTGAATGGCAAAGAGCAGAGTTTTGTATGTATAAAATTGCCAATTATCTAAATTCGCATTTCGAGGCGTAACACACTTTGGGGCCAAAAAGAGTCAGCCTAACGGTCTGGCTCTTTTGAATGAAAAAATAGTCTGGTGGGAGAACTTGTAAGGCTGTGGCAGGTTACACTCACTTACTCCTTAGGCAGGTGACCAGTTTCCTTTGCAAGCTTTTGCATCGCCTCGGCAAACGTTGTTGTCCCGCCTTTAGCTTTAACCTGTATTACCTTATATCCCAACTTTTCCAACGCTTGGCGCTCTGCCAAAACAGCTTTGTCATTGTGTTGGCTACCTTGAGCTGGCTGATGAATGTAACATCCCTCTAGTTTACCATCTTCGACCAATTGGTGATGTTTCAGTGCATCGATATCAAAATTCATAATAAGTCTTTTCATTAAGAGTGGGAGTTTCTGTGGCTAGTTACATACGCTTCAAAGGCTTCACGACACTATCTAAGCCTTCAATTTTGAGCGCTAAACATAGCTTGAGCAAATCCCCTAGCTCGCCGCTTGGCCAGCCCTTTTTATCAAACCACAGTAAGTATTCTTCAGGCAGGTCGATTAACACTCGCCCTGCATATTTCCCAAATGGCATTTGCATTCTAGCGAGTTTAATGAGGTTTTCTTTTTCTAACATAAGTGACAGAGAGTTAAGGTAACTCGTCCAAGGGTAACACTGGTTCTCCCTCCTCACCAGCAAATCGCAGTCACGTTTATTTTTGGCGGCCTTGACTCGCTTTATGCTAGAGTACGCGGCATAAAAAATGAGAACGAGAAAGCAATGAAGTCACCTTGTCGAGCTGCATGTAAAAATAACGCCGGAATATGCTCTGGTTGTCACCGAACGATGGATGAAATCATCCAATGGAAAGACAAAACCGATCTCCAACGAGATGCGATTATCGAACAAATCGCAGGAGAAGATTCAACGCACAGTTGTCCTGAGTGCGGGACTCAAGCCCATTGTGATATCGCCGCAGGCAAAGAGACATGCTGGTGCTTTACTATAGAAACCCGTGATTTACCCAAGCCAAGCGCCAACCAGCTGTGTTTGTGCCGAAAATGTCTAGAAAAAAAGCCAGTCGCGTAATACGACTGGCTTACTGATCATCGTTTTCTGACTGGTGTTTATTTAGCGGTTAAAGCGGACGCTTCAAACTTAATGCCTTCCCACCCTGTCACCATAAAATTACGAATATTCTGGTGATCGCTGTTCTCTGGATACTGCAATACATCTTCACGATAAAAGCGGCCAAAGCAGGCTAGCGTCGCTTCTTTGTCTAGGTTGTTTAGCAAACCGAAAGCGAAGATCTTACACGAACCGTTGTTCTCGCCTGCATTGTTTTGTGTCTCACCATTTACAAAAGCGGTTGGCTCAAACGTATAGTTATCTTCGATCACCGCCATCGTTGCTTCAAATTCGACCTGCTCTGGTGACGCTGCCAATAAATCTAAAAACGATTTTAATTCCATTATTCCTCTATCCCTACTTCATCATATTGATGACACATTAGTTTCATAAAAAGCCAATATAAGAGTCATCAATCATACATATATTCAGAGCCTTACCAAATCACACGTCATTCAGCGCTCTATCATTCCAGTTGCGGAAATGGACAGCAGCATAAAACCCATGCTGATTGACAACCTATCGGATTGATAAGGAGATATCATGATCACCCCTTTAAAGGCAATCGGTGCACTCGCATTGTCATCACTTGCCATCGCGTGTTCATCACAACCCGAAGATACCGTGGCTTCATTCGCTACACAATGCAAACCCACCACTACGCCCGTTACTGGGGAAACTTCAATTCAAGGGTTAACGTTTATCGGGACATCCGTTGCTGATGCTCCATTCGATACATCGGCAGCTGAAATCGTGAGTTATGACGCCTGTACAGATAAGCTCTATGTGGTGAATGCTCAAGCAAAACGTATCGATGTACTTTCTATGGATGACAACGGCGTACCAACGCAAAGCGCATTCATTGATCTCAACAGCGCTGGCGAAGCAGCGGGCATTGAAATTGGCGCAGCAAACAGTGTCGCTGTATTCAATGGTTTGGTAGCTGTTGCGATTGAAAACAGTAATAAACAAGCGAATGGTATTGTTGGCTTGTACCGCTCCGGCGATTTGTCATTAGTCACGACTTTCCCAACAGGCGCATTGCCAGACATGGTTGGCTTCTCAAAAGATGGCCGATACATCGCAACCGCTAATGAAGGAGAACCAAACAGCGATTACAGCATTGACCCTGAAGGTAGTATCACTTTGATCGATCTGAGCCTTGGTGTTACTCAAGCAGAAGTAACACAAATTGGCTTTAACGAATTTGATGGTTCACGAAAAGCAGAGCTCCCAATGAATGTGCGTATTTCGGGGCCAAACGCCACCATCGCACAAGATCTAGAGCCTGAATACCTCACTTTTGCAGATAACGGTAAAATCTATGTCGCGCTACAAGAAAATAACGCCATGGCAATCGTCAATCCAGAGAGCAAATCGGTAGAAAAAATTGTTGGCTTAGGTGAGAAGTCTTGGTCGGGCGCTAAACTCGATGCATCCAACAAAGACAAAATCATTGGGAACTTGAAAAGCTACCCACAACTGGTTGGCTTATTTATGCCTGACACTATCGACAGCTACTCAGTGAATGGGAGTACTTACATCGTATCTGCAAATGAAGGCGACGGGCGTGAGTACGGATTCAAAACCACTCAAGAACTGTGCGACAAAGCTGGCTTTATGTGGGATGAAGACGATTACCTTGGTACAGATGAATACACATCTGAGCAAGGGAGCTGTTTAAGCCATATTGATGAAGTGCGCGGTAAGAAGCTGAAAGTAGCAGCAGAACACCCATTGGCAGAGGCACTAAAAGACAACAAACAACTCGCGCGTTTAAAAGTGATTAAGCCGGAACAAACGCTTTCTGCACAAGAGAATGTTCAATCATTTGGCGCGCGTTCATTCTCGATTTGGGATGAAAACGGCAAGTTGGTCTTCGATAGTGGTGACGATTTCGCGACTATCGCGCTGCTGAATGAAGGCAAGAACTTCAACAGCACCAACGATAACAATAATAGTGGCGATGACCGAAGTGATGATAAAGGTATTGAGCCAGAGGCGATTGAAGTAGCACAAATTAACGGTCGTCATTACGCGTTTATCGGCTTGGAGCGTCAAGGCGGTATCATGATTTATGACATCACAGACCCGAAACAAGCGCAGTTTATGCATTACGTAAACCGCCGTGATTACAATCAGCCAGTATGTACAGAAGTCGAAGATGGCGAATGCATGAACGACACATACAATCCAAAAGCAGGCGATTTAGGTCCAGAATCCATTAATTACTTTACCCGTAATGGTGGTCATTTTATCGCCGTTGGCAATGAGGTATCGGGCACGACATCCGTCTTCCGAATCAATCTATAAAGTAATGTAAAAGTCATTTAGAACCAAAACGCCCGACATAAGCCGGGCGTTTTTTGTATGAGGTAATGTCCTACTCTGCCGATGCTAGCGAGTCACACTTTGATGCGCAGATAAAATCGTTTTTATGCAGACCTTTGATAGAGTGACTCCACCACGTTACGGTAACCTTACCCCATTCCAACAAAATAGAGGGATGGTGGAACTCATCTTCTGCCAGTTCCGCGATTTTGTTACTGAAAGCCCATGCTTGTTTGAAGTTCTTAAATTTATACACCTTTTCTAGTTGAGGTATGTCTTCTCTTTCAATGATCTGCCAATCAGACAATTGCAGCAGCAGAGATTGTTGTTCTTCTTTGCTTAGTGCAATGGCATCGATACTACAAGCTTCGCATTTTTGTTCATTCAACATGAGCAGGTTCCTTTGGTTCAAAAAGTGGAGGAAGCAGTCCAGCTTCAATCGCTAGATCGGCTTGTTTCAATAAATTTAACTGACTGATTTTAAAAAGCTGAGAAAAGTCATCAATCACGTAGTACTTCGGTTGCATGATGTCGATACGATAAGGCGTTCTCAGCACTGTTTGTAATTCAAATGGGTCGCGAATTGCTACATCACTCTCTAATGCGTAGAGGGTTTCGCCAGGAGATGAAAGAATACCACCACCGTAAATTTTGGTTTTGTCCCCTTCTTTCACCAAGCCAAACTCTACGGTAAACCAGTAGAGGCGAGCGAGATAGGCTCTTTGTTTTGGGGTAGCGGCTTGCCCTAGTTGACCATAATGCTCGGTAAATGCAGCAAAGTCTGGGTTGGTTAACATCGCGCAATGACCAAATATTTCGTGGAAGAAATCTGGCTCCTGTAAGTAATCGAACTCATCTCTTGTACGCAAGAATGTGGCGACTGGAAAGCGCTTATTACCGAGTAGATTAAAAAATCGGTCGAAATCAATAAGCGCGGGAACGGGCTCCACTTGCCAACCTGTTGTCTCCATCAAGACACGATTAATTTCTGGTAACTGAGGAACGCGGTCTTGAGGTAAATCAAGCAGCGTCAAACCGTGTAAATAAGCCTCACAAGCTCTGTTTTGGATCACACCCATTTGTCGTGTTACCAAATCTCGCCAAATGGCGTCTTCTTCACGGCTCCATTCAACCCTGCCTTCCTGGTTTACGGGTTTAGAACGATACTGGGTCATGGCTCATCTCCATTAACAAATCCTTTACATTAAGCCTATCTGTAGTCTTAAGAGCTTCCAATCCCTGCGCGATTTTCTCAGCATCATCCCGATGTAACATATTGTTTACAACTCATCGTAACTGCATGATTTTTATGACACGATATAATATCTGGCTTGTTTGACTTTATCGTGTATTCCTCTCAAACTAAAACCTGTTATCACTTTGTTATAGAGGGACCTATGCGCGAGAGCAGCAAAGTATGGCAACCGAGCGAAAGTCGTATCGAAGAAGCCAACATTACACAGTTTATTGAACACATTAATCGACAAGGAAATACCCTTGAAAGCTTCGCTGATCTGCATCAATGGTCACTCGATCATGTAGAAAAATTTTGGCAGGAAGTTTGGCTATTCTGCGACGTCATTGGCACTCAGGGAGAGACCATAAAAGAGCGAGCAGAAAGTCGCTGGCAGCAACCTGTTGAAAATAGGGATATAAAATGGTTCCCAAACGCGCAAATTAACTACGCCGAAAATTTGCTAACCTACGCGTGTCACCAACCCGATGATCTCGCGATTTGGTTTGAAAATGAACGTGAAGAAAAACAGACCTACACCTGGAAACAATTGTGCGAAGAAGTTTCGAGTGTGCAGCAATGGTTGAAAGAATGTGGAATTAAGCAAGGTGATGTCGTCGCTGGTTATTTACCTCACCTACCTCAAACGGTAATAGCTATGCTAGCAACCACCAGTTTAGGGGCGACCTGGACTTCCACCTCACCTGATTTTGGCGTCGAAAGCGTTTTGGAGCGCTTTGGTCAAGTGAAACCCAAAATCCTGTTTACTTGTGATGGCTATACATTCAATGGCAAAACTTTCGATATGTCTAAGAAAAACCAGCATATTGCGGATCATCTTGATGGTCTTAAACAAGTTTGCCAAATTAGCTACCTTAAACCACACATTTTTGAATGCGATGTCTGCACCCAAGATTGGCAAAATGTCCTGAATCAATACACCCCCGAAGCGCTGACTTTTACTCGTGTGAATTTTAACGATCCGCTATTTGTGCTCTATTCTTCAGGCACAACAGGCAAACCGAAATGCATCGTTCATTCCGTCGGCGGAACGGTGCTTAATCACTTGAAAGAGCATCAATTGCATTGCGATATCCAACCGAACGACCGAGTGTTTTATTACACGACCTGCGGTTGGATGATGTGGAACTGGCACGTTTCTTCACTCGCGAGCGGTGCATGTTTGGTGATTTTTGATGGTAGCCCTGTTTACCCCACTCATAATGTGCTCTGGGACCTCGCAGAACGAGCCGAAGTGACGCTGTTTGGAACCTCAGCAAAATACCTAGAGGCGCTGGAAAAAGCACCTTTTTCTCCGCAGAAAAGTGATGCATTTCCAAGTCTGAAAACCATTTGCTCAACGGGCTCTGTTCTGTATCCAGAACAGTTTGATTATGTCTATCAGCGCATTAAAGAAGATGTACACCTCGCCTCGATTTCTGGCGGAACAGACATTTGTGGCTGCTTTGTATTGGGCAACCCTATTTCTCCCGTTTATCGGGGAGAGTGCCAATCAGCAGGGTTAGGGGTCGATGTCCGAGTCTTTAACCCACAAGGTAATAGCGTAATGGGAGCGCGCGGTGAGTTGGTTTGCGCCAATTCATTACCCAACTTCCCTGCTGGCTTTTGGAACGACACCGGTGAGAGATATCATCGTGCTTATTGGGATAAATTCGACAATATTTGGCACCACGGCGATGATGTTGAACAGACCAGCGTTGGGGGATACGTGTTTTATGGTCGAAGTGATACCACGTTGAATCCCGGTGGCGTAAGAATCGGCACGGCCGAAATCTATCAGCAAGTGAACTGTATAGACGGTATTCTAGATTCGATCGCAGTAGGAAAAGAAGTCGATCGCAACGAACAAATATGGCTGTTTGTCCAATTAGTCAAAGGGGTAGAGCTCAATGACGAGATGATCGCTTCCATCAAAGCACAGCTAAAGTCTGCATGTTCTCCAAGGCATGTACCTAGTGCGATTTACGCAATAAGCGATATACCTAAGACACGCTCAGGAAAGCTGGTCGAGTTAGCCGTTAAGCAAGTCGTTAACAACCGAAACGTCGAAAATTTAGGCGCAATAGCCAACCCTGAAGTGCTGGAGGAGATACGCAGGATAGTCGTCTCAAAATAACCTCCGAAGACTTAGTTGTTCGAGTATGTCCTTGCCTGCACCACGACGACTTGTTTAGAGCAAGTGAAGTTACATATACCCTCAGCAGATAAGAAAAAAGCGAGCTTGTTAGCTCGCTTTTGTCATTTTGTGTTCTTTATTCAGCAGTATTAGCGACGACCAAGCCCCATTAATACCGACATTGTTTTACCATCAGATGTAATGTCAAAAACGTGTTGCGATTCAACTTCAGTAAAACCCGCTTCTTTCAGTGCACGCTCAGACTTCGCAAGGGTAAAACCGTCTTGTTCACATTCTGCAATCCAATCAAAATGAACAAAATAGCCGCCGTGGTTAAGTAGAGAATGTGAGATCGTTAATGACGCGTCTAAGTCTTCCACGAACGCTAAAACTGATGATGCAACCACCAAGTCGAACTGTCCACGAAACGCAGGGTGCTGAGCAACCAAGCCGCGAGATAATGCATCTACCACAGGTTCTACGTTGACGAGCTCTTTTTTATCGAGTTCCTCAATCATGGCTTCCGATGCGTCTAATGCTACGATGTCTTTAACCATCGGTGACAATCGTTGACTTAACTGCCCTGTTCCGCATCCAAAATCTAGTACTTTAATGCCATCAAGCTGAGTTAGCTGTTGTAACTGCTCAAACACCGACTGCGCAAATTGCTCTGTTGCTGGATTTGATTCCCAGTTTTTTGCTAAGCCGTCCCAATCTTGTGCCATCGTGGCCTCCATGTTCACTTTTTGTAACCCACATAGATTACCGCAAAACCGTTAAAAGACCATAGACTTATCTGGCGGATTCGCGTTTTTTTCGATAATCTTTCATGGCTTTGGGAGCGCATCTGCATAATACCCAAATTATTTGAATTCATTTATTGGTTGTGTCAAATCATGAACTTAACTCAAGTAGAAGCCTTCTGCACCATCGCTGAGTGTGGTTCTGTTTCTGAAGCGGCAAGGCAACTCGACTGCAATCGTACCAAACTCAGTATGTCGATTAAGGCATTAGAGAAAGATCTCGACGTTGAATTGTTTAACCGAACTGGCAACCAGCTCACCCTCTCTGAAGCTGGGAAAGCCATTTACAAAGATTGCGAACACCTACTTATCATCGCACAACGGGTCAGAAAGACCTGCGCTCAAATCTCGGAAGGGTTTAACGCGGAAGTTTGGGTAGCACGTGACGACTCCTTACCTGATGATCTCTGGCAAGAATTATCTCATACATTGAATAACCGCTTTCCTTCAACAACCTTCAACTTAATCTTGGCATCCAGTGGCGACTTAGCCAACTTGGTCAGTACCCACCAAGTAGATTTTGCTTTCGGCGTTGATTATGAGCGAGTAGACGATCCTCGTATCGTATATAACCCATTAGGCAAGATACGTATGATGTCAGTATGCAGTGTAGAACACCGCCTAAGTAAGATGCGCCGTGTCTCAGACGAAGATCTACGTAGTCAGATGCAAGCACTAATGGTGTACCTAAATGAGAAAGACAACCCTGAACTGCAACCTTTCTCGACTCGATATATTGGTTTTTCGAGTTTTGACTACATGCTGAACACCATCTTAGAAGAAGACGCTTGGGGCGTGCTTCCAGAACCATTAATCCGCCATTACCTTCGTCAGCAGAAGCTCGCCGTTATCAAACACACATACGGATTGACGCAAGAAGACTACTGTATGTTTTCACCTAACGGCCATACTGAGCATCCAGCAATGACGTGGTTAGCAGATAAATTGAGCGAGTATTTATTTGACTTCTAAACATTTTATCAGTGAGCGTCAATTTTACTGACACCAAAAAATCACAGTAAGCCATTGTTTTATAGGGATATAAATAAAAACGCAATTTTTTAGATTAGTTACTGGTCACTTTGTGGTTGCCTAAATTACCTTATGAGCGAAGAATAGTAAGGTATTAAAATTCAAAGGCATCTTTTATGTGTGACAGGACAAGCAAAAACGAAAACCGTATTCTAACCATTTCAGCCCTTTTGGCATCTGGGTTCGCTGCTGGTGGTATGGTACTTGGCTTGCTTGTAGGATCAATTGTCATCGTGTTTGACGGTGTTTACTCTTTGGTCAGCTTACTGTTAACTTTATTGTCACTGGCCGCTTCTTACTATATTAACAAGCCTTCAAAATCTGTATTCCCATTTGGAAAAGCGGTCTTAGAACCAATCGTTATTGCGATAAAAGCAGCCGTCATTTTAGTGGTTGTAAGCTTCTCTCTCTACTCTGCGATATCAGCATTGATGTCTGGAGGTCGCGAGGTCGATGCTTCTATTGCGACCTTATTCGGCATCGTGAATGTTATCGGTTGTGGTTACGCTTGGTGGTTTATGGCGAAACGCAGCCGCCGCTTCTCATCAGGCTTGATTGAAGCGGAGAAAAAACAGTGGCAAATGGATACTTTGTTGAGTGTGGCGGTGACCGTAGGATTTATCTCGGCTTGGGCTGTTTCACTAACGCCATTCTCTGAGTATGCGGTATATGCCGACCCCATGATGATGGTTTTAATGGGCTTTTACTTCCTCAAAGTACCGTTCGATATGCTAGTAGGTGCCTTACGTGAACTACTAATGATGGCACCAAGCAAAGAGCTGTGTCAGAGCGTTGGCAAAGATGTTCTTGAGATTGAAAAAGTAACTGAGCATCAATTGAAACTGGCTGGCGTAACGAAGGTGGGCCAAGAGCTACGAGTAAATGTGGACGTACATATTGATGACGACACATTGGAGCTTGATACACTAGAGCACACTCGTAAGCAGCTTATCAAGCGACTGTCGAAGCACAGATTCAAGCTTCAACTACACTTGAACGTCGCTTATTAGAGTGCCACCAAAGAGCCGTTAAAACTCAATAAAAAGCTCCCAATCTCGGGAGCTTTTTTAATTTTTTCGATTTAGTTTCTTCGTATTCGAATACAGCTCGCAAGGGAGATCTGTTCGTTGCTCACTTAAATTCTCTGATCTCGTTGGTAACTTACCCAGCCGCTTCGCGCTTCTCTTTGGTGACTAACCAACACATCAGCGAGCCCACTGTTACCATCACAACGCCCTGCCAAAAGCTATGGCTCAGAGTTACGCCAAGAATAATGGAAGAAAATAAAGCGGAAAAAATGGGTGTGAAGTAAGACAAGGTGGCGAGAAAAACCATATTGCCGCCAACGATCGCGATATTCCATAAACCATAACCACCAGCCATTAAAGCCGCAGAGGCCACTAAGTACCCCATCGCTTCCCAACTGAATGTCATTGGTGGCTCATCCGTAAACGCGTATTTGACCCAAAGCGAAACAGCTGTTGCAATAAAAAACAGGGTAATCGCATTATGTTTAGATTGCTGCCTTTGGGTTAAGTTGCAATAAAAAGCCCATATAACCGCGCCAGCGAAAGCCATAAAATACACCAGAGGGTTACTACTAACATTGGACATGATCTGAGTTATGGATAAGCCATTCTCACCGCTCACAGTCCAAGCAACCCCAACAAACGCCAGCGTAACTGCGGGATAAAGCAACCAGTTTGTTTTTTTATTGCTGCCAAGGACCGCAAATAAAACCGTCAGTGCGGGCCAAAGGTAATTGACAATCGACACCTCAATTGCCTGCGCGCGCGAGTTGGAATATCCCAAAGATAGAGCGAGAAATATTTCATAACAGACGAACATCGCACCACCAAGCGCAAGATACTTGGGAGAAAAGTAAGACAACTTTGGAATACCGACCACGATAAGAAGGAAAACAGAGCTAAGAGAGTACAACATGGCTGCCCCGCCTACAGGACCTAAACTCTCCGTAACCAACCTCGCGATGCCAAGCAGACAACTCCAAGAGAGAATCGCGATACAACCATAAAGTGTGAAACGAAATTGCACTGATTTCATGTGACCTACCACTCACGAATGCCAAAGGAAACGTCAGCTTAACTCAAAAACGATCAGGTTCAACGTACTGTTTTATAAAAATCAGTATAAAAATCATTCTATTAAGCCGTTGGAGTCGATATGAAACATTTTCTGCCCTCTAGTGTTATGCTTACACCCTTTGTTGTGCGCTACTATGATGAAGATGACAACGAGAGTGAAAACGTTAAAACACATTCGGAAACGCATGGTCTAGATAGCGAAGAGCAATCTAAGGAACGTTCAGAGTAAAGGAATCCAAACATGAAAAAAGTCGCAGTCATTTTAAGTGGTTCAGGCGTTTACGACGGTTCTGAGATCCACGAAGCAGTGTTGGCGCTCTACGCCATCGAGAAGGCAGGTGCAACTTGGCACTGCTTTGCACCTAACATTGACCAACTCCACGTCATCAATCACCTAACTGGTGACGAAATGGATGAAACACGTAACGTATTGATCGAATCAGCTCGTATTGCACGCGGAAATATTGACGATGTCGCCAAACTTAACGTCGATGAATACGATGCCCTACTGCTTCCAGGTGGGTTTGGTGCCGCGAAAAACTTAACCGACTTCGCTGTTTCGGGTGCGGAGTGCTCCATTAACACACACGTAGCTCAAGCTTGTCGCGCGTTTGCTAATGCGAAAAAACCAGCTGGCTATCTGTGTATTTCTCCTGTCATTATTCCGATGATTTATGAGCAAGGCGTGAAAGGAACGGTAGGCAACGATGAGGCAGTCTCAATAGCATTTAATCAAATGGGCGGTGAACACACCACGTGCCCTGTCGAAGACATCGTTTTTGATGAAAAACACCTCGTACTTTCAACCCCTGCTTACATGTTGGCAGAGAATATCTCTCAAGCGGCTTCAGGTATCGAAAAGTTAGTATCAAAACTGATTAAAATAGCGTAATTATTAGTAGTTAGCTTATAAAACACTTCCCTATCCCCATTGATAATTAAGTTATTAATGGGGATTTTTTATACTTTAGTCGAATTTAGAGATATATCCGCGTCAGAAGTCAATTTCTGCCAATCGTTTGCGTCCATAGTTTCATATTTGTTCTACTTTATATCAGTGTTGCACTTATACGCAGTGCAACAAGATCACTGTCACAGTTTTTCTCTTGCAAGTACCTCTAAGTGGGTAAACTTGCTTTAGATCAACTTCAATCTGGAAACGAATGTGCGACAGTAAATGGCAAATTAAGAAAGATTATTAAAAATAACGACGGAGCTATCCAATATGACAAGTGCATTTTTTATCCCTACGGTAAACCTAATGGGCGCTGGTTGTTTGAAAGACGCAGCAGACAGCATCCAATCTCAAGGCTTTAAAAAAGGTTTGATCGTTACGGATAAGATCCTTAACCAAATCGGTGTAGTCAAACAAGTTCAAGACCTTCTCACTGAGCGCGATGTAGCAACCGTTGTGTTTGATGGCACTCAACCAAATCCAACTATCAGCAACGTTAACGACGGCTTAGCACTTCTTACTGATAACGAATGTGACTTCGTTATCTCTCTAGGCGGCGGTTCACCACACGACTGTGCGAAAGGTATCGCGCTTGTTGCTTCTAACGGCGGCAAAATCGCAGATTACGAAGGCGTAGACCAATCTGCAAAACCAATGATGCCACTTATCGCGATCAACACGACGGCGGGTACTGCATCTGAAATGACGCGTTTCTGCATCATCACTGACGAAGAGCGTCACATTAAGATGGCTATCGTTGATAAGCACACAACACCGCTTATCTCGGTAAACGATCCAGAGCTAATGCTCGCTAAACCTGCTTCGCTAACTGCGGCAACAGGTATGGATGCCCTAACTCACGCGATTGAAGCTTACGTATCTATCGCGGCAACACCAATCACTGATGCAGTAGCAATCAAAGCGATTGAGCTTATCCAAGCTTACCTACGCACAGCAGTGAAAAACGGTGAAGATCTAGAAGCTCGTGAACAAATGGCATACGCACAGTTCATGGCGGGTATGGCGTTCAACAACGCTTCTCTAGGTTACGTACACGCAATGGCACACCAGCTAGGTGGTTTCTACGACCTTCCACACGGTGTTTGTAACGCGATTCTTCTACCTCACGTACAGCGTTACAACGCGCAAGTATGTCCTGAGCGTCTACGTGACGTAGCAAAAGCAATGGGCGTAAACGTAGAGGGCATGTCTGCTGAAGAAGGTGCAGCGGCAGCAATCGACGCTATCGTTACTCTAGCGAAAGATGTGGGTATCCCAGCAGGTATTAAAGAGCTTGGTGCGAAACTAGAAGACATCCCAACACTAGCAGACAACGCACTGAAAGACGCTTGTGGTTTCACTAACCCTAAACAAGCAACTCACGAAGAAATCTCTAAGATCTTCGAAGAAGCGATGTAATCTCGCTACATAAACAATTCTCTAGCCTTAATTCAATCCCCGATCTCGTATCGGGGATTTTTTACATTCATATACAAGTGAATCTCTGCCAAACATAGTCTTTTAGTGTTAGCTTTTAAGTATTAACACGATTCATATTGGAAGGAACCATGAGAACGATTGCTGCCACCCTACTCGCTTGTTTATCCTTTTCTGCCAACACTGCCGAATACCGCGCCAACGAAGTGGCGAGTGGATTTCAGATCCCTTGGGGGATCGAGTTCTTAGATAATCAACGCGTTATCGTCAATCAAAAGAACGGTACGGTTTCGTTGCTGGATATCACCACAGGCAAACCTCAAAAGCTGTTTAACGTCCCCGATGTGAACACCAGTGGACAAGCCGGCTTATTGGATGTTGCGCTCGCACCGAATGCCGATACGCAAAACCCGCAACTCTTCTTTACCTACAGCAAGCGTACGAGCAAAGGCAATACGGTGGCGTTAGCGACGGCGCAATTGCAAAACAATCAGCTTGTAGGTTGGAAAGATCTCTTTGTTGCTGATGCCTTCACCGATACAGGTCGCCACTACGGCAGTCGAATTTCATTTGTAGACGATAAAGTTTACTTCTCAATCGGTGACCGTGGCGAACGTGATAATGGACAAGACACTCAAACCCATGCTGGCAGTATTCTACGCCTTAACCTTGATGGTTCGGTTCCGCAAGACAACCCATTCAAACCTTCCGAAGCTCGTCATGAGATATGGAGTTACGGGCACCGTAACCCACAAGGTATGTTTTACGACGAAGCAACAAAACAGCTGTGGTCGATTGAACATGGACCACGGGGTGGCGATGAAATTAATCTAATCAAGAAAGGCGCGAACTACGGCTGGGCAAAAGTCTCTCATGGTAAAGAGTATTGGGGTCCGTTGGACGTCGGGGAAGCTAAGTCGTTACCGGGAATGGAAGATCCAAAACTGGTATACATCCCTTCTATCGCACCAAGTAACATGATTTTGTACCGTGGCGATAAGTACCCTGAATTGGACGGAAAAATCCTCGCCGGTGCATTGAAACTGGCGCACATCAACGTAGTTTCTATTGAGAATGGCAAGCTCACCGAATCAAAAAGATTGATGGAGAATCTTGGTGAGCGAGTAAGAGATATAACCATCAGCCCCGATGGTTATATCTACTTTTCTACCGACAGCGGCAAAATCTTTCGTCTTGAGGAGAAATAGTTTTCTCTTAAGAGCTAGTCAGACAAAGCTAGCTCTTTAAACTCACTGCCACCGTTTCATTGTCAAAGTCGAGCGTCATGGTCGAGCCCAATGGAACGGTGAGCATTGGGTGGGTATGACAGCTGTCAAAGTCATACAAAATTGGCAGTGGTTGACCGTTAAGTACTTCTAATAACACGTCTATAGGTGCTCGTCCGGTGCCTTTATCGTTGAACTTTTCATGCTTGCCAAGAACAACTGCACTGACTTTTTCAAACACGCCAGAAAGCTTGAGCAGCGCAAAAGAGCGTTCGACCGTTTCAATACCCTGCAAGCAATCTTCCACCAGCAAAATATCGCCTTGTTCGATACTCGGCATAAACTTGCTTGCCCAGATGCCTGTCATGGTATTGAGGTTGCCGCCAATCAAGCGTCCGGTGATCTTGCCTTCGCCTTTAAAGTGCCACTGGTTCGCTAGCGTGTGCTTTGCGCGGTCTTGCTCGCCCCACTCTATCCATTCATCTGTCCAACCTTGAGGCATTGTGTATTGATGCGCCAATCCATCTAACGTATTCACAATCGACTCAAACGAAGCGAAGGTCTCGTCCACCAGTGGCGGGAATTCACCCAGAGATGCCACTAAAGCGGGACCATAGAAAGTAACGATGCCGGTTTGTGCATAAATGCCCATGAGTAGAGCCGTCACATCCGAATAGCCAACAATGATCTTGGGATCTTTCTTCAATGCCTCGTAATCAATGTAAGGCAGCAATGAGTTACTGTTGTAACCGCCAATGGTCGACATAATACAGCGCACTTCAGGATCACGAATCAGCGTATTCAATTCTTCTACTCGCTCTTGAATCGAACCCGAGCGATATTGGTCAGTTTTGCCCGTTAAGATACCTGCTTTTAGCTGGTAACCATGGGATTCCACATACGCTTTGGCACGCTCAAAACGCGCTGGCGCAAATACCGTGGCTGGAGAGGATGGCGAGAAAAAGCCGATGGTGTCGCCTTTTTGTAATGGTTTAGGAATGATCATGCGCGTCCTTGTTTTGTGATACATGGTTGATTTATTTTCGTACAATCTAAGCAGAAGAATCTAAACTTAACAATAACCTTTTGTTTTTTAAAACGATAGTTCGGTTAAGTTGTACGAGGTCATTATGATTCCATTCCCTTTACAGCTCGATAAAATTAAAGCCGTGGTGTTTGATTTAGACAACACCTTGGTGAGTTCTGATATGAACTTCGGCGAATTGCGACAACAGCTAGGTTGTCCGCAGAGTGAAGATCTATTGGATTTTGTCGACGCACTTGAGCACCCTCATCATCGAGAGCACGCTCATAACGTGATATTTGATTACGAGATTTCTGATGCTGAGCAGTCTGCTCCAATGATTGGCTGCCATGAGTTGCTCGCCCACTTGCATCAAAATGAAATCAAAACCGCTATCGTGACACGCAACTGCCAAATCGCCACGCAGCGCAAACTAGAGCACAACCAAATCTCTGTGGAGCGAGTCATCACTCGTGAATGCTTCCCGCCCAAGCCAGACCCATTGTCTTTGCAGGTGTTGGCGAAAGAGTGGCGTTTGATGCCTGATGAAGTGCTTTATGTCGGCGATTACCTTTACGACTTGCAGGCAGCGTATAACGCGCAGATGCCCTCTTGCCTTGTTCATCACGGTAATCAAGAAACCTTCAATGATTCAGCCTCATTGGCGCTTAATGAACTCAGTGATTTATTGAGCCGTTTCGAATCCTTACCACGCAAATAAAGCACACATATAAAATACGCAAACAAAAAAAGGGGCACCAACGTGCCCCTTATGACTTATTCCCGATTGTTTCATGCGTTCCCAAGGATTACTTGGGTGATGCGCCACTTAGCCTTGTAGGTAAGCGTTAAGCATCCACATTAATTTTTCTTGCTCACGGATGTAGTCGCCCATCAATGCCGCTGTACCTTCGTCATCTGCTTCACCCGCGTTTTGTAGAATCTCACGCTGTTTTAGAAGTAGAACGCTAAAGCCTTGAACCAGACCTTGTACACACTCCTCACCAGAAGTCGCGTTTTGATGTTCTTTAATTTCACTTGCTTCCAAGTAGTTGCTGAATGCGTGCGCTGGCGTGTGACCCAGAGTTAGAATACGCTCTGCAAGCTCATCGATTTTTGTTTGTAGATCCGTGTAGATCTCTTCAAATTTTACGTGCAGTTCGAAGAATTGCGCACCTTTAATGTTCCAGTGGTAACCGCGAGAGTTCATGTACAACACTTGGTAATGCGCTAGCAGTTGATTTAACTGTTGAGCTAGTTGTGCTGATTGTTCGCTGTCTAGACCAATTAGGCTTACTTGTTTGTTCATAATCTTGCTCCTAGAAGGATGATACCAATCGTAGTAACGAACGATTCTCTTACCGGGATTGGTATAAAGTTTAAAAATTCTTTTGCAGTATTTGCTGCCGATGGAGTCATATTACGACTCCGGCTCGGTAAAGAAAATTTGGTTTTAGCTATGATTTAAATAGCTAAATCCAATGAGCAAGTAGACGAATATCGGCGTATCATCCAACAAAAAGCCCCAACCCTTTTTGTGTAAAAAGGATTGGGGCTTTTTTACTATTTGGTTAACGTTCAAAAGTAGATGAACAGACGTAAACCTTAACTACGCCGTTTTAAAAGTTGCCATCTGTTGATTCAGCTCGGTAACTTGCTCTTTTACTTGCAATGATGTCTCTGATGCGCGTTGGCTGTTATTCGAAACCTCATCCACTGATTGAGTAATACCGGACATCAATCCAGTGATCGAATTGGTCGCATGAGATTGCTGCTCTGCCGCTGCCGCAAGTTCTGCCATTTGTTCATTCAAAGAACCAATTTGCTCGGTCGTGACAAGCAAACGAGTTACCGCTTTTTCAATGTGCTCAGCGCCCTGCCCCGCAAGTGATTGGCTGTGTTCTATCTCCTCAACCACCGAATTGGTCGAGCGTTGAATCGCATTGATAATGCCGTTTATTTCTGTCGTCGATTGAGTAGTGCGCGTCGCTAACATGCGTACTTCGTCCGCCACAACCGCAAAGCCTCGTCCTTGGTCACCCGCACGCGCTGCTTCTATCGCGGCATTCAATGCCAGTAAGTTAGTTTGTTCTGCTAAGCCTTCAATCACTTCCGTCACTCGACCAATGGCTTCGCTCTCTTTGCTTAACTGCGTCACTTGCGTGCTCGCGGCTTCAATGCTGCCATGTAAGCTTTCCATGGTGACTTTGTTTTGCTCTAGTGCATCGCGACCTTGTTCAATCTCGCCTTTTGAATCAGAAAGCTTCTGCACCGATTGATTGGCTTGATCTAGGGTGTTACGCGCGGCTAAAGCGATTTCATCCAATTGGCTTCCCATTTCAACAATGCTGGTCTGTTGCTGTTCAACATTCGATGAAGTGACTTGCGCCGATTCCAATAAAGCCCCCATGCTGGTATCCACTTGGTGCGCTTTCTCACTCACCCCTGCCACGATGCTCGCTAACGATTGGTTCATGCGGTTAATCGAATCGGTAAGGTCTGCCAATTCATCTTTCCCAACAACGGTGAGCGGAGGCTGAGAAACGTCCCCTGAAGCGATCGTCTTTGCACGCTCCGATAAGTTTTTCACTCGGCGACCAATGGTGTTGCCCATGTATTTTGAAATCGCTACTGCGGCAAACAAAACTAATGCTGCTGCAATCAACATAGTGGTCAGTACGTTCTTGATCGACTGATTAATACCCTGTCCACTTTGATCAGCACGACTTTGCTGAGCCAATACAATCGTTTCTAAACTTTGGTCTAGTGCATCCGCTGCTGGCAACAGTTCATTCGCCATTAACAAGTTTGATTCGTTCCATTCTGGCGATTGACGCAATGCAATCACCTGCTCTGCTAAAGGAAAGTACAGTTGCTGCATTTCTTTAAACAGTGACCACAGTGATTGGTCGTTATCGGTAAGTCTGTCGAGTTTGCTGTCGATTTCCGCCACGGACTGATTGTGGTACTTAATCAAGTCGTGGTATTTGTCCAAATGCTCTTGCTGCCCGTACAACAGGAAATCTCGCAAAGCAGACAGTGCATTGGCAAGGGAGGTATAACTGTCGGCGTAGACTTTAAACAAACGCTTTCTGTCTCCACCAAATGGATTTCCCGACTCTTCATTGATTAAGCTTTGAAGCTGGTCAAGTGCCACTTCTGCAATGGGTGCCGCTTCGTTAATAAAGAGGTTGTGTGCGGGTAAGTTCTCATCACTGTGGCTAAGTTCAATCAGCTTGTTCAAAGAGACTTTTACCGCGTCCCACTGGCTTTGGATCGCTTGAAAATCCTGTTCAGAGATCAACACCTGCAACGTCGGAAGTGACTCGTCTGTAGATGCCATGATATTGCGTACGTCCTCACTCAGACGTGCACTCGCCTCTTCATCGCCACCTAGCAACATGTAGGCTCGAATCGAGGACAGCGACGCTTGAACGGACTGTTGGATACCGCGACTGGTGTCGACGGTCGGTAAATCGGATTTAAGTAACGAAGAGGCGTATTGCTCTACGGTAGTGACGTTGCGATACGTGAATACCGCTGATGCCATAAAAAGTACGGCTAGCAGCACAAAACTGAGCTGCAACTTCCCTGATATCGTAAGGTTCATCCATAAACTCCTGACAACGATGAGCCTTAAATATAACGATGTTTACAAAAATGTTAAATACGGGTATCAAAAGTTACTAAGAAAACCATGTAAACCACTATTTCAAGCCAAGAAATGGGACTTATTCGAAGTATGGTATGCGCTCACTACGTAAAATCAGATAATTAACGTAAGTGGTTTCTAAGCAGTCTTGCTCCCACAACGAGAGAATCCGCTTGGTGGCAAAGTAGTAATCTTTATTACGCAGTAGCACGCCCACCGTACGGCTGAGCTGCTCAAAGCGCTGTTGCTCATTAGCAGAGATGTAATTGTCTTCATTCTGAATGATGGGCGCCAATCCATCAGCAAACCAATTGTTCAGAATTTCACGCATCTCAAGCTCTGACTCCGGCACATCGATACTCGACAACTCTCGATGCTGTGGTGGTTGCACTATGTACTTCGATGCTTTTGGCGAACTGACATAACGGTACATGTCGCTCCTCCTTGTAAATGACTCTTATACCCAAGTGACTTCAAGATGCAGGATTCAGAGCGTTGTCATTGATTCGGGGTCAAGGAAAACAACGCAGCGTAATAGTCAGCTCTTTCCAAGTTGTTTGACACAGAAACCGAGTCAATGACACGCTCCCGAAGGGCGAGCTGTCTTGGTTTGTATACTTTGTTGTCGATTCTTGATTTAGACCCACTAGACCTTTAAATCGCCGCCGCGTCTACAAACCAAGCCATTCTCGCTGAACCTAACATCTCGAGGTTACTTGGGTATAAACTAGCTAAGAATACTTTTTTCAATTTCCAAGTTTTTTTCTAGAGCTCATAGAAAGAAGACCAACAAAAAGCCATGCAAGTAGAACCTGCATGGCTTTGGTCCGGGCTGCAATGACACTGCCCTCGTCTAGGACTGGTTACATTGAGCTTTGATCGAAATCGTTGCCTTGGTCAGTACCCGTTTGAGTATCCGAGTCGAAGCTGCCAGAGTCATCCGTGAAGTCAACACCTTGATCTTGACTTCCCGCACTTGTCCAGTCGCTGCCGCCAGATTCCATACCCGCCATGTCTGGTTGCTGATCTTGAGCAGAACCTTGCATGGTGTATTGATCATCGACTTCAACTTCAACTGTGCCACTCGCACCTTCTACTGCGCTGCCCAATTCGTCGTAACCTTGGAATTGGATTTCGCTCGTACCTTCGTAACCTTCTGGTAAGTCAACCGATACTGGTTGGTTCAGGTTGCCACTTAATGTGAAGCTGCCATCGCCATTATCCAGTGCGTTGCTTACTGATGCACCATCAGGTAGACCGGACATTTCTGCATAATCCACCGATTCGTTACCACTGACCTCATCTGGAACCGAGATAGAAATGGTATCGCCTGGTGCTGCAGTCACATCAGCTGCGCTCTCCTCTTCACTGTCTGCACCGTTTGCTGCTTGCTCTTCAGGCTGTTGCGCTTCGCCAACTTGCTGCTCTGATGATGCTTGAGCAGTTTGAATTTGTGGCTCGTCACTTTGCGCTGAATCGTCCGCAACTTGGATGCTCAGATTCTGAGTCGATACTTCACCATTGTCGTTGACCTGAACATCCATAGCCAAATTGCCATCGAAGTCATCGTTCGGCCAGTATGTCCACTCTTCATCACCTGATTTCGCGAAGAAACCTGCATCGTTTGCATCGGCGACATCCAACACTTCTGCTGAAGGGCTAATGCCAAGCTCATCAATCAACTGTGCTTCCGTTAGTGTTAGTGAACCATCATCAGCCAGTGCGTAGCCTTCACTGGTTGTGGTTTCACCTTCACCTTGGATGTCGACATTAAAGAAACTCTCAATGCGGTTTTCACCGTCAGTGGCAATAAAGCCAACTTGAACATCTCCGGTGTAGCCTTCTGCTGGTGTGAATTGGTAGTTACCTTGGTTATCGGTCTCTATCACACCTTGACCTTCCATTAGGCTCACTGACTCAATGCTCAAGCTGTCGCCTTCTGCATCGCTCAAGGTCGATAGCATGTCATCATTGGTGAACGACAAGGTGCCATCCGCTGCCATTTCTGTGGTAGAAATGCTGTCGATTTCTGGAGAAGCATTCTCTTGTGGTGCATCTTCTTTCACGACCACACCTGTTTGCTCATCATGCAGCACACCGTCTTTATCAATCACGTAAGCGATATCCGCTTCACCAGTAAAGCCAGGTGCTGGATTGAATGTCCATGTGCCATCACCGTTATCGACAATTTCACCTTGGCTGCGATCAGCTAGGTGAACGAATTTCACTTCATCACCCGCGTCAGCGTCTACGTTTTCTGCCAATCCGATTAGGTCATCTGCGGTTAGGATAACAGGTTCACCCGCTAGGGTTTCGAAGTCACCTGAATCGATGCCATCTTCGAACTCTTCTGGCTCGTCACCATAATCCACCGTTGTTGCGGTCACGGTTACGAAGAACTCGCCATTAAAGTCAGCCGGAGGCGTCATTTGCAGGTCTGAAATATCCCACTCGTTCAAATCGATGTATTGACCCGGTTCCGTAATGGTAATGGTGTTCACACCATCCGTAACTTCGAAGCCAACAGGGAAACCAGTCATCACTAGGTTACTTAACGTTTCTGAATCGTCGATTAGACCGACATTCAAGCCTAGGTGACCTGTTTCGTCCTCACCGAAGACTAACGGACCATCATGGTCGGTTGTGATGACTGCGCCATCGGCAACAGGGCGAACAAACACTGGTACATCAAGTACCGTCTCAAACTCACCGTCACTTACCACAACTTGCAAGTCAGAAACCCCTGCAAAATCGCCAGTCGGTGTGAATGTCCAAGTACCGTCACCGTTGTCCGTTACCTCACCACCACCTTCACCTTCTGCGGTGATAATGCGTGATACGACTAGGTTTTCAGTGTCGATATCGCCGAACAAGTTCATCAAGTCGCCAGCGTCGAAGGTGAATGCGCCATCCTCGTCGGTTGCCATAAAGGCATTACCCACATTGAATGGAGCATCGTTGACTGGAATAACATCCACATTCAACGAGCCTTCAACCACTTCTTCACCATCCGTCGCGGTGTAGCCCAGTTCCACCAAACCATTGAAGTCTTGAGTGGTCACCAAGTGGTACATACCATCTGGCTGCTGGGTTAATGTCGCGTTTGCAGGAGCACGAACCGTGATGCTTTCTACGCTGATTTCGTCACCATCAAGATCCGTAACTTGATCAGCGATGTAAGCTGGGTCAATCACCATGACCACATCTTCTTCGCCTTGCATCTGGATGGTTGGCGCTTCTGGTGCATCGTTAACCGCTTCGACGTTTAGATTGCCTTCAACCGGCGTAACTAAATCACCATCGCTGACACCGAACGACAATGGCACATCACCGTTGAAGTTCTCCGCAGGAGTGAATGACCAAGTACCATCACCGTTGTCTAGCAAGTCACCGTATTGCTCATCAATCACTAGGTCGACAGCAGACAATTCGTCGTAGGTGTTGTCGATGTCTGTCGCGTTAGCAAGCAACATGTCCTGCGTGATAAGAATGGTGGTATCTTCGGTGCCAGCAATATTCACTGGCGTTGATTGCGGCGCATCGTTAATTGGGTTCACCGTTAGGTCAACGCCCACTTCCACGCTCGCACCATCGTTGTCAATCAAGTCGAAGCTTAGGTCGATATCGCCATTGAAGTTCGCATCAGGCGTAATCGTAAAGCTACCATCTTGGTTCTCAACAACGGTTGCATTGGCAACCGCGGTTAAGTTCACCGCTTCTAGATTATCGCTGTCTACGTCACCCGCTTGAGCCAGTAACTGCTCTTGACTCAATGTGATTGAACCGTCTTCATCGACGCTGTATGCCAAATCGCCAGATACCGGAGCATCGTTGACTGGCAATACATCAATGTTCGCGTTGGTTGTCGCAGTTGCACCGTCTTCATCAGCCACTACTACGTCTAGGCTTACGCCACCGTTGAAGTTTTCATTTGGTGCGAAGCTATAAGTGCCATCGTCATTCGCCGTTAGAATGCCGTCGCTACCACTGTAAGAGACGCTTTCTAGGCTCACGTCGCCTTCCACATCGCTTGATTGCGCTAGCAGTTGCTCTTCCGTGAAGATAATGACTTCGTCTTCATTGACAGAGTAACTTGTCGCACCTGCGATTGGTGGATCGTTCACCTCAAGAACGGTAATACCCGCAGTGGTTGAGTCTGCCGCACCCTCTTCATCGACAACTACAACGTCTAGGCTAACCTCGCCATTGAAGTTCTCGTTTGGAGAGAAGGTATACGTACCATCGCCATTGTCTTGGAAGACGCCATCATTGCCACTGTAAGTCACACTACTGATGTCTACGTCGCCTTCAATATCCGACGAATTAGCCAGTAGTTGCTCGTCACTGATGGTGATCGAGTTGTCTTCATGTACGGTGTAAGACGTGCTGCCCGCCACAGGTGGATCGTTCTCCGGCGTCACACTCACATCGATATTCGCGGTCACGGTATCCGTGCCATCAGAAACATCGAAGGTAAAGTTCACATCACCATTGAAGTTCTCGTTTGGAGCAAAGCTGTAGGTCCCATCACCGTTATCGGTTAGGACACCATCAGCGCCAGTGTAAGTGACACCTTCTACCGATAGGTCATCACCATCGATATCCGTTGCGCCATCAAGCAGATCTTGGTCAGTGAAGGTCAACACACCATCTTCACCAATAGTGAACGCTTGATCTTCTGGCTGCGGTAAGTCATTAACTGGGTTAACCGTTAGGTCAGCCGTTGCAACGATAGTATCGCTGCCATCGTTGATATCGAACGTGATATCAATGTCGCCATTGAAGTTCGCGTCAGGCGTAATGGTA
>NZ_JAHGAP010000056.1:0-633 GCF_030248655.1 Vibrio sp. D431a | reverse complement strand
ATAACGCCCTGCTAAGGGGTGAGCAACGCAATACCGAAGCCGCCGCAAACCACCTTAATCACTAAATTCAACGCATAGTAAAAATGCCACGCGTTGCGAATCCCTCTTGAGCAGTTTGTTAGTCGCGAGGCACCGAGCGACAATTTTAAGCCGAACTAAACTTTGCGAACAACAAACTTTATGTGCTTTGATGCATTTAAGTCAGGCGTAGTCTCAAAGCGACTACTCAATGAAACCACTTAGAACAAACAACGCCGTAGAAAACGGACTGACAACACCAAAAAGCGCTTTTGGAAAACCAATCTCACAGTACGGACTTTCAACAAAGTCACTGAAACCACGTGGAACTTACAGCACCAGAGAAAACGCCCTTTCAGCAAGTAAAAAAAGCTTTTAAACCAACAGACTCACCGAGCAGATTTGCAACCAAAAACAGATTTTCGATTGCCCCGCGCTATCACCAACAAAGAACGAAACAACCGCTTGGAAAATAGCAATGCATTGATTTAGAACCGATGAAACAGAGCTTCGACCGTCGAAGATGGAACTATGAATCAAACAACCAGTAGCCAATTTGTGAGCTTAGAAACATGATTTTGACTGCTAGCTTTTTCTGGCGACTAACGCCTTGTT
>NZ_JAHGAP010000055.1:0-716 GCF_030248655.1 Vibrio sp. D431a | reverse complement strand
CGCCCTGTTAAGGTGTGAGCAACGCAATACCTATGTCGCCGCATACCACCTTAATCACTAAAACCACCGCATAGTAAAAATGCCACGCGTTGCGAATCCCTCTTGAACAGTTTGTTAGTCGCGAGGCACCGAGCGACAATTTTAAGCCGAGCTAAACTTTGCAAACAACAAGATTTATGTGTTTTGATGCACTTAAGTCAGGCGTAGTCTCAAAGCGGCTAGCCAATGAAACCACTTGGAACAAACAACGCCGCAGAAAACGGACTGACAACACCAAAAAGGGCTTTTGAAAAGCCAATCTCACAGTGCGGACTTTCAACAAAGTCACTGAAACCACTTGGAATTTACAACACCAGAGAAAAAGTCACTTCAGCGAGTAAATCGGCTTTTGTACCAACAAACTCACCGAGCGGAGCTGCAACCAAAAACAAACTCTCGATTGCCCTGCACTGTCAGCACCAAAGAGCCAACAACCACTAGGACAGTTACAAAACTTTGGACTTGAAACAGTTGAAACTGAGTTTTGACCATCGACAACGCATCTGCGCATCAAACGATCATCCGCCAAATTCTAAGCTTAGAAACATGATTTTGCTTGCTAGCTTTTTCTGGCGACTAACGCCCTGTTAAGGTGTGAGCAACGCAATACCGATGCAGCCGCAAACCGCCTTAATCACTTAAACCAACGCATAGTAAAAATGCCACGCGTTGCGAAT
>NZ_JAHGAP010000054.1:0-631 GCF_030248655.1 Vibrio sp. D431a | reverse complement strand
TAACGCCCTGCTAAGGGGTGAACAACGCAATACCGAAGCCGCTGCATACCACCTTAAACACTAAAATCAACGCATAGTAAAAATGCCACGCGTTGTGAATCCCTCTTGAGCAGTTTGTTAGTTTGCAAACCCAACAAGTTGATTTTACGTTATTTTAAATTTTGAAAACAACAAACCTTATGTACTTTGATGCACTTAAGCCAGGCGTAGTCTCAAAGCGGCTACTCAATGAAACCACTTGGAACAAACAACGTCGCAGAAAACGAACTTACAACACCAAAAAGCGCTATTGGAAAACCAATCTCACAGTGCGAACTTTCAACAAAGCCACTGAAACCACGTGGAACTTACCACACCAGAGAAAACGTCATTTCAGCGAGTAAACCGGCTTTTGTACCAACAAACTCAACGAGCAGAGTTTCAGCAAAAAAGTTCAACTCAGTTAACCCAAAAGTCGCCGCACCAAAGAACAAATCAACCGTTGAAACGATGCCAATTTTGGATTTTCACTACGCTAATTAACACTGAAATTGAACGCCGATACGACAATTTCGACTTTGAGCTTTTACCACTAGAACTTGCTTTATAGCTGCGTTTTTCCTCTTGCAAACTAACGCCGCATTAAGGGGTG
>NZ_JAHGAP010000053.1:0-63452 GCF_030248655.1 Vibrio sp. D431a | reverse complement strand
CCCATATCAGGACGGGTCATTAAGACTTAACGTTTTACTTTAGTTTTTCAAGATCCGCTTCGATCTCTGCGATCTTGCTCGAAACGACTTTTTCTAAATGACGAAGGTCTGAAAGAATTTTCTCTTTTACATCAACCTCAGGTTGTTTCGTTGGCTTAGTGATTTTATTCAGTTCATCAATGACTAATGTGAGGTTACGGTTGATTTCCGTTACTTCTTTATATTTGTGACTGCCACTGTCCACAAGAACATTTTTGATTTGGCGCGGGTATTTGAATTTAACGCTTTTAGCGAACAGTTCGCCTTTTTGCTTGTGGAAATAGATCTTGAGTACGTCTTTGTGTGCTTCTTGGCGTAGGGAATAACGTTCAATCTGCTTAGGGTCGTGAATACCCAAACCAGTGAGGTGGGGATACATAGGCTACCTCTATTACATCGAATTGATATTGATATAACTGTAGCAGCCTATGTATGAGCTAGATAGCTGATATTTAGCCAAAATGCTTAACTTGTGGGCAAGATCGCTCTCGCCCTGAACCGAAAAGATTGGCAGGTTTGATCTAAGCTGCGACCTCATCAGATAACTTTTCGATCAATCTCTCTCTTAGCTCATCCTGTTGTTCTTCACTTAATCTTCCCCCTGCATCACTGGTTAAAATAAACAAGTCTTCTGCTCGCTCACCAATGGTGGTGATTTTTGCACCATGAAGGTTGATATTTAAATCAGCAAACGTACGGCCTACTTTGGCCAACAGCCCTGGTGTGTCTAGCGCGACAAACTCCATTAAAGTGTGTTTTTTACCTTTGGTTGGTAAGAAGTCGACTTTGGTTTTCACGTTAAAGTGCTGAAGTTTGTTCGGAGTACGGCGCGTTTTAATCTTGGTTGGTCGGCCTGCCTCCAGTACATGAGTGAGGTGTTTAATCACCGCGGCGTGACGAGACTCATCGATCGCTTCGCCATGTTGATCGAGTACCATAAAGGTATCAATCACGTGCCCATCTTTGCTGGTCATGATTTGCGCGTCGTGTACATTAAAATTACGCCTATCTAACTCCGCCACGACTGTCGCAAATAAAGCAGGCTGGTCTTTCGTATATACAAACACCTCAGTGCCGCCACGAGTGGCTTTTTTACTGATCAACACCAAAGGCTTAGTCGGATCTTCCATGCGAAGTAAGTGTTCGCAGTGCCACGCGATTTGCGTATGGGTATGACGAAGGAAGTAGTCAGCTTTGAAGCGTTGCCACAATACTTCAATTTCGCGCGCGGCAAACCCCTCTTTGCGCAGCATTGCGGAGGCCATTTGTTGATTGTGGCGAATTCGCTCACGCACATCGACAGGGTTCTCTAGGCCTCTACGTAAAGCACGTTGTGTGGAGTAATACAGCTCCGCAAGTAAAGTTCGTTTCCAAGCATTCCAAAGTTCTGGGTTGGTTGCACAAATATCTGCAACTGTCAGGCATACAAGATAATCGAGAGATTCTTCGTCTCTGACTTTTTTGGCAAACTCGGTAATGACATCAGGATCATAAATATCTCGGCGCTGTGCGGTGACAGACATTAATAGATGATGTCTTACCAACCAAGCGACAAGTTTCGCTTCGGGCTTCGATAAACCATGCTCAATGCAGAAGTCGTACGCTTCTCCTTCACCGATAATCGAGTGATCGCCGCCACGACCTTTCCCGATATCGTGGAAAATAGCGGCAATAATCAGCAGCTCTTTCTTTTGCATCCGAGGGTAGACGTCACAGCAAATAGGGTGCTTCGCATGATTTTCTGGGTCACTAAAAGTGTTGATGTGTTTAAGTAAGCGAATACTGTGTTCATCAACGGTGTAGGCATGGAATAAGTCAAACTGCATTTGACCAACAATCTGACTCCATTGCGGTAAATAGGCCGCCATAACCCCTAATCGGTGCATGAGGCTGAATGCTTTGTGAAGAGCATTAGGGTGACGACATAACGCCATGAACTTTTCACGCGCAGCAGGAATGGTGTGCAAAAACTTGTTGAGCCGACGCCGAGCGGTGCGCAGTTGACGCAGCGTTGGTGGGCTCACCCCTTCAATAGTTGAGTCGTTAGCAATATGTAAGAACATATCCAGAATAGTTTCTGGGCGAGCTTGGAACAATGCGGGTTTCCGCGCTTCAATTAAAGAACCGCGACGTTGAAAGTCCGTATCGAGAATCTCGGCACTTTCTGTCGCCCCACCATTAATGATCGCTTGGTCAAAGAGTTTGAGTAGCATTTTATTGAGCTCTGCCACACGACGAAGCGTGCGGTAGAACTCTTTCATCATCATTTCTACGCCTCGGTTGCCTTCTCCGACGTAGCCTAGATTTTCCGCAACTTGTGCTTGATGAGCAAAGGTCAAGCGGTTGTCATAGCGGCGAAGCTCCATGTGCAGAGCGAAACGTACTCGCCAAAGGAAGTCCTGACATTCAACCAATTCTCGGTATTCTGCGTCAGTTAAAAATCCGTATCGGCTCATTTCCAACAATGAAGTAGCACCAAAGTGACGTCGAGCGACCCAGCTTAATGTATGAATATCGCGCAGCCCGCCAGGGGTTGATTTAATGTCCGGTTCTAAGTTGTAGGTCGTGTCGTGGTAACGTGCATGGCGTTCGCGCTGCTCTTGAATTTTAGCGCGGTAAAACGTCTCACTTGGCCAGAAGGAGTCTGATAACACGACTTTCTTCAGTGCCTGAAAGGTGTCCTCGCTTCCACACAGCAGTCGCGCTTCTTGCAGGTTTGTCGCGACCGTTAGATCGGCTTTACCAATTTCAGCACATTCAGTAACGGTGCGAACAGCGTGTCCGACCTCGAGTTTTAAATCCCACAACAGCGTAATGAATTCGCTGATTTTTGCTTCTAACGCGGTTGGCAGTTTATTGTTCGACAGAATCAAAATATCGATATCGGAGAGCGGATGCAGCTCGCCTCGTCCGTAGCCACCAACGGCAACTAGGGAAATGTTGTAAATATCCTTGAAACCAAAATGTTGCCACAAACGATTGAGAAGCAGATCCATATATTCAGCTCTGGCTAAAACCAAGCTTGTTACCGGATGATGATTGAGAAACTCTTGGTTTTGATTAGAGCTAAACTTCTCTAATTCTTGTTTGAGTTCACCGATATTGATTTGTTCATCGGAAAAGGTAAGAGGGGACTGAAGTGTCATATTTGCCATCCGTGCAAGCTAATCTAATAACAATCTAACAAATTTGCGGCAGATAAAAAATATCCCCGCCGAAGCAGGGATATAGTAAACAACGAGTGGTCGTCAGCTTTACGCGTTTTTCATTAGGCGAGGAATCGTATCGTCGCTACGAAGCGTCAGTACTTCACAACCTTCTTTTGTTACAACAATGGTATGTTCCCATTGCGCAGAGTTCTTGCCGTCGCCCGTGTAAACAGTCCAGTCATCTTGTGCATCAACAGAGCAACCAAATTTACCTGCGTTAATCATCGGCTCAATAGTAAAGCACATGCCTTCTTTTAATACGCGGCGGTCTTTGTTCTTGTAATGAACCACTTGTGGTTCTTCATGGAACTCATCGCCGATACCGTGGCCACAGAAGTCTTTCACAATAGAAAACTTGTTGCGAGGATTGTTCTTGTTATTCTCTTTGATGTACTTCTCGATAGCTGTACCGATGTCACCAACCGTTGAACCTGGCTTAACGGTACGCATACCAACGTACAGTGCTTCTTGAGCTACCATGCACAGACGTTTGTTTGCAGGCGAAACATCACCGACTAGGAACATCTTAGAAGTGTCACCATGGTAACCCTGAGGACGCACGCTCAGATCGGCATTCTCATCATTTGGAACGATTACGGTAATATCAACGTTTAAGATGTCACCATCTTTTAGTACCGCCGGCTTCATTTGGCCGTTGCTACCGATTTCGTCTTTTTCCGCTGGAATACCGTGGCATACGATATGGTTGATTGAAGTACAGATCGACTTAGGGAAACCATGGTAATCAAGCGGAGCAGAGTATGCGCCTTTTTCTAGAGCGTACTCATGACAGATTTTGTTTAACTCTTCTGTCGTCACACCAACTTTGATGTGTGGTTCGATCATTTCTAGAATCTCTGCGGCTAGCTTGCCCGCAATGCGCATGCGTTCTATTTCTTCAGCAGTTTTAATCTTGATTGACATTGGCTTTCTCTACTTATTCCTAAGCACGTAAACGTGCGAATGGCCGCATTCTATCAGACATCGGGGCGTTAACCCAAGTTAGATAGGAATATGCATCATTCTTAATTCGATCATATGTTTAAAGTTTTGCTTATAAATAGGAGAAAGTGGCTCGGTGAAGAAATAATTTTTACTAGCCACAGTGAGCTAAAATATGGTATAAAGCGCGCCGGAATAGAGGACTGTTCTCTTCGTTTAGCAAAGTTAAGCGGCGAAGCAAGCTTCATCCGAATAACCTTTTATCTTTAAATCACACACATTCCGTCACATATTCCGGGGTGCTGAGCAGAAGCTTGGTCGGGGTTATGGGGAATGTGGAGGCCTAACCCCATAGAGGATTTTAAAATGGCAACTGTATCAATGCGCGATATGCTAAAAGCTGGTGTTCACTTCGGTCACCAGACTCGTTACTGGAACCCAAAAATGAAGCCATTCATCTTTGGCGCTCGTAACAAAGTTCATATCATCAACCTAGAAAAAACTGTACCAATGTTCAACGACGCTCTAGCTGAACTAGCTAAAGTTGGCGAGAAGAAAGGTAAGGTTCTATTCGTAGGTACTAAGCGCGCTGCATCTGAAGCTGTTAAAGAAGCTGCAATCGCAAGCAACCAGTTTTACGTAAACAACCGCTGGTTAGGCGGTATGCTTACAAACTACAAAACAGTTCGTCAGTCTATCAAGCGTCTAAAAGAACTAGAGACTCAATCTCAAGACGGTACTTTTGACAAACTAACTAAGAAAGAAGCTCTAATGCGTACTCGCGAAATGGAGAAGCTAGAGAAATCTCTTGGTGGTATCAAAGACATGGGCGGCCTACCAGACGCTCTATTCGTAATCGACGCTGATCACGAACACATTGCAATTAAAGAAGCTAACAACCTAGGTATTCCAGTATACGCTGTGGTAGATACTAACTCTAACCCAGACGGCGTTGACTACGTAATCCCAGGTAACGACGACGCGATCCGCGCTGTACAGCTATACCTGAACGCTGCTGCTTCAGCAGTATCTGAAGGTCGTAACAAAGACGTAGCTGCAGTTGCTGAAAAAGACGGTTTCGTAGAAGCTGAATAATAGCGGCTCTGTGTCACACTTGGTCTATGTGAAACCTTTGTGTAGCATAAACTAAGTTATAGTTAGCAATGGGGGCCGACAATGTTAGGCCCCTGTTTTTTACCTTATTTCGAATCAAACGAGGAAGACAGAATGGCAACTGTAACTGCTGCTCTAGTTAAAGAACTTCGCGAGCGTACTGGCGCTGGCATGATGGAATGTAAGAAAGCGCTTGTAGAAGCAAACGCTGACATCGAACTAGCAATTGAAAACATGCGTAAATCTGGCGCAGCGAAAGCAGCTAAGAAAGCTGGTAACGTTGCAGCTGAAGGCGCAATCATCATCAAAGAAGAAAACGGCGTTGCTGTTCTTCTTGAAGTTAACTGCCAAACTGACTTCGTTGCTAAAGACGGTAACTTCACTGCATTCGCAGAAGAAGTTGCAGCTGCAGCTCTAGCTTCAAAAGCTTCTGTTGAAGAACTACAAGCACAATTCGAAGACGCACGTGTAGCTCTAGTAGCTAAAATCGGTGAAAACATCACTATCCGTCGCGTAGAATACGTTCAAGGCACTGCAATCGCTTCTTACCGTCACGGTGAGAAAATCGGTGTTGTTGTTGCTGGTGAAGGCGACGCAGAAACTCTTAAGCACGTTGCAATGCACGTTGCTGCTTCTAAGCCTGAGTTCGTTAACCCAGAAGACGTACCAGCTGACGTAGTAGAAAAAGAGAAAGCGGTTCAAGTTGAAATCGCAATGAACGAAGGCAAGCCTGCTGAAATCGCTGAGAAGATGGTTGTTGGCCGCATGAAGAAATTCACTGGCGAGATCTCTCTAACAGGTCAAGCTTTCATCATGGAGCCTAAGAAAACTGTAGGCGAAATGCTGAAAGAAAAAGGTGCTTCAGTTTCTACGTTCGTTCGCCTAGAAGTAGGTGAAGGTATCGAGAAGAAAGAAGAAATGAGCTTCGCTGAAGAAGTTGCAGCAGCTCAAAAAGGTTAATCCTTAGAGACTGTATAAAGATTAGACCGTAGCCAAGGCTGCGGTCTTTTTATGAGCAGTGAACGATTAGCCGTGATGAATAGCCATAACTGAAGTTGTGTCTATTCATGACTGTTAATCAACAACTCTCTTTGGAAGGTAAACTCCATGACTACGAACCCTAAACCAGCGTATCAACGTATTCTATTAAAACTGAGTGGTGAAGCTCTTCAAGGTGAAGACGGTTTTGGTATTGATCCTGCGGTCCTTGATCGTATGGCACAAGAAGTTAAAGAACTGGTTGAACTGGGTGTTCAGGTTGGTGTAGTTATCGGTGGCGGTAACTTGTTCCGTGGTGCAGGCCTAGCTGAAGCTGGTATGAACCGCGTAGTTGGTGACCACATGGGTATGCTTGCTACAGTAATGAATGGCCTAGCGATGCGCGATGCTCTTCACCGTGCATACGTGAATGCGCGCGTTATGTCTGCCATTCCTCTAAAAGGCGTATGTGACGACTATAATTGGGCTGATGCGATCCGTGAGCTTCGCCAAGGCCGTGTTGTCATCTTCTCTGCTGGTACGGGTAACCCGTTCTTTACAACGGATTCTGCTGCTTGCCTACGTGGTATCGAAATTGAAGCGGATGTCGTACTAAAAGCGACGAAAGTTGATGGTGTATTTACTGCTGACCCTGTAGCAAACCCAGACGCAGAGCTGTATGATAAGCTATCTTATGCAGAAGTTCTGGATAAAGAGCTGAAAGTTATGGACTTGGCGGCGTTTACGCTAGCTCGTGACCACAAAATGCCAATCCGCGTATTTAATATGAACAAGCCAGGCGCACTACGTCGCGTGGTTATGGGCGAAGCAGAAGGCACGCTCATCAACGAATAAGCTTGGCTTAAGGTGCCACTCCAAAGCGTTAGGGTGGTGCTTGCTTTGCTCAACCGTTTTAGGCTTTCTTCAGGAAAGATGACATTTTTAAGGTGAAACTGTGATTAACGAAATCAAAAAAGACGCGCAAGAGCGCATGGATAAAAGCGTTGAAGCGCTTAAGAACAACCTTTCTAAAATTCGTACAGGTCGTGCACACCCAAGCCTACTATCTGGTATTTCTGTAGAATACTACGGTGCAGCAACACCTCTAAACCAAGTAGCAAACGTTATTGCTGAAGATGCACGTACACTTGCAATCACGGTTTTTGATAAAGAGCTGACGCCGAAAGTAGAAAAAGCGATCATGACGTCTGACCTTGGTCTAAACCCTATGTCAGCTGGCACTATCATCCGCGTTCCACTTCCACCGCTAACGGAAGAACGTCGTAAAGACCTAGTTAAGATCGTCCGTGGTGAAGCTGAAGGTGGTCGTGTTGCTGTTCGTAACATCCGTCGTGACGCAAACAACGATCTTAAAGCGCTTCTAAAAGATAAAGAAATCTCTGAAGATGAAGACCGTAAAGCACAAGACGAAATTCAAAAGCTAACTGACGTTGCAGTTAAGAAGATCGATGAAGTTCTTGCTGCAAAAGAAAAAGAGTTGATGGAAGTTTAATACTCCCACACACATCACTGTTGGAAAACGCTGTGCTCACAGCTCAGCGTTTTTTTATGTTAGTCTATCCAACTGATGGAACTCAATTAACTCCCTATGCAAAATTCTCAAGCCTTCTCTGATTCCCTTCCTAAGCATATTGCCATCATTATGGACGGTAATGGCCGTTGGGCTAAGTCCAAAGGAAAACCTCGCGTATTTGGTCATAAAAAAGGCGTTAGTGCCGTTCGTAAGACCGTGGCTGCTGCTTCAAAACTAGGCATTAGAGCCATGACGCTGTTTGCTTTTAGTAGTGAAAACTGGCGTCGTCCGGAGGAAGAAGTGGGTCTTTTGATGGAACTGTTTATCACGGTCCTGTCTAGTGAAGTAAAAAAACTACACAAAAATAACTTACGGTTGCGCGTGATCGGTGATACCAGTCGATTTAGTGAGCGTCTACAAAAGAAAATTGTAGAAGCAGAAAACCTAACGGCAGATAACACGGGTATGGTGATCAACATTGCAGCCAACTATGGCGGTAAATGGGACATCACAGAAGCTGCTAAAACGTTAGCGCTAAAAGCACGTAACGGTGAAATTCGTGTAGAGGATATCAATGAGCAGCTAATCACTGAGCATTTGACCATGGCAGACCTACCGGAAGTGGATCTTTTAATTCGCACCAGTGGAGAGTGCCGCATCAGCAACTTTATGTTGTGGCAAATGGCTTATGCAGAAATGTACTTTACACCAGAGTACTGGCCAGAATTCGATGAAGACAGTTTGGTAGAAGCTGTAACTTGGTTTATCAACCGAGAACGTCGTTTTGGCTGTACAGGTGAACAAATAAAGGCATTGATGGCAGCTCAATAAGGACTAGTTAGTTTGAAACAGAGAATAATAACAGCACTAATTTTAGCTCCCCTGGTTATTTTAGGCATTTTTAAATTACCGCTAATGGGCTTTATTGCCGCTTTAACTGCAATAACGCTATTAGGTTTTTGGGAGTGGACTCAGTTTACAGGAAGCAACTCTCGCATTGCTGCCCTTGTGCCGGCAATCATTATTACCGGACTTAGTTTTCTATACATCTCGCCTGATGCATATAGCCTCAATCACTTAACGACACCTCATTATGTCGTCTTGGGTATTGGTTTTGTTTGGTGGATTATTGCTAGCTTAATGGCGATTACTTACCCCAAAACGACGAAATCTTGGCAAAGTAATTTTGTTTTACGTCATGTATTTGGTTTTCTGACATTAATCCCATTCCTTTGGAGTGTGATTATTCTCAGAGCGTATGACATCACTGTAGATCCATACCACGGCGCAAAGCTTGTGTTGTACGTTTGTTTCTTGGTATGGGCTGCAGATAGCGGCGCCTACTTTGCAGGCAAAAGCTTAGGCAAACGTAAGATGGCTCCTCATGTAAGCCCCAATAAAACCATTGAAGGGCTAATTGGTGGCATTATCACGGCATTAATCGTAGCGTGGGCATTTGCTGATTGGTTCGATATCCAGTTCACTAGCCCTGTCCATATGGTGCTGATTACGCTGGTTACTGTCGTTATTTCAGTGCTTGGTGATCTGGTTGAAAGTATGTTCAAACGTGTCTCAGGCATTAAAGACAGCAGTAACATTATCCCAGGGCACGGTGGTGTGCTAGATCGTATCGACAGCCTAACCGCAGCATTCCCAGTTTTTGCTCTTCTTTACTACGTATTCTAATTTATCAGGAGCGGCGTCGTCGCTCCTGAGCTTTCTAACGGTCTTACAACATGCAAAAGTTAACGATTCTTGGTGCTACTGGATCAATTGGTGCAAGCACGCTTAAAGTGGTCGAACAAAACCCAGATCTGTTTTCTGTCGTTGCCTTAGCGGCAAGCACTAACGTTGAAAAGATGATCGGTCTATGTCGTCAGTGGCAACCTAAATATGCGGTCATGGCAGATAAAGCTGCGGCGTCTAAACTTCAAGCTGAGCTACACTCGGTTTCGCCAGGTACCGAAGTGCTAGGTGGTACTGATGCGCTATGTCATATAGCTTCGCTGGACGAGGTCGACAGTGTAATGGCTGCTATTGTAGGAGCCGCTGGCTTATTGCCTACCATGGCTGCCGTGAAAGCAGGTAAGCGAGTCTTGTTGGCAAATAAAGAAGCACTTGTAATGTCAGGCCAGCTATTTATTGATGCTGTAGAAGAATTTGGCGCAGAGCTACTTCCCGTCGACAGTGAACACAACGCCATTTTCCAATGTTTACCACAGCAAGTACAAACCAATCTAGGTCGTTGCAATTTACAAGAACATGGCATTTCTCATATTTTGTTGACTGGATCTGGTGGTCCTTTCCGTTACACTGACATCGCAGAACTGGAGCAGGTGACACCCGCTCAGGCGATCGCTCATCCAAACTGGTCGATGGGGCCAAAAATTTCTGTTGATTCTGCCACGATGATGAATAAAGGCCTTGAGTATATAGAAGCTAAGTGGCTATTTAATGCTGCTCGCGAACAACTGAAGGTGGTTATTCATCCTCAATCTGTGATTCATTCTATGGTTCAGTATCGTGATGGTTCGGTCTTGGCACAAATGGGAGAAGCGGATATGGCGACGCCAATTGCGCTCACCATGTCATACCCGTCAAGAGTAGAAGCTGGGGTTAAGCCGCTAGACTTCACGAAAGTTGGTGAGCTGACGTTTTTGCAGCCTGACTTTGCTCGTTACCCATGTTTAAAACTCGCAATTGATGCTTGTTATGAAGGTCAACACGCAACAACGGCATTGAATGCAGCTAATGAAGTCGCTGTTGATGCATTTTTAAATAACAGACTAGGTTTTACCGATATTGCTCGCATCAATGAGTCTGTGTTGAATAAAATCAACGCAAGCTGCAAAGCTGAGAATGCGAATAGCTTGGAAAGCTTGCTCGAGCTAGATAGAATGGCACGAACTATTGCCCTAGAAACCATACGCGAGCGTAGCTGATGACTGGTATATTGTGGAATCTCATTTCTTTTATCGTCGCACTGGGCATTCTTGTTGCCGTGCACGAATTTGGGCATTTTTGGGTTGCTCGCCGTTGCGGCGTTAAAGTTGAAAAGTTTTCAATCGGTTTCGGCAAGTCTATTTGGAGTAAAGTAGGCAAAGACGGAACGGAGTACAGCATCTCAATGATCCCTCTCGGCGGCTATGTGAAAATGGTTGATAGCCGTGTCGATGAGGTGCCAGAACATGAGAAGCACCTAGCGTTTGATAAGAAGCCGTTATGGAAGCGAACCTCTATTGTTGCGGCTGGCCCCATCTTTAATTTTCTTTTCGCAATTTTTGCCTATTGGCTGGTATTTCTAATTGGTATCTCGGCTGTTAAGCCTGTAATTGGTGAAGTTACGCCCAATTCGATTGTTGCGGAAGCTGGAATTGAATCTGGAATGGAACTTAAATCGATATCTGGTATCAAAACTCCGGATTGGGAATCAGTAAATATGGGATTGATTTCTCATATTGGCGATGATTTGATGACGGTAACACTAACGTCAGCGAATGAAGTTGGTTCAGAAGTAACGAAAACGCTCGATTTACGTGAGTGGAAGTTCGACCCAGAAACTCAGTCAGCGATGCAGTCGTTAGGTTTTGCTCCGTATACACCGGAGGTGTATCGAGTTATCGAGCAGGTCTCGCAAGGTGGAGCGGCGGAAAAAGCCGGTGTGCTTCCAGGTGATGAGGTTGTCGCAATTGGTCAACAACGCGTAACCGAATGGAAGCAAGTGGTTGAAGCGGTTCGTTCTAATCCTGATACACCGCTTGAATTGACGGTGTTGCGTCAGGGTTATGAGCAAACATTGACGCTGACGCCCGGTAGCCGTGAGCTAGCTAACAAAGAAGTCGTTGGTTTTGCAGGTATTGCACCTAAAGTCGCAGAATGGCCAGAAAGTTATCGCTTCGATCTTCAGTTTGGTGTATTCGAGTCAATAGGTAAAGCAGTAGACAAAACTGGCCAAGTCATTGGTTTGACAATCAGCATGCTTAAGAAGCTGATTGTTGGAGACGTTGGTCTGAATAATCTGAGTGGACCAATATCAATAGCCAAAGGCGCAGGCGCGACAGCAGATTATGGTTTGGTCTACTTTTTAGGTTTTCTCGCTCTAATTAGTGTTAACCTAGGTATTATTAATCTCGTTCCTTTACCAATGTTGGATGGCGGTCATTTGTTGTTTTTTGCAATTGAAGCAGTCATTCGACGCCCTGTTCCTGAGAAAGTGCAGGAAATGGGCTTTAGAATTGGTGGTGCGATCATCTTCTCGCTCATGGCGTTAGCGCTATTTAATGATTTTACTCGTCTGTGATAGTTCAGAGACAAAAGCAGTAGCAAGGAATAATTAGAACAAGTATGGCGATTAAGCGAATTCTATTTGCAAGTTTACTGGCGACCAGTGTATCTGCAAATGGAGCAGAGAACTTCGTAGTTCAAGATATTGAAATCGATGGATTGCAGCGTGTAGCACTGGGTGCTGCATTGTTGAAAATGCCTGTACGTGTCGGTGATACCATTGGCCAAGGCGATGTTGCAGAAATTATCCGCGCCCTGTATGCATCTGGTAACTTTGAAGATGTGAAAGTGTTGCGTGACGGTGGTGTTCTGATGGTTCAAGTCAAAGAACGTCCTACCATTGCAAGCATCTCTTTTTCAGGTAACAAAGCAATCAAGGACGAGCAGCTACAAGAAAACCTGAACGCGTCTGGTGTTCGTGAAGGTGAAGCGCTTGACCGCACCACGCTAAGCAACATTGAAAAAGGCTTAGAAGACTTTTACTACAGCGTAGGTAAATACAACGCAACAGTAAAAGCGGTGGTTACTCCACTACCACGTAATCGTTCTGACCTTAAGTTTGTCTTTACTGAAGGTGTGTCGGCAAAAATTCAGCAAATCAACTTTATCGGTAATGAAGTGTTCAGTGATGAAGAGCTGCTTTCGCGCTTTAACTTAAATGTTGATGTGCCGTGGTGGAATTTCCTTTCTGATGAAAAGTATCAAAAGCAAGTCCTTGCAGGTGATATTGAAGCACTCAAATCATTCTACCTGGATCGTGGTTACTTAAAATTTAACGTTGATTCGACACAAGTTGCAATCTCTCCTGACAAGAAAGGGGTATACATTACTCTTGGTCTAGAAGAGGGCGAGGTTTACACCGTTAAGGACGTGAAGTTCCGTGGCGATTTGATTGGCGAGGAAGCGACGTTCGAAAGACTTGTGCCATTTGAAGACAATGAGACATACAACGGCTCGTTGGTTACTTCAATGGAAGAAGGAATTAAGCGTGTGCTTGGTGAGTCCGGCTATGCTTATCCTCAAGTGAATACCATTCCAGAGTTTGACGACGAGAATCAAGAAGTTTCTTTGGTCGTTAACGTAGACCCGGGTAACCGAATTTATGTTCGTGATATTCGCTTCACGGGTAATAACTCAACCAAAGATGAAGTCCTTCGTCGTGAAATGCGTCAGATGGAAGGCAGTTGGTTGAACTCGAAATCGATTGAAACGGGTAAAACTCGTCTAAATCGTTTGGGCTACTTTGAAAATGTTGAAGTACAGACGGTTCGAGTTCCTGGTAGTGATGATCAAGTTGACCTAGTTTACTCTGTCAAAGAAGCGAACTCTGGTAGCGTTAACTTCGGTGTTGGCTACGGTACAGAATCGGGTGTGAGCTTCCAGGTTGGCCTGCAACAAGATAACTTTATTGGTAGCGGTAACCGTGTTGGTATCAACGCGATGATGAATGACTACCAGAAAAACATCAGTCTTGATTACCGTGATCCGTACTGGAACTTAGACGGTGTAAGCTTAGGTGGTAAGGTTTTCTATAACGAATTTGAAGCTAAAGAAGCCAATATCGTTGACTATACCAACGAAAGCTATGGCGCGAGCTTAACGTGGGGCTTCCCATTCGACGAGTTGAACCGTTTTGAATTCGGTGTCGGTTATACGCACAACAAGATCGGTAACTTATCGCCTTACTTGCAGGTAGAGCAGTTCTTAGAAGCGCAAAAAGATAATATAGATTCAAGTGGGGCATTGAATACGAACGACTTCGACTTCAATATCTCTTGGACACGTAATAACTTAAACCGTGGCTATTTCCCTACGGCAGGTAACCATCAGCGTGCATTCTATAAAATGACCGTACCTGGCTCTGACGTTCAATACTTCAAAATGCAGTACGATGTTCGCCAGTATGTGCCATTGACTAAAAAGCACGAGTTTACCCTCTTGTTCCGTGGCCGCTTAGGTTACGGTAATGGTTACGGTCAAACGGATGGTAACGATAACTTGTTCCCATTCTACGAAAACTACTACGCCGGTGGCTTTACATCGCTTCGTGGCTTTGGCTCAAACTCTGTTGGCCCTAAAGCGGTTTACCGCGATACATCCGGCTCTAACAATGGTACAGATATTGCGACAGATGATTCAGTGGGTGGTAACGCAGTCGCATTAGCAAGTATTGAGTTGATCGTTCCAACGCCGTTCGCATCAGAGGAAGTACAAAACCAAATTCGTACCAGTATCTTCTTTGATATGGCAAGTGTTTGGGATACCGAGTTTGATTATCGAGAAAATAGCAACATTTCGGGTGCTAACTACTACTACGATTACTCAGATCCAACCAACTACCGCTCTTCTTACGGTGCGGCGTTGCAGTGGATGTCTCCAATGGGGCCACTAGTATTCTCACTAGCGAAACCAATTAAGAAATTTGATGGCGATGATGAAGAGTTCTTCACATTCACTATCGGTAGAACTTTCTAAAGAGGAAAATATTTTGAATAAAATGATCAAAGCGGCTGGGATTGGCCTTCTTGTACTGAGCTCTTCAATGTTTGCAAATGCGGCAGAAGCTGCACAAAAAATTGCTTATGTAAATACAGCTCAAGTTTTCCAAGCTCTTCCTCAACGTGAAGTTGTACTACAAAAAATGCAGAAAGACTTCAAAAGCAAAGCTGATGAACTGAAGTCAATCCAAGCACAAGCTAAAACAAAGATTGAGAAGCTACAACGTGACGGCGAGCTTTTGGGTCAAGACGAAGTTGAAAAGCTACGTATCGATATCGCGAAGCTAGACAGCGAGTACAAAGTGAAAGCACAAGCACTTGAAAAAGCAAGTGCGCGTCGTGAAGCTGAAGAAAAAGCGAAGCTTTTCAAAACGATTCAAGATGCAGTTAAGAAAGTCGCAGACAAAAATGGTTACGATCTTGTGATTGATATCTCTGCTTTGCAGTACGGCAAGCCAGAATACAATATCTCTGAAGACGTAATTAAAGCTCTAAAATAAGAAGTTATGAAGACATTAACATTAGCCGAATTGGCGACAATTACCGGGGGTGAACTGTTTGGTGACGAGTCTCTCGTTGTAAGCCGTGTTGCCCCAATGGATAAAGCACAAGAAGGTGATGTAACCTTCTTGTCTAACCCAAAATACGCAAAACACCTTTCTGAGTGCCAAGCTACCGTTGTTATGGTAAAGGCTGAGCATAAAGATCAATGCGTTGGAAATGCGTTAGTGGTTTCAGACCCTTATGTCGCATTTGCTCGTGTGGTTCAAGCGATGGATACCACACCAAAGCCGGCAAACGATATTGCACCAAGTGCTGTGATTGCCGCTGACGTTAAGATGGGTGAGAACGTTACAATCGGCGCTAACGCTGTGATTGAAACGGGCGTAGAACTCGGCGATAACGTAAGCGTTGGAGCTGGTTGTTTTATCGGTAAGAACGCCAAGCTAGGGAATAACACCAAGCTTTGGGCTAATGTCACTATCTATCATGAAGTGTCATTGGGTGATGACTGTCTCGTTCAATCGGGTACCGTCATTGGCTCTGATGGCTTCGGTTATGCGAATGACAAAGGCGAGTGGATCAAAATTCCTCAGCTTGGTTCAGTGCGTATCGGTAACCGCGTTGAGATTGGTGCTTGTACTACGATTGACCGCGGTGCACTCGAAGATACTATCATTGAAGACAATGTCATTCTGGATAACCAACTTCAAATCGCGCACAACGTGCAGATCGGATATGGTACCGTGATGCCTGGTGGTACTATTGTCGCGGGCAGTACAAAAATTGGTAAGTACTGCCAGATTGGCGGCGCGTCTGTTCTGAATGGCCATATCACTATCGCAGATGGTGTGGCTATTACAGGTATGGGCATGGTAATGCGCAGTATCGAAGAAAAAGGCCTTTACTCATCAGGTATCCCACTACAAACGAACAGAGAGTGGCGTAAGACCGCGACTCGAGTTCACCGTATTGATGAGATGAATAAGCGCCTAAAAGCGGTTGAAAAACAGCTGGAACAGAAAGAAGAAATTTAGAACAAGTTATCTTTCGCTCTGTATTTAACACGAAGGCTAACAAGCTCTAGTTCCATATTCTGTAAGAAGACTCGCGAAATGCGGGTCTTTTTCTTCTATAATGACGCGCTCTAAGTAGATTTAACTCCAAGATGGTGCGTATTTTGCTAGTATATTGCAAAGCGATTCGGCTTTACGACCTGTTGCCACGTTTGCCATCTTGGCGGCAAAAAATTGATATAGGAAGACGACTTTGACTACTGAAAAGAAAACGATGAACATCTCTGAAATTCAAGAGCTACTACCTCATCGCTACCCATTCTTATTGATCGACCGAGTGATAGACTTCCAAGAAGAGAAGTACCTTCACGCGATTAAAAACGTGTCGGTTAACGAACCTCAGTTCACAGGTCACTTTCCTCAACTACCAGTATTCCCAGGTGTTTTGATTTTAGAAGCAATGGCTCAGGCAACAGGCTTACTTGCATTTAAATCATTTGGTGCACCAACAGAAAATGAACTGTACTACTTTGCAAGCGTAGACGGCGCGAAATTCCGTAAACCAGTGGTTCCGGGCGACCAATTGGTTATTGAGGTAGAATTTCTGAAAGAACGTCGCGGCATTGCTGCATTTAGCGGTGTAGCAAAAGTTGACGGTGAAGTGGTATGTTCTGCAGAACTGAAGTGTGCTCGTCGAGAGTTTTAATATGATTCATGAAACCGCTAAAATCCACCCGGCAGCGGTGGTAGAAGAGGGCGCCAAAATTGGTGCTAACGTAACAGTAGGTCCTTTTACGTACATCACCTCTACGGTTGAAATTGGTGAAGGCACAGAAGTGATGTCTCACGTTGTGATCAAAGGTCACACAACTATTGGCAAAGATAACCGTATTTTCCCACATGCTGTCATTGGTGAAGAAAACCAAGACAAAAAATACGGTGGTGAAGACACAACTGTGGTTATCGGTGACCGTAACGTCATTCGTGAAGCGGTCCAAGTTCACCGCGGCACAGTGCAAGACAAAGCAACCACGATCATTGGTGATGACAACTTATTGTGTGTGAATGCACACGTTGCGCATGATGTTGTTATTGGTAACCACACTCATATCGGTAATAACTCGATTCTTGGTGGTCACGTTACTGTTGATGACTATGCCGGTGTGATGGCACTGTCTGCGATTCATCCGTTTTGTACAGTGGGCGCTTACGCATACATTGGCGGCTGTTCAGCTGTGGTGCAAGATGTCCCAGCTTATGTACTCGCGCAAGGTAACCACGCTACTCCATTCGGCTTGAACCTTGTTGGCTTGAAGCGTAATGGCTTTGAGAAACCAGAGATTCGTGCGCTACAAAAAGCGTATAAAGAAATCTACCGTTCAGGTAAGACGCTAGAAGAAGTGAAGCCTATTCTGGCTGAAATGGCTCAAGAGTGGCCGGCTGTGAAGCGTTTCTCAGATATTCTGGAAACGACGGAACGTGGCATTATTCGTTAATTGGCGAATGAACCAATAAATAAAAAGATCGTGACCAAATTTGAGGTTACGATCTTTTTGTGTTTTATGGATAAGGCAAACCGTTATCCATAGCGCACAGGAAAAATAGCGAAGTAGATATGGAAAGACCATTACGTATTGGCATCATTGCCGGAGAATTGTCTGGCGATACGCTAGGTGAAGGCTTTATCAAAGCAGTAAAGCAACAATATCCAGACGCAGAGTTCGTAGGCATTGGTGGTCCGAAAATGATAGCCCAAGGTTGCGAGTCTCTGTTTGATATGGAAGAGCTTGCGGTGATGGGATTAGTCGAGGTTTTAGGCCGCTTACCGAGACTTCTTAAAGTGAAAGCTGAGCTCGTTCAGTATTTTACTCAGAATCCGCCTGATGTTTTCATCGGGATCGATGCTCCTGACTTCAACTTACGCCTGGAGCTTGACCTCAAGCAAGCGGGCATTAAAACCGTTCATTACGTGAGTCCGTCTGTTTGGGCTTGGCGTCAGAAGCGCATCTTTAAAATAGAAGCGGCAACGAACTTGGTGCTAGCATTTCTTCCGTTTGAGAAAGCGTTCTACGACAAATTTAATGTACCTTGCGAGTTCATTGGTCATACCTTGGCTGATGCCATCCCACTAGAATCAGAACAAGCGCCTGCACGTGAGTTGCTTGGTTTAGAACAAGATAAAAAGTGGCTTGCTGTCCTGCCAGGCAGTCGTGGTAGCGAGTTAAAAATGCTCTCAGAGCCATTTATTGAAACCTGCAAGTTACTCCATAAAAAATTTCCAGAACTGGGGTTTGTTGTCGCGCTTGTTAATCAAAAACGCCGTGAGCAGTTTGAACAAGCATGGAAAGAGCTAGCGCCAGAGTTGGACTTCAAGTTAGTTGATGACACCGCACGCAACGTCATCACCGCATCCGATGCCGTGATGTTGGCCTCCGGTACCGTAGCGTTGGAGTGTATGCTTCTCAAGCGTCCAATGGTGGTGGGTTATCGTGTGAATGCATTTACTGCTTTCTTAGCTAAACGTCTATTGAAAACGAAGTATGTGTCATTGCCGAATATCTTGGCGGATGATGAGCTCGTCAAAGAATATCTACAAGATGAGTGCACACCAGACAATTTGTTTACTGAGGTTTCTCGCTTATTGGAAAGCGACAATAAACCGATGTTAGATAAATTTACGGAAATGCATCATTGGATTCGTAAAGATGCGGACCAACAAGCCGCAAACGCAGTTCTAAAACTGATTGAGAAATAGAGATTTATCATGGCTGTTAAACCAAAAGCGACCAAAACCAAAGTTGAACTCCCTCCGTTTGAATATCCGCAAGGTTATCAGCTTGTGGCCGGAGTCGACGAGGTCGGACGTGGCCCTTTGGTGGGAGACGTCGTCACCGCTGCGGTTATCCTTGATCCTCACAATCCTATTGAAGGGTTGAACGATTCGAAAAAATTGACCGAAAAGAAACGCATGGCGTTGCTTCCTGAAATCAAAGAAAAAGCATTGGCGTGGGCGGTCGGGCGTTGTTCTCCTGAAGAAATTGATCAACTGAATATTTTACAGGCGACTATGGTTGCGATGCAGCGTGCAGTGGCGGGGTTACAGGTTCAACCTGATTTGGTGTTGATTGATGGTAACCGTTGTCCGGAGCTGCCAATGGATGCTCAAGCTGTAGTAAAAGGCGATCTACGTGTTGCCGAAATCAGTGCGGCTTCCATTATTGCCAAAGTCGTGCGTGACCAAGAGATGGAAGAGTTGGATAAACTTCATCCACAATTTGGCTTCGCGAAGCACAAAGGTTACCCAACTAAAGCGCACTTTGAAGCGATTGAGCAACACGGAGTGATCAGTGAACACCGCAAGAGTTTCAAGCCAGTAAAAAAAGCGTTAAGCATAGAATAATCAAACGATCTAATTGGTGTTATAAACCCAACCTCTTTAGGTTAGAATCCCCAACAAAATAGAGTTACACGGTACCTGTTAATGTCAGATCCCAAATTCATCCACCTGCGTGTTCATAGTGACTTCTCGATGGTGGATGGCCTCAACAAAGTTCCGCCAATCGTAAAGAAAGTTGCTGAGCTCGGTATGCCCGCAATGGCGTTGACCGACTTTACCAACCTATGTGGTTTGGTGAAGTTTTACGGTACGGCGCATGGCAGTGGTGTTAAACCGATCATTGGTGCTGACTTTAAAATGCAGTCGGACGAGTTTGGTGAAGAGCTGACACAAGTGACTTTGCTTGCGGCGGATAATGTAGGTTATAAGAACCTGACGTTATTGATATCAAAAGCGTACTTACGTGGACATGTTCAACACCACCCAGTGATTGACAAAGCCTGGTTGGCTGAAATGTCTGAAGGCCTGATTGTATTATCCGGCGGTAAAAGCGGAGAAATTGGTCGCGGCCTTTTGAAAGGCAACCGTCAAATAGTGCAAGGGTGTGTTGATTTCTATAAACAGCATTTTCCAGATCGCTTTTATCTTGAGCTACTTCGTACCGGTCGTCCAGATGAAGAAACTTATCTTCACTTTGCGGTTGAATTGGCAGAGCAGCAAGACTTGCCAGTAGTGGCGACCAATGAAGTTGTATTCCTGAGTCCAGAGCTATTTGATGCTCATGAAATACGCGTAGCGATTCACGATGGTTACACATTAGAAGATCCGCGTAGGCCAAAAAACTACAGTCCGCAGCAATATCTTCGTACAGAAGAAGAAATGTGCGAGCTGTTTGCTGATATTCCTGAAGCGTTAGAAAACAGTGTCGAGATAGCGAAGCGTTGTAACGTGACTGTGCGCTTAGGGGAGTACTTCCTACCAGCTTTCCCAACCGAAGGGATGAAAGAGACTGAGTTCCTAGTCATGAAATCCCGAGAGGGGTTGGAAGAGCGTTTAGAGTTCCTATTTCCAGATGAAGAAGAGAGAAAACGTCGCCGCCCTGAATATGATGAACGTCTTCAGATAGAGCTAGATGTTATCAACCAAATGGGATTTCCTGGTTACTTCTTGATCGTAATGGAGTTCATCCAGTGGTCAAAAGATAATGGAATTCCTGTCGGTCCTGGACGTGGTTCCGGTGCTGGTTCTTTGGTGGCTTACGCACTAAAAATCACCGATCTGGATCCACTAGAATACGACTTGCTGTTCGAACGTTTCTTGAACCCAGAACGTGTTTCGATGCCCGATTTCGACGTCGATTTCTGTATGGATAAACGTGACCAGGTTATTGACCACGTTGCGGAAATGTACGGTCGTGACGCGGTGTCTCAGATCATCACGTTTGGTACCATGGCGGCAAAAGCGGTAATCCGTGACGTTGGCCGCGTATTGGGCCACCCATTTGGTTTTGTTGATCGTATTTCAAAGCTGATCCCGCCCGATCCAGGTATGACGCTAGATAAAGCGTTTAAAGCTGAACCTGCACTACCTGAATTGTATGAGGCCGATGAGGAAGTTAAAGAACTCATCGACATGTGTCATATTTTGGAAGGCTGTACGCGAAACGCCGGTAAACACGCTGGTGGTGTTGTAATATCACCTACAACAATTACCGATTTTGCGCCAATTTATGCAGACGCTGAAGGTCACTTTCCGGTTACTCAATTTGATAAAAACGATGTTGAGACCGCTGGCCTAGTTAAGTTTGACTTCTTGGGTTTACGTACCTTAACCATTATTGACTGGGCGTTAGGACTGATTAACCCACGCCTAGAGCGAGAAGGGAAAGAACCGGTTCAAATTGAATCCATACCGTTAGAAGACCCTGCCTCTTTCCGTTTGTTGCAAAACTCTGAAACGACAGCAGTATTCCAGCTTGAATCTCGAGGCATGAAAGAGCTGATTAAACGACTTCAGCCAGACTGTTTCGAAGACATCATCGCATTGGTAGCACTCTTCCGTCCGGGTCCTTTGCAATCGGGCATGGTAGATAACTTTATCGACCGTAAACATGGTCGAGAAGCGATCTCTTATCCAGATGAAAAGTGGCAACACGAGTCGCTAAAAGAGACGCTTGATCCAACCTACGGCATCATCCTGTATCAAGAGCAGGTAATGCAGATTGCGCAGATCTTAGCAGGTTACACGCTAGGTGGTGCGGACATGCTTCGTCGTGCAATGGGTAAGAAAAAGCCAGAAGAGATGGCAAAACAACGTGCTATCTTTGAAGAAGGTGCGATAAAGAACGGTATCGATGGCGAGTTGGCGATGAAAATCTTCGACTTGGTAGAGAAGTTCGCCGGTTATGGTTTTAACAAATCGCACTCTGCTGCTTATGCATTGGTTTCTTATCAAACTCTTTGGCTGAAAACACATTATCCTGCCGAATTTATGGCTGCGGTAATGACAGCCGATATGGATAACACGGAAAAAGTCGTTGGCTTGGTCGATGAGTGTTTCCGTATGAAGCTTACCGTGCTGCCACCAGACATCAACTCTGGCCTATATCGCTTTAATGTTGATGAAAATGGCGCAATTGTTTACGGTATTGGTGCGATAAAAGGGGTTGGTGAGGGCCCTATCGATGCGATTCTTGAGGCGAGAAATAAAGGTGGTCACTTTAAAGACCTATTTGATTTCTGTGCTCGAGTTGATCTAAAACGCGTCAATAAACGAGTGATAGAGAAGCTGATTTACGCGGGCGCGTTGGATCGACTAGGCCCACACCGTGCGGCGATGATGGCGTCACTCAATGATGCGGTAAAAGCAGCAAGTCAACATCACCAAGCTGAGGCGTTTGGTCAAACGGATATGTTTGGTGTGCTAACGGATGCACCTGAAGAAGTAGAGCATAAGTATACGCAGGTTCCGCCTTGGCCAGAAAAAGTGTGGTTAGAGGGCGAGCGTGATACCCTAGGTCTATATTTGACAGGGCACCCAATTAACGCCTACGTAAAGGAACTAAACAAATACACCAGTTGTCGACTAAAAGACGCAACGCCCACTCGCCGCGACCAATCTGTCACGGTGGCAGGTCTGGTTATTGCAGCTCGTGTAATGACGACTAAGCGTGGTACACGAATTGGCATTATGACACTGGATGACCGAAGTGGTCGCATGGAAGTGATGTTGTTCTCAGATGCACTGGATCGATACGCTGAACTTCTCGAAAAAGACAGAATTTTGGTCGTTTCTGGACAGGTCAGCTTTGATGACTTCAACGGTGGCCTTAAAATGTCGGCGCGTGAAGTTATGGATCTCGGCAGTGCGCGCGAGAAATACGCTCGTGGTTTGTCGGTATCGATAGATGCAACTCAGATCAACGATCAGTTTTTTGAGCAGTTCAGCCGTATTTTAGAACCGCACAAAGCCGGAACCGTACCCGTCAATGTATACTACCAGCGTGCCGACGCCAGAGCGCGGTTAACATTGGGCACCGAGTGGCGAGTAACGCCAAGTGATACATTACTCGACGATTTAAAACAGTTACTTGGCAAAAGCCAGGTAGAACTCGAATTTAACTAAAAATTCAGCGCAATATGTTAGACGCTGAGTAAACAAGGATTCATAGATGAGCCTAAACTTTCTTGAATTTGAAAAGCCAATTGCAGAACTAGAAGCGAAAATTGAAGCACTACGTGATGTCTCTCGTCACGGTGGTGATTCTGCGATTGACCTGGATAAAGAAATCGAACAGCTTGAGAAGAAAAGCTTAGAGCTGAAGAAAAAAACCTTCAGTGACCTAGGTGCATGGGAAACAGCTCAACTGGCTCGTCACCCACTACGTCCTTACACGCTGGATTACATCCAACACGCTTTTGAGGAGTTTGATGAATTAGCGGGTGACCGCGCGTTTGCAGACGACAAAGCGATTGTGGGTGGCATGGCTCGCCTTGAAGGCCGCCCTGTGATGATCATTGGTCACCAAAAAGGTCGTGAGACCAAAGAAAAGGTGAAACGTAACTTTGGTATGCCGAAACCAGAAGGCTACCGTAAGGCTCTACGCTTGATGGAAATGGCAGAGCGTTTCAACATGCCGATCATCACATTTATTGACACGGCTGGCGCGTATCCAGGTGTGGGCGCAGAAGAGCGTGGTCAATCTGAAGCTATCGCGAAAAACCTAAAAGTGATGTCTGGTCTTAAAGTGCCAGTAATCTGTAACGTTGTTGGTGAAGGCGGTTCTGGTGGTGCACTAGCAATCGGTGTAGGCGACTACGTGAACATGCTTCAGTACTCTACGTACTCAGTAATTTCTCCTGAGGGTTGTGCTTCAATCTTATGGCGTGATTCAGACAAAGCGCCACAAGCGGCAGAGGCAATGGGTCTAACTGCTCCGCGTCTTAAAGAGCTTGAACTGATCGACGAAATCATTGAAGAGCCACTAGGCGGCGCTCATCGCGATCATGTTCAAATGGCAGCGAATATGAAAGCGACACTACTTCGTCAGCTAGAAGATCTAGAACAATTGGATGAAGAGACGCTACGTGAGCGTCGTTACCAGCGTCTAATGAGCTACGGTTACTGTTAATTTCGGTGATTGCTATTAAGCGTTAGCTGATATCTCAAGTGATAACAGTTAAAATAGAAAGGGTTGGATGAGAGTCCAGCCCTTTTTTTGTACCTATCGGATCGCTTATGGAATCGCTTTACCCGCATTTTGCTCAAGTTCTCGGCCGCTACTATCAATTAGGCACTAAGGTTGTCTTGGCGTTTAGCGGAGGAGTGGATTCACGTCTTTTACTCGAATTACTCAGTCGCTACCAACAAGCGCATTCGATAGAGTGTCACGCTGTGTATGTGCACCATGGTTTAAGCTCGAATGCCGATAATTGGGCCGATAAATGCTTACTTTGGGCACAACAAGTGGGGATATCGTGCTCGATCGAGCGAGTGAGCTTAGACATCAGCAATGGTGAAAGTATTGAACTTCTTGCTCGTAAAGCTCGCTACCAAGCCTTAACTAAGTACATTCAAGAAGGTGATATACTGTTGACTGGTCAACATGCCGACGATCAAATAGAGACTTTTCTCCTTGCGCTTAAGCGCGGCAGCGGGCCTAAAGGGTTATCTTCGATGGCGGAGAGTATGCCGTTTTCTTGCGGATCTCTAGTTCGACCATTGCTTACTATCAAGCGGAAGACCATCGAAGAAGCCGCTACTAAATTAGGCTTGGAGTGGGTGGAAGACGAAAGCAATCAAGATACCCGTTATGATCGTAACTTTCTTCGTCATTGTGTTATTCCTGAATTGTCTGGTCGCTGGCCGAGTATCCATCAAGCGGTTCAGCGCAGTGCAAGTTTATGTGCTCAACAAGAAGCGCTATTGGATGAACTATTGAGCGCGGTGTTTGAACGCGCTTTACAAACGGATCTAAGTTTGAGTATTGAAGAACTGGCTAAGCACAGTGGATTAGCGCGTGCGCGCTTGATTCGTATGTGGCTGGCTAAGCTTAATACTAGTATGCCGACTCAGGTACAACTCAATCTTATCTGGAATGAAGTGGCATTAGCTCAGCAAGATGCCAACCCCAAACTACAACTTAAACAAGGTGAAGTGCGCCGTTTTCGAAATCGTCTCTATTGGGTAACGGAAACGGCTGATGTCACTAAGTGGCAAAGTACGATTCAAGTTGATGCGACTTTGTCGCTGCCTGAGGGACTCGGGGAGCTGACCTTAACGACGAGTTCTAGTAACGCAACGATTGCGCTACCGAGTCAGCCAGAATTGCTTCGCGTGACCTTCAATCCGGAAGGCTTATCAGCGCATCCAACCACGCGTAATCACAGTCGAAAACTGAAGAAGTTATTCCAAGAATACAATGTGCCAAGCTGGCTGCGTCGTCAAATTCCGATTTTAATGTACCAAGACCGAGTCGTTGCTGTGGCAGATCTGTTCGTTGATCAGGCGTTTAATGGTCAAGATTGTGAACTTATTTGGCGCAGGTAATGAAAATTCATGCCACAATGTCGATTATAAAATATAAAAATCCTTAAATAATAATTGATTAGGTGAAGCAATGAAGAAAACAATCATGGGGGCAATGGTGGCGTTAACCATGTTCAGTGGGCAGGCTCTAGCTGCGGGAGATGCTGCAGCAGGTCAAGCAAAGTCGGGAGTATGCGCGGCGTGTCATGGCGCTGATGGTATTGCTGTCATTCCGGGTTACCCAAATCTGAAAGGGCAAAATGAGCAATATATTATCAGTTCAATTAAAGCTTATAAAAATAAAGAGCGAACAGGTGGGCTTGCTGCTGTGATGCAAGCTCAAGCTTCATTGTTGTCTGATGAAGATATCGCTAACCTAGCGGCTTACTACGCAAGTTTGAAGTAAACGCGAGTCTGAAAAAGCTTGGACGATTGGGCATTGAGCAGTCCTCATTGGGTTTTATCAACTCACGATATTCGCTATGTTAATTTGCTCAGCCTGGATTTTCGCTGGTGGATCAGAGACAAACATTGAATGTTGCGAAACGCTAAACGATAATAAGCGCAATCGATTGAAGCTTAAGGGATGAACATGAAAAAAATTGAAGCGATTATCAAGCCATTTAAACTGGATGATGTTCGAGAAGCGCTAGCTGAAGTTGGCATTACAGGGATGACCGTCTCTGAAGTGAAAGGCTTTGGTCGCCAAAAAGGTCACACCGAGCTTTACCGTGGTGCAGAGTACATGGTGGACTTTCTACCTAAAGTGAAGCTCGAAATCGTTGTAACGGAAGATGTGGCTGATAAATGCGTAGAGACAATCATTGAAACCGCGCAAACTGGTAAGATTGGTGATGGTAAAATATTTGTCACTGATATTGAGCGTGTGGTTCGTATTCGTACTGGTGAAGAAGACGAAGACGCGATCTAAGGTTTCTTGTCACTTGTTTCGTATTTATTATGCTAAAAGGGAGCCAAGTGGCTCCTTTTTTGTTGTTTGCTTATTAGTGAAATCATTTAACCCGAGATTGGTTGTTCTAGATTTCGGGTGCCTACATTCAGGTTTGTCGTATGTTTAAGCGTTTTTTTCTGGCGTTAGCTTTTCTCGTAATGGCGGTATTGGTTGGCTTCCAGGTTATTTTCACCGTACCAGATCAGCCGCAAATTATTACTCAAACAGGCTCAGAGTTGACGCAGGATATTAGGTGTATCGAATTTAGCGGCTCAAAAGCTTTGGATCAGGGCGGTGAAATCAATGTACTTGTCTGGAATATCTACAAACAGAACCGAACGAATTGGCAAAGTGCACTCAATGAATTCTCTGCTGATAAGCAGCTGCTGTTATTGCAAGAAGCCAGCATGACACCATCATTTAAACAGTGGTTGGTGGATGGTCGCTGGGTTAGTAATCAAGTGAGTGCTTTTAAGGCGCTGGGTAGCGGTGCCGGTGTAATTAGTATTGCTCAAGGGCAACCAGAAAAAGCCTGCGCTTACACCTCTAAAGAGCCGTGGCTTCGCTTACCTAAGTCTGCATTATATAGCCAGTATCACTTGAGTAATGGCGAGAAACTCGCAGTGGTGAATGTACATGCGATTAACTTCACCGTGGGTACAAAAGAGTATGTATCTCAGTTAACGGCGCTTGACATGCTTTTAAAGCATCATGTGGGGCCAATTCTATTTGCTGGAGACTTCAATAGCTGGAGTGAATCTCGCGTTAATGCGATGAGGCAGGCCTTAAAGGCTGCGGACTTACAAGAGGTGACGTTCTTGCCGGATCATCGAGTCCAATTTATAACAGGGTTACCACTGGACCATGTGTTTTACCGAGGTCTGACGCTTAAGTACGCAAAAGCGCCGCAGAGCGACGCTTCCGATCATAACCCATTGTTATTGTCATTTACGTTAAATAACTAGCTTAGGTTACCACAATATAAAGTGCCCAAATAACGTAGAAGAATACCCATGGCAGGCTTGCTATCACCAAAGCTTGGCCACGTTCAAACTCCGTCCACGTCAGTACAACGCCGTAGCCGAGCACAATGTACCAAGGCAGAAGCAAAGGTAACGAGCTAGCGAAATGAGACCATTCGTTAGTAAGAGGCAGCTTTAATAGACCATTGAGGCTATTTAAATCGGCAGCGTAAGTCATTACCTGACCATGCTTGAGTAGCAAGCTCGCGTAGCTTGCTACATCGCCCAATACTGCTGGGAATAAGATAGCACACGATGCGGCAAACCATTTCCAGTAACCGTATTGTTGTTTGCTTGCCTTTGTTGCAAGAAAGAACCAAAGCGCGAGCAATAGTAAGGTGGCAAAGCGGTTGAATACATCATTGATGATCGCGCTTGCCATTAGCGTGTTTGGTTCTAATAGCTCAATCTGCTTCGGGTCGATTTGCTGAAATTGCGCAGCAAGTTGGTCACTGAGCCACGTGAAATCGACATTCGAAAAGTAAGCACCCCAGAATAAAAACGGACTAAGCATCAGGAAGATGAACGGTTGCCATCCCCATCCACCGCGTTGATAAAGCGCAAGAAAACAAGATGTTGGAGAACGAAAAATGTCCAACAGCATCACAAGTGGATTGCTTGATGGGTTCATACACTTACCTTCGTTACGTCAACGTACAACTTAAGCTTTTGACCTGGTTGTAAGTATTTTTTCTTGTGTAGCGAGTTCCATTTCACGATGTCGTTCGTTTTTACTTTGAACTTGCTTGCAATGCCGCTAATGGTGTCGCCAGAGCGAACGTTGTAGAAAACGGTACGGATCACAGAACCTTTGTCTGAGTCTTTCCAAATCACTAGCTTTTGACCCACACGCAATGGATCTTTAGGGCCCATACCATTCCATTTAGCTAACGATTTATACGACACTTTATTGTTACGTGCGATTGACCACAAACTTTCTCCAGACTGAACGACATGGGTGAGCTTGAGTTGACCACGAGCACGAGATTGAGTCTTGTTTAATCGGTTTTGTGCCGTTAATGCATATTTTGCATCGTCTTTTGTTGATGTCGGAATCAATAGGTATTGACCAATACGAATGTTGTTATTCGATAGGCCGTTGGCACGTCGAATGACTTTCGTGGTTGTGCCGTATTTATTAGCTAGCACGCTTAAAGAGTCACCAGATTTCACCTTGTAGCGAGCGACCTTCATCCCTTTACCGCGATTTTTCTCCACCTTGGTGAGAAAAGTCTCTTTTTTCTCTACGGGAATCAAAAGTTGGTGCGGCCCCTCAGGCGCTGTCGACCACTGGTTGTATGCTGGGTTGTAACTCTGCAACTCTTTTACGCTAATGCCGGCATAATCTGCGGCAATAGCCAGATCTAACTGCTCTTCTGGATCAACAAGCGTTAGAACAGGCTTGTTTGGAATTGCAGGAATATTAAGTCCGTACTTGTCTTGGTTTGCGATTACGTCAGCCAAGGCCAATAGCTTAGGAACGTAACTGCTGGTCTCTTTTGGTAAGTCTAATGAGAAGAAATCGATAGGTTTACCGAGCTTTTTATTCTTACGAATTGCGCTAGAAACACGGCCACCACCGCTGTTATAAGCGGCGATTGCATGTTCCCAGTTACCATCAAAACGCTCGTTTAGTTGTACTAGATAGTCCAGCGCTGCATCCGTTGCTGCTGCCACATCTCTGCGACCGTCATACCAGTAGTTTTGCTCTAATCCCATCATTTTTCCGGTGCCTGGGACAAATTGCCACAACCCAGCCGCGCTACCATGTGAGTAGGCAAAGGCATCGAATGAACTTTCCACTACAGGAAGTAAAGCAAGCTCCATTGGAAGTCCGCGCTCTTCGATACGTTTTGTGATCATGTATAGAAAAGGAGTCGCACGCTTAGATACCGTGTAAAGGTGATTTGGGTGCTTTAAATACCACGTACGGTAGTAGTCCACTTTCTTGTGGTTTGGGATATCCATGTCCAGCTGCATGGCGATACGTTGCCACACATCTTCTTGTTCTTGGGGGGAGAGAACTTTAGGCGCGTCGTTAGCGGATTTTTTTGCTAGTGACGATTTATTGCCCGGTTGAGCTTTTACTGCATTTTGCTTTGCAGTCTGCTCAGATTTATTGGTTTCTGGTGTAGAAGACGTTGAATCTGACTGAGTCAATTGACAGCCAGATAATAACAACGCCAACGCCCAAGTATACTTCAAACGCATGGATTCAGCCTATTTAGGGCCTGTTTATCTTCACCTGCCTGTCGCGCAACGTAATGTGCGTGGCAGTCGCAAGATAATAGACATCTTTTAAACACTAACTAATTTATAGAGGCAAAGAGCTTCTAATTATGCAATGGGGAGAAATTCAAATAGATTTATATCAACCCCAAACGTAAGAGAAGCGCCAGTGGCGCTTCTCGAAAAATCAGTCCCTGATAATACTGGGGTCTTGCAAACTTACAAGCAGAAAATGGTTAAAATTCGTTCTTCCACTCGCGTAAAGCAGTAAAAACCGAGCATGGATCGCTATTTTTAATGCGACTAGCAACAGATTGAACCACGTCAGGGTTAGAGGTTCGCAAGAACGGATTAATCCACTTTTCTTTGCGTATTGTTGTTGGAAGTGTCGGAATGTTGAGTGCTCGCAGTCGGTTTACATCGTCGCGATATTGGCGAAGTTGCTCATTGTCAGGTTCAACCGCTAGAGCAAACGCCACGTTACTCGCCGTGTATTCATGTGCGCAGAAGACTTGAGTTTCTTCTGGTAGAGACGTTAGTTTGCTCAGTGATTCAAACATTTGCTCAGGCGTACCTTCAAAAATACGACCGCAGCCAGCAGAAAAGAGCACGTCACCGCAAAACAGTTTTCCGTCCCCAACGTAACCGATATGGCCCAAAGTATGACCGGGTAACCCAAGTACTAAGAAAATCTCACCAAACAACTCTAGCTTGTCGCCTTCTTCCATTGGTGTCGTTAGGGTTGGAATTGGCTCTGATTTTGGGCCCACAACGGCGACGTTAGGAAATGCACGCACTAAGTCTGGAACACCACCAATGTGATCGTTGTGGTGGTGCGTAATTAAAATCGCTTCTAAAGTTAATTCGTTAGCCTGCAGAAATTCTAATACTGGCTTCGCATCGCCCGGATCAACGACTGCGCAGCGCTTATCGCTATTTTGTATCAGCCAGATGTAATTATCATTAAATGCGGGTATGCTTTTGATCTCTAACACGATTCGTTCTCCGTCACCCATTTTAGTCAGGTGGTTAATGAAACCAGCACTCAGCAACAAAACTATACCACACCCGTCGACTTGGTCAGCAATGAACAACGGTCCGTGGGTGCTTGAGTCAATCCAGACCCGACTTGATGAATGGTGCCCGAAACTCTTCGGCTACCATATGCTCAAACTGGGCGGGTTGAGCTGTGAGCTAACCAGCTGTAATTGTAACATTCAACACCAAGTCAACGTAGATATCCAGAACCCGTTACATAATGTGATTGCAGATGGTTACGAATTACCCTTTTTGGAAAAAAGCTTTGATGTTGTGATACTCGCTCATCAGCTCGACTATGCAAGCGATCCACACCGTTTGTTGCGTGAAGTCGATAGAGTGATGATGGATGATGGCTATGTAATTATTACTGGATTCAACCCATTAAGCTTGACTGGATTAGCGAGTTTGCTTCCATGGCGTAAACATAATTTGCCTTGGAGTGGACGAATGTTTACGTCGAACCGCATCAAAGATTGGTTAGGGTTACTTAATTATCAAGTGATTCATTGTGATCGTTATGCGCTGTTTCCGATGAAACGTTACCGTACGATGTGGACATGGTTGGAAAATAGTCTTGGTGATTGGGCATCACCCGCTGGGAGTTTGTATTACATCGTCGCGCGGAAACGGACATACCCTCTCAAGCCTATCAAACCGCATTGGCGCTTGAAGAAAAAGCTCACACCACTTGGGGTGATGAATCGAGAGGGTAACACTATGAGGAAAGAATCTCGCTAAGAGGGTTGGTAACCTGTATCTTCCTCAGTTGGGTTTTCTGCAGCAGTACGGGCTAGCTCATCACACATTTCGTTCTCACGATGGCCTGCGTGGCCTTTTACCCAATGCCATTCAACTTGATGGCGTGCGGTTTCTTTGTCTAGAGCTTGCCATAAATCGGCATTCTTCACGGGTTTTTTATCCGCTGTTTTCCAACCACGCTTCTTCCAGTTATGGATCCACTGAGTAATACCTTGGCGCACATATTGGCTGTCAGTCGTTAAAGTGACTTTGCAAGGTTGTTTTAACGTCTGCAGCGCGACGACAGCCGCCAACATTTCCATGCGGTTGTTGGTAGTTAACGTATAGCCTTTGGAAAGTGTCTTTTCTACGTCTTTGTAACGCAATACTATGCCGTAACCACCTGGTCCTGGGTTACCTAAACAAGAACCGTCAGTGAAAATCTCAACGTGTTTGGTCATATTTTTGGTACTATTAGCCGAAACATTTAATAAAGCATAGTCTGACATACATAACCTTATGAATACCAGCAGCAATTCTGAATATAACCGCATTGTCGTTCTCGATACCGAAACCACAGGTATGAACCGCGAGGGTGGTCCTCACTACATGGGACACCGCATTATTGAAATCGGTGCCGTGGAGATCATCAACCGTAAGCTGACTGGTCGTCACTTCCACGTTTATTTAAAACCCGATCGTGAAATCCAACCAGAAGCGGTTGAAGTTCACGGTATTACGGATGAATTCTTGGTTGATAAACCGGAATACGCGAGCGTGCACCAAGAGTTTCTTGAGTTTATTAAAGGCGCAGAACTTGTTGCCCACAACGCGCCCTTCGATACCGGCTTTATGGATTACGAGTTTGGCATGCTCGATCCTAACATCGGCAAAACGGACGACTACTGCAAGGTGACCGACACCCTTGCTATGGCGAAGAAAATCTTCCCTGGTAAGCGAAACAACCTTGATATCTTATGTGAACGTTACGGTATTGATAACTCGCACCGTACTCTCCACGGAGCTTTGCTCGATGCGGAGATTCTAGCCGACGTTTACCTCTTTATGACGGGTGGTCAAACGAGTCTAGAATTTAACGCGAATAAACAAGAGGGTGGAGTAGAAACCATTCGTCGTATTGAAGGAAGAAAAGCGCTAAAGGTTTTGCGCGCAAGTGCCGATGAACTAGAAGCTCACCAAAAAAGATTAGAGTTGGTGAACGACTGTATTTGGCATCAATAGGAGAAGCTATGTTGAGGGCTTTGTTGGTCGCGTTTTTAGCGATATGGAGTAGTCTCTCGAGTGCTGCGAGTGAATCTACAATGTCTTTGTTAGACAATCGCTTTCGAGTTGATCCAACCATCGAGCAGATCACGTTTTTGGTTTATCGTGAGCAAAGTTCTCAGCCAGTTGTTTTAGTCCGTCCTGACGGTAAAAAATACTATGCTTGGGGCTCTTACGACAATGTACGTTGGTATCAAGAAGCCTCACTCGATATTATTTCCGTTGATAACCCTATGCCAGGTCCATGGCAGGCTGTGGGGAAAGTTACGCCTAAAAATAACATCCGCTTAATTTCTCACCTAAAGCTCAGTACGGATCTGTTCCCAAACCGATTATATAATGGGGAAGCGCTTAAGTTTACAGCTCGCCTGACCTCCGACGGCAAACCTCTTGTATTGCGCGACTTCCTTGATCGCGTGAATCTGCGCGTGACATTTACCAAGTTTGTCGAAAATGAAGATGAGCTGATCAAAGAAGCTCGTCCAGTGCCGATGGTTGTGGGTGAGTTTTCTGATGACGGCCGCGGCTTGGATGAAAAAGCAGGGGATGGTGTGTTTACGGTTCAGCTCCCGATAGACGTTGAGCCTGGTAAGTACCGCGCGCGCATCACGTCTGGCAATGGCGTATTCTTACGAGCGCAAGAACAAGTCATCTTGGTTTATCCGAACCCAATCTCTCGTACTTTTATTCAGGCTCGTAATTCCGATAAGCCACACCAATTAGTGGTGAGTGGCGAGCAAGGTATGATTGCACCAGGCTCTATAGCAGTCACAGTGAAAAAGGACGCACCCGATGGTTTCATTAGTTACAGCCAAGGACAGGTCTCTAAAGATGGAATGAGAGTTACGTTGAACCTCAATAACGATGCTGAGCTTGGTAAGTACGCATGGCGCGGCGAGATCTTTGCCACTGATTTTGCAACTCAGCGTCCGTTGGTGTTTCCTATTCCAGAGCAAACTTTCAGTGTTGTTGATGAAGTTGATCTAGAAGCTGCTCGAATTGCAAAAGAAGCTGAATTAGCCGAGCAGCGCCGTATTGAAATGGAAAAGCAAATTATCGCTGAGCGGGAGGCTGAGCGTAAGCGCAGCATGATTATTATCGCGGTAGGTAACTTGATAATGCTGCTGATTGTGATCATTGCATGGATAGTCTGGCGCAAAATTAAAGCGAAGCGCGATGCCATGCCAGAGATGCAATTAGAAGTACCAAAGAAATAGTAGTAACACATAAAGCGAGAAACGGAGCCAATCGGCTCCGTTTTTTTATCAAGTTACCAAGTTGGAAGAAGAAAAATGGATAAATTATGAATATTTAAGTTTACTGTACTCAAATATATGTTTGGGATTTTATATAAATAATATATCATTTTTACTTTCTAAATTGGTTGCATTTTTAATGTGACTAACTTTCAAAACAATCAATTAAAGATAAAAGAAATAATGAATAAAATTTTAGCTTTTTTTTGTGCAGTGATAATTGTAGGTTGTTCTTCTATTGATAATGGTGTTAATAATCCAGATTCGGGAAGTAATAATGTAAAATCACTTGATACCTTCACTTTCGATCCCTTAAGTAAAATCCAAAAAGTAGAAATACCAACTTATTATGATGGCTTGTTTGATACAGCAAGACCCTATTTAGATGAAAAGTACTCTTACACCTATGTCAGTAAACCTCAAGCATACATAATTGATGACGAGATTATTTCTTTTGCTCCTTGGTTTCCTGTCGAAGGAAGGTTTACGGTTTTTCCAACCGCTCACTATATAGTTATAACTCAAGAAACCGAGAGTGGCTTAGTCTCCGCACGATTTAATCATGAACAAGTAATTAAGCTGTTAAGTGAAGAGTATAAAATTACTGAGCATACAAGTCCGTTTTTTCATTATGTTCTAGAGGTTTCTCCAAGTGAACAAGCCAATTTTGTAGAAGATATCCATAAAAAATTGAGTAGACTTCCTTCAGAATAAGGATTGTTGGTTAAATTTTGGTCAATAAAGTCAGGGGTTCTGGCTTTATTGATTGCATGGAGTTCTATTTATATTGATTTGGGCTTTGTAATAGGTAGTACGCCATAATAACAAGAGCCGATCTTGTAGGGTTTCTGGATAAATATTCAGCTGTGCGTGATAAATAAGAATAAGTAAACGCGAGGTCTCTGATGAAATACAAAAAGCGTCAGAAGTATAAATACACTCTCCATTCTGAAGAAAAGATTGAGACGCACATTTCAGTGAGTCAGGCGTATGACAGCCCTTTTCTTAGTTTGTCCAAACAAGGCGTGTTAACGATTAAAAAGGGCTATGCATGGGATGGAGCGAGTGGGCCAGCGTTAGACACAAAAAACATTATGAAAGCTTCTTTAGTGCATGATGCTCTTTACCAACTCATGAGGGAAGAGGTGTTGCCTCAAAGTGCTCGAAAGCATGCGGATGCGTTGTTGAGAGAAACGTGTTTAGAAAAAGGAATGTCTAGCTTCAGAGCAGCTTATATCTATTATGGCGTCAGAGTTGTCGGCGGCTTCTTTTCTAGACCCGATACTTTGTGTGCTTAATGGGAACATCTTTCCAACGTTTAACTGTTTATTTATACAGTTTAGTTATGTAAGCTCCAAGGTGATACAAAGGAGTAGTACATAATGACAATAAGATATGAAGAGCATGTGCCAAGCCCGAAAGAATACTGTGATATGCGTATCAAAGCCGGGCTATCACCCAAATCGTTGAAAGCTGCTGAAATTGGCCTACCCAATTCGTTATATGGCGTATCTGTTCGGGATGAAGGAAAGCTCATTGCAATGGGTCGGGTTGTTGGTGACGGGGCGTGTAACTTCGAAATTGTCGACGTTGCCGTTGATTCTGATTATCAAGGTAACGGTTTAGGTAGAAAAGTCATGGAATACATCGACGGTTATCTTTCTTCTGTTGCACTTGAAGGCTCTTACGTTTCTATGATTGCTGATGAACCGGTCTTTTACGAAAAGCTTGGTTATAGGCTGGTGGCTCCTAAAAGCCAAGGGATGACAAAAAAGTTTAAGCCAAAGGCGTAACACGTATTCAGCTGTGAAGATAAGCACTAGAAAACAGGAGTTTAATTTCCTGTTTTCTATATTAAATTTGTATTTAAGCCACTTCTGGAATTGGTTTGGGTAGCTGCTCTAAATCAGGCTCTTTTTGAACAGTAGGAATTTGTCCCTCACCCACAGCACTGATGTAACAGCCACTAAGTTTAATGGCAAGGTACATATCAGCTCGCAGTAAGATGCCTCCTTCACTGGTGCTGATACCAGTAAGCTCACACCATTGACGAAGACGTCGTTTCCTTCCTGCGAGGATTAAGCGTACACCTCTCTTTTTCAAAGTATTGTGAATATCTGCCAGTGTTGCCATCACACTGAGATCCAAGTGAGTAAAGCTCGATACGGCGTCGATGACAACGCAACTTGCGTCTTTGTGATGCTCTGCCTGCTCTAACACTCTACGTTTAAAGTAAGGAGCATTGAAGTAAGTTAGCGGTGAGTTAAAGCGGTAAATCACCATTCCAGGAATAGGCGAAGCTTTTCCTGAGTCGTCGATGGTCCGAATGGTACCTTTTTCATCCAAGCCAAGTAGCTGATCACTCGGCCGCATGACAATACGTAAAAATTGAAACAGCCCTAGCAATACCGCCAAAGTGATCCCCGGTATTACACCCACGATCAACACAGAAATAAAAGTAATGATGGCCAGATAAAATGCATCTTTGTCACGAGATTTTAATTTCCAAATTGCTTTAAGATCGAGCAGCGATAGGGACGCAATGATCAATACAACACCAAGTGAAGCGATAGGGATGAACTGCAAAGGCTCGTAAATAAATACCGCAATAATGGCGATGGTGATTGCGGCGACAATCGAAACTAATTGAGATTTACCGCCATTTGCATCATTGACGGCTGTGCGTGAGTCAGCGCCGCTTATCGCGAAACCTTGTGAAAACGCTGAGGCAATGTTGGCAAAACCCAACGCCTGAAACTCTTTATTTGCATCAATATCATAACCGTTTTTAGCCGCGAAACTGCGGGCGGTGAGCATCATGCTAACAAAACTGACAATCGCAAGGTTGAGCGCTGGGACTACTAGTTCACGAACTTCACCTAGCTCAAATTCTGGTGTTTGAAACTGAGGGAAGCCACCTTGAGTGAGTCCGACAACCGATACGCCCATTTCTTGTAAATGGAAAAACCAAACTGACGCAGTAGTTACGAGGATCGCCAGCATGGCAGCAGGCCAAGTTGGTCGGTAGCGTTTGGTGAGCAAATAAACGACAACCGTCACGATACTCAGAGTTACAGTAGGCCAATGAAGATCGGTTAATCGTTGTGGAGCTTCCCATAAACGTTCCAGTAAATAACGTTGCTCGTATTTCAAACCGACTACTTTCGCAAACTGACCAACGATAATTGTGAGAGCAACACCGTTGAGTAGACCCAAAAGAATCGGACGAGAAAGGAAATCTGCAAACACTCCTAGCTTGAAACGACTTGCCAGTACACACCAAATCCCCGTCATCGCTGTCATGGTCATAACCAACTGCCAATGTTTTGTGGGGTCACCTGCGGCAAGTGGTGTCACAACAGCAGCGATCACTGCACAGGTTGCTGCATCGGGTCCGACAATGAGTTGTCGAGATGTGCCCATCATGGCGTAAACCAACATTGGCAGTACACACGAATACAGACCGACAATTGCGGATACACCAGTTAACTGTGCATAAGCTATGGCAACTGGCAGTGCAACCGCGACAACAGAAAAGGCGGCTCTAAAGTCGTTAACAAACCATTCTTTTTGATAATGCTTAAGCTGAACAAGCCCTGGGAACCACTGTGCGAGTAATATTTTAGCCAACGGATTTACCATATATGTGAGTGAGTTACTTAAAGTATACACCGCTTAGTTGGAACGTCTGTGAGTTAGTTATCACTGGAAATCGGGGGAAAGATTGGAGTGCGTGGCTTTTATTGCGATTGCGCAGGGGCTTCGTGGTGTGAGGTGTTATGAATGCGATTCTGGAAGCAATAAAAACGGGAGCTGATACTCCCGTTTGTGGTCTCAGATACTAGAGTTACGCGACACTATCCATCTGAGGGTATAGCGGCTTTGCGGCAAGCAGTTCCGGCTCAAAATCGTCAACGTTGATTGTATCTAGACGATGCTGTTCCGCTTCTCTGAGTAGATCGGCTTCTTCTTGCGTGATAAAGCCTTGCTCTAGCCCTTCCTGAGCAATCATATCCAAACGTAAGAATGGGCGACGCTTACCCTGCGCTTTACATACTTTGTCAAACACAGGCTCAGCTTGAAGAATGACTGATAGTGCAAGTTCAATCTTACCTGCTGCGTTGTGCTCGGTTGGTTCAAGGTATTGACCGCGACCAATGCGTGAGCGCGTTGCACTTGGCGTTTGTAGAATGCGCGCCACTTTACTGTCTAGTTTATCGCTTGGCGCTTTGCGTACACGACCGAATGGCATGATTAACACGCGCAGTGCACGACCAATCACTTTGTTCGGGAAGTTTGCTAAGAATTCGTCTACCGCCACTTCCGCTTGTTTCAAACTGTCTTGTAGACCCCAGTGTACTAATGGTAAATCTTCGACTGGGCGGCCATCTTGCTCAAAACGTTTCAACGTCGCAGAGCTCAAATATAGCTGGCTTAGAATGTCACCAAGACGCGCTGATAGACGCTCTTTACGCTTCAAAGAGCCACCTAGCACTGCCATCGAGATATCCGATAGTAAGGCAAGGTTTGCACTGTAGCGGTTCAATTGTTGGTAGTAACGCTTGGTTGCATCTTTGGTTGGCGATGAAGAGCCCAGACCGTCGCTCAAACCAAACCAGATACTGCGCACTAGGTTACTCATTGTAAAGCTCACGTGACCAGCAAGCGCTTTATCAAATTTCTCGACAGCATTACTTGCTTCAGAATATGCCGCGTTCATTTCTTCAAGAACGTACGGATGGCAACGGATTGCGCCTTGGCCAAAGATGATCATTGAGCGTGTTAGAATGTTAGCACCCTCAACCGTTACTGCGATTGGCGCACCTTGGTAACCACGAGCTAGGAAGTTAGAAGGTCCCATACAGATACCTTTACCGCCTACGATGTCCATTGCATCGATGATGCTTTGCTGGCCGCGGTGCGTACAGTGATACTTCACGATAGCTGAGATAACTGAAGGTTTTTCACCTAAGTCGATACCCGCAACGGTTAAGTTGCTTGCTGCATCCATCACGTAAGCATTACCACCCAAGCGTGCTAATGGTTCTTCAACTCCTTCCATATGGCCGATTGGCTGTTTGAACTGACGGCGAATACGTGAGTAAGCACCGGTTGCCATTGCCGCAGTTTTGATGCCACCTGTTGAATTTGAAGGTAGCGTGATACCACGTCCAACCGACAGACACTCAACCAGCATACGCCAACCTTGGCCCGCCATTTTTTCACCACCGATAATGAAATCGATAGGAACAAAGATGTCTTTACCGCGCGTTGGACCATTTTGGAATGGTACATTGAGCGGGAAGTGTCGGTTACCAATCTCAACACCTTTGACATCAGTTGGGATAAGCGCACAAGTGATGCCAAGATCTTCTTTGTCGCCTAGCAAACCTTCAGGATCGCGAAGTTTAAATGCTAAGCCTAGTACCGTTGCGACTGGCGCTAGGGTGATGTAGCGCTTGTTCCAAGTCAGGCGCATACCCAGTACTTCTTTTCCTTCCCATTCGCCTTTACAGACCACACCGTAATCTGGAATAGATCCAGCGTCAGAACCCGCTTCTGGACTTGTTAGGGCGAAACAAGGGATTTCCTTACCTTCAGCTAGACGCGGTAAGTAATGATTTTTTTGATCTTCAGTACCGTAGTGTTGCAGTAGCTCACCTGGGCCCAAAGAGTTAGGAACACCAACGGTAGACGATAGAACGCCAGAAACACCCGTTAGTTTTTGTAGTACTAGTGATTGCGCGTATGCTGAGAACTCAAGACCACCGTACTTTTTCTTAATGATCATGGCGAAGAACTTATGATCTTTCAGGTATTGCCAAACTTCTGGCGGTAAGTCCGCGAGTTCATGGGTCACTTGGAAATCACTCACCATGGCGCACACTTCATTCACAGGGCCGTCTAAAAAGGCTTGTTCTTCCGCACTTAACTTAGGTGCTTGAATTGCGTGTAGCTTTTGCCACTCTGGTTTGCCTTTAAATAGTTCGGCTTCCCACCAGACGGTACCTGCGTCTAACGCTTCTTTTTCGGTTTGAGACATAGCTGGCAGCACTTTCTTGAAAAGCACTAACGCTTTGCGGCTAATTAAAGACTGACGTACGCCAGGAACCGCGAGCACAGCTGCGGCGAGAACGTAAATAGCCCAACCAATAACGCCGACAGTACCAGCTGCTGTAAGAGCCAGCATGGCTGCGGTGAGTAAGCTAATAGATTTCACGAGAGACATGCGGTGGTAGAGCGTAATGCCTAGCACGATCGCCATCGTGATGATTGAGAGCAAGATGTCCATATATATTTTCCTTTTCAGACTTTATAAGTTTTGTACGTCTGTATGTTAGGTAAGAGGTCTAACCAGTTGGTTTAAGTGTAATCAAAATATTAAGGAAATGTAAAACACAAGATTGGATAAAAAGTGATCTAAGTAGAGTTAAAATTCTAAAGTTGAGATTTGAGTGATGGTTTCATGAGCAAGTTGACAAGTTTATTACCATCACTAATCTAAATCTGTTGGTTCACTATCGACACTAATTCTCGTTTGTGGGTAAACTCAGAGTAATCAAACCCGAGTTCAGGTTTATGAAATGTCCGATACCAAATTGGTATCAGAACAATTTGCTCAGTGAGTCAAGAGCTGACTGAAGCCGAAATAATAAAGAGAACGTCTTATGTACCATGATCTGATTAGAAGTGAATTAAACGAAGCTGCTGAAGTGCTCAACAAATTTTTAAGCGATGACCATAACATTGCGCAAATCGAAGCAGCGGCGAAAATGATTGCTGACTCATTCAAACAAGATGGTAAAGTATTGTCATGTGGTAACGGTGGTTCTCACTGTGATTCAATGCACTTTGCCGAAGAGCTAACAGGCCGTTACCGAGAAAATCGTCCTGGCTATGCTGGTATTGCTATTTCAGATCCAAGCCACCTTTCTTGTGTGAGTAATGACTTTGGTTATGACTTCGTGTTTTCACGTTATGTAGAAGCGGTTGGTCGAAAAGGTGACGTACTGTTTGGTCTGTCGACTTCAGGTAACTCAGGTAACATCCTGAAAGCGATTGAAGCAGCACAAGCGAAAGGCATGAAGACGATTGCGCTAACAGGTAAAGATGGCGGCAAAATGGCAGGCCTTGCAGATATTGAAATCCGCGTGCCACACTTTGGTTATGCAGACCGCATTCAGGAAATTCATATTAAGATTATTCATATCATCATTCAGTTGATCGAAAAAGAGATGGAATAATCGTTTACGGCCACCGTTTCGAGCTGTGTTGTTAGGGAGTTTTTTAAACCATGTGTGAATTGCTCGGTATGAGCGCTAATGTTCCAACGGATATTTGTTTCAGTTTTACTGGGCTCATGCAGCGTGGAGGTCGAACCGGCCCACACCGTGACGGATGGGGGATCACCTTCTACGAAGGGAAGGGCTTTCGAACCTTCAAAGATCCCAAGCCAAGTTGTGAGTCTAAAATAGCAGAGTTGGTACAAAATTATCCCATCAAAAGTCGTGCGGTCGTTAGTCATATCCGACAGGCGAATCGTGGTGGTGTTAATTTAGAAAATACTCATCCCTTTACACGTGAGCTGTGGGGTAGGTATTGGACGTTTGCGCATAACGGTCAGCTCTCTGGCTATCAAGACTTACATACAGGCCGACATCGACCTGTCGGTGAAACAGATAGTGAACTGGCATTTTGCTGGTTGTTGAAGCAAATGGAAGATCGATATCCTGAGCCGCCAAAGGATATGGAGTCGGTATTCTTATATGTTGCTAAATGTTGTGATGAGCTAAGAGAGAAGGGTGTATTTAACATGCTTCTGAGTGATGGTGAGTATGTAATGACGTATTGCACCAATCATTTGTATTGGATCACAAGACGCGCACCGTTTGGAAAAGCTGCTTTGCTTGATGAAGATGTGGAAATTAACTTCCAAGAAGAAACCACGCCACATGACATCGTTTCTGTGATCGCAACTCAACCTTTGACGGGCAACGAAGCTTGGCAGCGTATGAAACCTGGCGAATACGGCTTGTTTCACCTAGGTGAACTAGTCAAAAATAATGCCTCTGAACTGGTAAATGTGCCGTTTTCGGCGGCTAAGCCGGGCAATCAAGCGCCAACCGAACCGTTAGAGTGATGGTCTCTTACTCTGAATATAAAAATAAAGCTCGCTTAATCGCGAGCTTTATTTTTATGCGTTTTAAGCCGAGGGCGGATACGGATGAGCATTCTTACTTTCTAGAGTGCTGGTAGTAGAGTCCTAGTCTCGCTAAGGCTTGCTGTAAAGACGTAACTGATAGAAATTTCTCATAAAACACCTCGTCAGTCTGAACGGTGAAGAACGAACCAGATTCAGAATCTACTTTCCGAGTGTTATGTTACTCAAGTGGTTATGGGATTTTTTAGAATGTTGGGTTTTAGGTTTCTAGTCTCACCATGGTTTTCTTGAATCAAGTTTATAAGTATTAAAACAACCAAGAGCAGCCCTCAGGCTGCTCTTTTGTGCTTGGAGTTTATTATTCAGGGCTACTCATCTGAGGCGTACCCATGTACGCCAAGCTCTGCGCCATCTAAATAGGCTTTACCATCCTTCATGATCAACCGCTCGTCTACCAGCCACTTAGCCACCATAGGGTAGATTCGGTGCTCCTGCGCCTGAACACGTGCTGCAAGTACACTAGCATCATCGTCTTCGAACACAGGAACTTTTGCTTGCAGTATGACAGGGCCACCATCAAGCTCTTCCGTTACAAAGTGCACACTCGTACCATGTTCTTTATCGCCAGCATCAATTGCTCTCTGGTGTGTGTGTAGCCCAGGATATTTTGGTAGAAGAGAAGGGTGGATATTGATCATCTTACCCATGTAATGAGAAACAAATGCGCTGCTCAGAATGCGCATGTAACCAGCAAGAATAATCACGTCTGGTTGGTATTCATCTATTTGACTCATTAGCTCTGCATCAAAGCTTTCACGCGAGCTGAATGCTTTAGGGTCGACAAAGTGACCGTCTACATCAAACTTTTTTGCACGTTCTAAACCAAAAGCATCTGCTTTGTTAGAGAACACGGCTGCCACTCGTGCGTTTGGCATGCTGTCTTCGCAAGCTTCCAAGATAGCTTGCAGGTTACTTCCGTTACCCGAGATGAGGACCACAAAGTTTTTTAGGGTATGGTTTTTCATGATGTCGAGAGCGCCTTGGTATTGTAGGTTGGAGTTATGTAGCTTCTAAACTACCTACTAATAGAATGGTTTTTAGTGTTCTAGATAGCAAAATGAGGACCTAGTCATCTAGTGTCCTCATTCTTCTTATCTTTTGAGCTCGATTTGCAAATTATTGGATTTCAACTTGCTCTTCGTTCGCGTCTGCTTGTGCGATTTGACCAATCACCCACGCGTTTTCGCCTTCTTCTTTAAGAAGAGCAACTGCTGCGTCTGCCTGGTCTTTCGGTAGTGCGACGATTAGACCTACACCACAGTTGAATGTGCGGTACATTTCGTGTGTGTCGACGTTGCCTTTCTCTTGTAGCCACTTGAAGATAACTGGCCATTCCCAACTGTTACCATCGATAACTGCTTTCGTGCCTTCAGGCAGTACGCGTGGGATGTTTTCCCAGAAACCACCACCAGTGATATGAGAAATCGCATGGATGTCGTGTTTCTCAATCATCTTAAGTGCTGACTTGATGTAAATTTTTGTTGGTTCTAGTAGGTGCTCACCAATAGTGCGGCCTGCTAGCTCTTCGCTCTTATCTGCACCAGATACTTCTAGGATCTTACGGATAAGGGAGTAACCGTTTGAGTGTGGGCCGCTTGAGCCAACAGCGATAAGTGCATCACCAGCAGCGACTTTCGTGCCGTCAATCACGTCTTCTTTTTCTACTACGCCAACACAGAAACCAGCTACGTCGTAGTCTTCGCCTTCATACATGCCCGGCATCTCCGCAGTTTCGCCACCAATTAGGGCACAACCTGCTTGAACACACCCTTCTGCGATACCTGAAACAACATCCGCTGCGGTATCAACGTCTAGTTTGCCTGTTGCGTAGTAATCTAGGAAAAACAGTGGCTCTGCGCCTTGCACGATAAGATCATTTACACACATTGCCACTAGGTCGATGCCAATCGTGTCGTGCTTGTTCATATCCAGTGCTAGGCGAAGTTTTGTGCCAACGCCATCAGTACCAGAAACCAGTACAGGTTGTTTGTATTTAGTTGGCAATTCGCATAGCGCGCCAAAACCACCGATACCACCCATAACTTCAGGGCGACGAGTGCGTTTTACCGCACCCTTAATACGATCCACAAGCGCGTTGCCTGCATCAATATCTACACCAGCGTCTTTATAGCTAAGAGAAGAGTTGTTACCACTCACAGGGAAGTCCTCGGTATTAAGTTGGATATGAAAACGGCGCTATTCTAACAGTGCTTAAACATAGATAGCAAACGTTTGCGTCTGTTTTTTTCTTTAGTGATTTATCCTGATATCCCTGTGAAAATCATGTATAATCTGAAGGTTTGTTTAAATATTGCCAACTATAGCCGGAGATGGACATGAAAGTTGTTGAAGTAAAGCACCCTCTAGTAAAACATAAAATTGGTCTAATGAGAGAAGGTGACATCAGCACAAAACGTTTTCGTGAGTTAGCGACTGAGGTCGGTAGCCTACTTACTTACGAAGCAACGTCAGACTTTGAAACAGAAAAAGTGACCATTGATGGTTGGAACGGTCCGGTAGAAGTAGACCAGATTAAAGGTAAAAAAGTAACCGTAGTGCCAATCCTACGTGCAGGTCTAGGCATGATGGATGGAGTTCTTGAGCACATGCCAAGCGCACGTATCAGTGTTGTGGGTATTTACCGTGATGAAGAAACGCTTGAGCCAGTTCCTTACTTCAACAAGCTTGCTTCAAACATCGAGGAGCGTATTGCGCTTGTTGTTGACCCAATGCTTGCAACAGGTGGTTCTATGATTGCTACGATCGATCTCCTAAAAGAGAAAGGTTGTAACCAAATCAAAGTGCTAGTACTTGTTGCTGCACCAGAAGGTATTGAAGCGCTAGAAAAAGCACACCCAGATGTTGAGCTATACACTGCGGCAATCGATGAGAAGCTTAATGACAAAGGCTACATCGTTCCGGGTCTAGGCGATGCAGGTGATAAGATCTTCGGTACTAAGTAATTCTTTGATGTATTACTATGACTGAACAGAAAAAGGCTTGGTGAAAACCAAGCCTTTTTTGTATCTACAAGAGGAGAAGAGTAAGACACGCCAACTAATAAAGCGGCGCAAACGAACTATTTCGCGCTTTCTTCTTCCATTTGTGCGTTATCCACAACGTGGTTTTCACCTAAATCGTTTGGTAGCACAAGGTTAAGAATAATTGCCACGATACCGCATAGGCTCACACCTTGTAGACTGAACTCACCAATACCGAAAGCCATACCACCAATGCCAAACACAAGTGTTACGGCAACAATCACTAGGTTACGAGACTTATGTAAATCAACGTTATTCTTGATCAGTGTGTTGAGGCCTACCGTTGCGATGGAGCCGAACAGCAGAATCATGATGCCGCCCATAACAGGAACTGGAATCGTTTGAAGAACCGCACCTAGCTTACCTACCAATGCAAGTACGATTGCGGTGATTGCTGCCCAAGTCATGATCACAGGGTTAAATGCTTTGGTTAGCATTACCGCTCCTGTTACTTCACTGTAAGTGGTGTTTGGTGGAGCACCCACCATCGAAGCTGCGATAGTTGCCACCCCGTCACCTGCGATTGTGCGGTGAAGGCCTGGTTTTTTCAGGTAGTTTTTACCTGTAACGTTTGAGATAGCAAGCATGTCACCTACGTGCTCAACCGCAGGTGCGATAGCGACAGGAATCATGAACAAAATTGCGTTGATATTGAACTCTGGCGCGGTGAAGTTTGGCATGGCTAGCCAAGCCGCTTGCTCTACGGGAGTGAAATCAACCACCCCGTAGAATAGAGAAACAGAGTAACCAGCAAGAATACCACCAACAATAGGAACGAGCTTCAAAAAGCCTTTTGCAAAAACGCTGAGTACAATGGTTGTGAGCAGTGAGACCGCCGAGATAATGATCGCAGCATCACCATTAACTAGCTGTGCAGCTCCATCACCAGTTTTACCTACCGCCATGTTCACTGCTGTTGGGGCAAGGCCAAGGCCGATAACCATGATCACAGGGCCAACGACAACGGGCGGGAGAATTTTATGGATAAATCCAACACCGCGCACTTTGATCATAGCCCCTAGAGCCACATAAACTAAGCCCGCTGCCATCAAGCCGCCCATCGTTGCACCGATACCCCAAGTTTGGATACCGAACATAATAGGAGCAATAAACGCAAAAGAAGAGGCAAGGAAGATGGGAACAGAACGTTTAGTCATTAACTGGAAGAGGAGAGTACCGACACCGGCACCAAAGAGGGCTACGTTTGGATCAAGGCCAGTTAGGAGCGGCACAAGCACCAAAGCACCAAAAGCGACAAAGAGCATTTGAGCGCCTTGTAACGCGTTTTTCATAATAATTCCCTATTTTCAAGATACGCAGACAAATCCGGCGAATACTATCATCCTGCAATCGTTTGCAATGTTGCATAGATCAAACTTTCGATTGAATTTTTCCCATAAATAGCACTTTTGAGAGTTGCTTGCTTGCAAATTGTCCTCTTTTACGTGTCTTGCGTGAAGATGAAAAATGGACAGCCTAACTTGTTGAGATAGCTTAATAAGCAATGAGTTTATTATAAAAAATAGCACTGAAGCGCTGGTTGAGGCCCGAGTTAACAAAGCTGGTCATAATACAGACAATTTACTCAGTACTTACCTTGCTCAAGATTTGATAGTTGCTTATTATTCGGGTTCTTGTTCAGAGGATTATAAAAACTATGCGCTATTTAGCTCTCTTACTGATAGGTTGGTTGTCCCTACCAGTATATGCATTAACTCAGGTGGATATCTATCGTGCCGAAGTGGTTATCGACAGTGAGCAGAACGACGGTGAGTCTTTGGCTCGTCAACAAGGTATGCAGGATGTGATTGTTCGAGCGACCGGTTCTCAATCCTCTTTAAGCAATCCAGTGATTAAAAAGGCACTTAGCTCAAGTGCGCGTTACATTTCTCAACTGAGCTATGGGCAGGTTGATGGAAAAGCGAGCTTAAAAATGTTGTTTAACAACGACCAAATCAGCTCTCTTTTAACACAAGCACAATTGCCATCTTGGTCGCCAAATCGTGCCAATATTTTAGTTTGGATGGTTGAAGAACAGGGTTACGATCGTAACATTGCGTGGGAACATTCTGAATCTTCAAATGTTGCAGCACTTCGTAGCGCAGCGAAACTAAGAGGCCTACCAATCACTATCCCGGTTGGGGATTTTGATGATGTAACCGGTGTTAATGTCTCTGATCTTTGGGGCGGCTTTATTGAGCCAATTGGTCAAGCTAGCCAGCGCTACCCAGCTGACGCCGTTTTGGTTGTACGAGCTCAAGGTGAACAAATTCGTTGGACACTCTACGACCAGTCGCCAACGAGAATTGTAGAGGCGCAACGTTCTCCGCGTAGCGGGTCTGTATCAGGTGCTAATGCTATTGCAGAAATGGTGGATGGCATCGCAGACTACTATGCAAGTAAGAGTGCAGTTGTGGTTTCAGGAAAGTCTTCAAAAGCGCTAGCAGTGAAAGTCCTTAATGTAACCTCTGCCACGGACTTCTTCCGTTTAGAGAATGCGCTAAAACAACTTAATTCGGTTGCGGGTACAGAGATTAAGCGTGTTCAAGGGGACGAGTTAACGCTCAACATCCACCTTTTGGCATCACAACAAGCTTTTGAGAAAGAAGCTTCTTCTATTTCTCAATTAATGGTTTTTGAAGATCCTTTAGGTGAAGTTGATGCCCCAGCTTCAACTCAAGAAGAAGAACCATTGGTTCAGAGTAATGAAGCAAAAGACGCCGCGACGCCAAAAGAAGCGCAGCCTGAAGTACCAGTAAATGTTGTGGCAGAAGCAAGTGACGAAACACAACCAACTCAGCCGATGATTGTGGAGCCTGTCCGAGAACAGTATGACTTGATCTACGAGTGGCGCTCGGCATCGTAATCTCCTTGGTAGCGTTCCAGGCGTGAAACGCAAGAATCAAACACCAATGTGGTAAGCATAAAAAAGAGTCGCAATAGCGACTCTTTTTGTTTTCTAAATTCGTATTCGAACCAATGATCAGTGATTGACTGCGATTGGCGTTATTTATTGAATTTCGCTTTTTCTTCTTTTTCTACTTGAGAGAGGCGTTTCAACTTAAGGCCTAGCTCTTTGCCTCTCGCTCTAGCAAACAAAATATTGCCAGCGAAACCGAGTGAAGTCAGTATCAGTTCCACTGCCGCAAGCCAGCGTTCACCCCCATCCACATAGAGGATGGTCAGCGCATGCAAGAAATACAGCATAAGAACAAAGTTAGCCCAAGCATGAGTGTAAGGCTTACCAGCTAAAATACCAGGCAACGGAAGTAGTAGCGGAATACACCAAGCAATAGCAAGTGTTGTGCTGCTGAGGTGAGGGTGAGGGGATAACGCAAGCTGCCAAATAGCGACCCAGGCTAATAAGGCTAAGTTGCCAAATAAAGCCAGGTAACGATAGGTTTTAGCCTGTGTACCGAGTGGTGTTTGGTCTAAAGAGTCAGACATCGATTAACTATCCTTGATTTTACTAACAGACTTTTAGTTTTAACGCTGCAGTTGCCAGCCTTTTGCCTAATTGTTGTGCCAGGCGAATCTCTTCACTGCTTAGGGTTGCCTCATGGCCTACACTGCTGGCGCCATACGGAGTGCCTCCGGACTGCGTAGTGTGTAACTCTGGCTCGGAATAAGGAATGCCCAAAACCATCATCCCATGATGTAATAAAGGGGTCATCATGCTTTGTAACGTTGTTTCTTGACCACCATGCATTGAGGACGAAGAGGTAAAGACACAAGCAGGCTTATCGATTAAGTCACCACTGACCCATAAAGATGTAGTCTGATCCCAGAAGTGCTTTAAAGGCGCAGCCATGTTGCCAAACCAGACGGGACTGCCAAACGCTAGACCGTCGCACGTTTTCAGTTCCTCTAGAGTAACAATTGGATCAGAAGGGGAGTGTGAGTGAGGTGACAATTCTTCAACTGTACGCAAAATTGCTTGGCATTGAGGAGTCGATTCGACTCCTCTTGCTATTTGTCTTGCCAGTTGTTTTGTCGAGCCATGACGGCTGAAATACAAAATAAGGATCTGGCAATCCATTTATAAAATATCCAACACTTGCTCTGGTGGGCGACCAATTTTTGCTTTGCCGTTGGCAACGACTACCGGACGCTCAAACAACTTTGGATTTTTCGCCATTGCTTCGAATAATTGCTCATCGCTGACGGAGTCTTCGCCTAAGCCAAGCTCTTTATATTCAGTTTCTTTAGTGCGCATCATTTCACGTACAGATGAAAAGCCAAGCTGGGCGTACAGCGCTTTTAGTTCATCCACGTTAAGTGGTGTGTCTAGGTATTTGACGACTTCCGGTGTAACACCATTTTGCTCAAGCAGTTCAAGTGTTTGACGGCTCTTTGAGCAACGAGGGTTGTGATAAATCACGACTGACATGGTTTTCTCCATTTCGTTATTGTAATGCCATGAATCGATCTCTTTGGATCATGAGTTGGTCGATACGGGCATCGTATCGCGCTTGCTCTAAGCTGCCCAACTTGGCCATTTTACTTGCTTCACTATAATATTGAATCGCTTTATTCCAATTTGCTCGCAATGCCAAAATTTCCGCTCGAGCAGCCAATTCTTCATCGCTACGCCCTAGCGCGTGGTAGCTCTTCGATATTAGGTGCCAGCCATTTGTATCTTCAGGATAGTCATGAGTGTATCTTTGAAGAACTCGCGTGGCTTGATCGTTTTTATTGTCCTCAAGTAGCGCATTGGCGTAGTTAATGGTTAATACTTTATTTTGAGGGTTACGAGATAACGCTTTACGGAGCATCTCGGTCGCTTTTTCTGGCTGCTTCTTCTCGATATATAAATCCGTCATAGCGTCCAAGTAAAACGGGTTACTTGGGTCTTGTTCCAGTAACTTTTTCAAAATTGGTTCCGCTTGAGATAGGCGTTTATTGTCTAAATGCACGAGTGCTCGACCATAATCAAAAGCAGGTGTAATGTCCGCAGAGGCTTTCTTTTGAGTTCGCTCAAACCAGCTCAGGGCGGCTTGTCCATCAATGCCAGCGTAACGAGCCACAATGCGCGCGCGAGCTAGATGATAGTCTATTGAAGGCACAACACGCATTGGAGGATAGGTTCTTGCTCGCGCACGGCTATCGGTAATTCGATCTTCAGGCAGAGGGTGAGTCAGGAGCATTGGTGGCGGTTTACTCGCATAACGATACTCATCAGCAAGACGGCCAAAAAACCTTGGCATTGCTTGAACATCAAAACCGGCTTTTGCTAGTGTCGAAATACCAAAGCGATCCGCTTCTTTTTCGTTTGCACGAGTGTAGTTGATTTGACTTTGCATGTTGCCCGCGGTTGCTGCTGTAATTGCAGCCATCCCCGCTTCGGGTGAGGCAATTGAAAGCAGTAGTGCCCCCGCAAGTGCGGCTAATGTGGCCGGAGAGCGGCGTGCTTGTTCTTCCATACTCCGAGCAAGATGACGTTGTGTGACGTGCGCTATCTCGTGAGCGACAACAGAGGCCAGCTCACTTTCTGAACGAGCATGAAGAAACAACCCAGAATGCAGCGCTACATAGCCACCAAAAAATGCGAACGCGTTGATATTACGGTCGCGAATCATAAAGAAGTGGAACGGCGTTTTTACATCATTCGCATTGGCCACTAATTTGTGCCCAAGAGAGTCAATATATTCATTGATGACAGGGTCATTAACGATAGGTTTACTGGCTCTGAGCATACGCATATAGGCGTCGCCATAAATCAACTCTTGGTCTATTGAAAGCGTGCCACCAGCAGCTGTGCCAATGTCTGGCAAGTCAATGCTATTGGCATAAGTTGTCGGCGAACTGATGGCAGCAGCAAGACATAAGCAAACTAGCGAGCGAGTGCGTTTTAACATACGTTTAAAAGGTTCTCCAAAATACATAAGCATGTGGTTACAGGTCGAGAGCCTATTAACAGCGCCACATACGTTTTGGTTATCCGTGAGGATATAAGCTAACAGTAAGACCGGAAATAAATGAATTGGTTTCGTAAATTATTTTACATCCGAGCTATTTCAGCATGTGGTTAAATCATGTCAGAAGTGCTAGCACCAGCTCAAAAAGCCGTTACAATACAACCCTATCATAAGTGCAGAGCAATACAATGGAATCCATGTTACTTGATTTGCGTGAGCAACGTTGTCCTATGGCACTGTTACTTGCAAAGCGTCATGCTGCTGAGGTCTTTCAAGGAGAAGCAAAGCAGTATCATCAACTTGTCATTCAAGTAGTGGACAACAGCTCTAAACGAGACATTGTGAACTATCTTAGTGCCCAAGGGTACTCGGTTGATTGCCAATCTACATCAGAGCACTACACATTGACTGTCTTCAATAAGGAATCCGCATAAGATGTTTGAAATGGTTAGTCGTTGGTATAAACGACGTTTCTCTGACCCTCACGCAGTAAGTCTCGTCGCGATCTTGCTGTTTGGCTTTATCACCATTTACTTCTTTGGACACTTGATTGCGCCATTACTTGTCGCGATCGTTTTGGCTTATCTACTTGAATGGCCAGTTGTCAAAATGTGTCGTATGGGCGTGCCGCGCACTTTGTCGGTTATTATCGTGATCTTGGTCTTTGTCGGGTTAATGTTAATTGCGTTGTTTGGCTTGGTTCCGACGATTTGGACTCAGGTCGGTAATCTAATTAACGATATTCCGAACATGTACAACGGGCTACAAAAGTTTATTGTCACATTGCCAGAGCGCCATCCTGAACTAGCCAATTTAGAAATAGTAGAAACCGTGGTGACGAACGCCAAAAACCAAGCACTGGGGCTGGGTGAAAGTGTCGTCAAAGGGTCGCTTGCTTCATTAGTTAGCATTGCAACGCTAGCGGTATATTTGATCTTAGTGCCACTCCTTATCTTCTTTTTGCTTAAAGACAAAGAAGAAATGCTGCGAATCGCAAGCGGTATTCTGCCGAAAAACCGTAAATTGGCGAATAAAGTTTGGCATGAAATGAACGAGCAGATATCAAATTACATTCGCGGTAAAGTGTTAGAGATTTTAATCGTGGGCGGTGTGAGCTACGTGACTTTTGCCCTTCTAGACCTTCGTTACTCGGCGTTGCTTGCCGTAGCCGTTGGTCTGTCGGTTTTGATTCCTTATATCGGTGCGGCGGCTGTTACTGTACCTGTTGCTATCGTTGGTTTGTTCCAATGGGGTTTAACGCCTCCGTTTTATTGGTTGTTGCTTGCTTACGGTATTATCCAGGCGCTTGATGGTAACGTCTTGGTTCCTGTTCTGTTTTCCGAGGCAGTAAACTTACACCCAGTTGCTATCATTGTGGCTGTATTAGTCTTTGGTGGGCTGTGGGGTTTTTGGGGGGTGTTCTTCGCCATTCCTTTAGCGACATTAGTCAAAGCCGTATGGCATGCATTACCAAGCACGGAAGAAAACGAACCTGTCGAACAAGAGTAGTTGTTACCAAAGGTACGATGGTTAAAAGAAAGCCCAGCAGTTTGCTGGGCTTTTTGTTTGTAGAAAAACAATAGCGTTTAAGCGTTTTCGTTTAAGTAGTTTAATACGACTTCGTGGTGATCTTTGGTTTTGAACTTGTTGAACACATGTTCGATCACGCCTTCTTCATTGATCAGAAAGCTAATGCGGTGAAGACCGTCGTATACTTTGCCCATGAATTTCTTTTCGCCCCAAACGCCGAACTGGTCAGCAACGGCATGGTCTTCATCAGAAAGCAGAGTGAAGTTTAAATCATCGCGCTCGATGAACTTGCCTAGACGCTTTACAGGGTCGATGCTTACGCCGAGTACCACCACGTTATGTGCATCGAGTTCGGCTTTGATGTCACGAAGGCCTTTTGCTTGCGTAGTACAACCCGGCGTCATCGCCTTAGGGTAAAAGTAGAAAAGTACTTTCTTGCCTTTAAAGTCTTCAAGAGAAACGGTATTTCCGTCTTGGTCGAGCAAAGAGAAGGCTGGCGCTGGCGAGCCTGCTGTCAGCGTATTCATTTTGATTTCCTTTACTTTATAGTGTGTTTTTAATGAAATTCAGAGAACCTTGTACGTTGAGCGACTTACAAAGTTCATCGAAGTCTTCTTGTAATTGCATCAAATTAAAATCCGCGCTTACAGATGCAGTAATCGCAATGTGAAACTGGTCAGAATCGAGTTGAATTTTCGACTTGCTGATGGTTTGCGCGCTAAGAGAGTCTAAACCAATCTGCTGATCAGCGAAGAACTTAGTAAATTTTTCAGTTAACCCAGGGCGGTCTTCAGACTCAATAAACACTTCCATGGTGTAGCTGTTATCGAGCAGTTCGTGCGCCGCTGTGCGTTTCATGATCGTAATAAGGTCATGTTCTTGGCCAAGCAGGGGCAATTGTGTTTCAACTCGAGTCACGCTGCTGGCGTTCCCAGTCAGGAGCATGATCAGCGTAAATTCGCTGCCAAAGATAGCGATACGGCTATCGACTATGTTACAACCAGCTTGAGTAACGAGCTGTACGACTTGGTTACAAATGCCTGGACGGTCCGTTCCAACTGCTGTAAGTACCAGATGTTGCTTCATAAATGAGCTTCTTGTCCTTTCTTCAATAGAGAGATGTTAGCACAGATATTGCGAAGAAATATCGAGCCAGTTCTTTTTTAGTCCATAAAAAAGCAGTCGGAGCTTGAGGGGAGTGGTGGGAAATAAACAGTAAATGCAGGCTATAGGATAAACAAAACGTTTGCATGATGTGCTTGCCTATTGTCTGGCCGTTTTATTCACTTAGATCTGACTTGGCTAACAAGACCAAAGAGTATATTTTCCTTGCTTGTGCTCTTCAGTATTTTCCAAATCACTGATAGATTCTAAAGTCACTCGAAAGCCCAACACGATTATCAATATTGCCGTTAATCAAACCAAATAGAGCAATTAAGTTGCTAGACCTCTAACAACTGATAATTATTCATTCATTTGTACTTTGTAAGCGAGTTTACGCTCTTGTGTTTTTCAATCGCATTACAGTACCATGCAGAAAGAGTTAAATGAGGGAGATAAACATGTTTTCAGGAAGTATCGTAGCGCTGATTACGCCATTCAAAGCAGATGGCGAAGTAGACTTTGACGGTCTGCAAAAGCTAGTAGAGTACCACGTTGAAGCGGGTACAGACGGTATTGTGGCAGTAGGCACAACAGGTGAGTCAGCGACACTGACCATTGAAGAGCATGTGAAGGTCGTTAATAAAACTGTTGAGTTTGCCGACGGTCGCATCCCTGTGATTGCTGGCACGGGTGCAAATGCAACCCATGAGGCAGTAACATTTAGCAAATTACTGGCTGATTCTGGTATTGCTGGCTTCCTGAGTGTGACACCGTATTACAACAAACCAACTCAAGAGGGTTTGTTTTTACATTACAAGGCAATTGCCGAAGCGAGTGACGTGCCTCTAATTTTGTACAACGTACCAGGCCGTACTGCTGTTGATATGCAGCCAGAAACAGTGGCACGCTTGTCAAAGCTTGATAATATCGTGGCTCTAAAAGATGCAACGGGCGATTTGGAACGAATTGCAATTCATCGTGAACTTTGTGGCGAAGATTTTATCTTACTAAGTGGCGATGATGCGACAGGGCTGGATTTTGTGAAACTTGGCGGCAATGGTGTTATCTCGGTAACGAACAATATTGCAGCTAAAGACATGGCAGACATGTTCCATTTGGCAAGTGAAGGTAAGTACGAAGAAGCAGAAGCGATTAACCAACGCTTGATGACTCTACACAAAAACCTTTTCATCGAAGCAAGCCCTATCCCAGTAAAATGGGCAGCGCAAAAGCTTGGTTTGATTGAAGAAGGTGGTTTGCGTCTTCCTTTAACTACGCTTTCTGAAAAATCGCAGCCGATCGTCGAGCAGGCGCTAACAGACGCCCATATTTATTAAGATTGAGCTATTAAGATTGAGTTACTAGGATTGAAGTTCATACTGGGGGCCAAAGCGCCCTCGGTGTTTTAGGAGTATAGATGAAGCTTTCAAGCCAGTTAGTGTTAAGTTCATTAGCTGTATTCGTATTGACTGCCTGTTCAGGTGGTGCCAATCAACGTCGTCAAGCAAAAGATGACTTCGAGTATTTGAACTCCCCAAATTTGGGTGAGTGGAATGTCCCACAGGGTGCACAGCCTCAGTTTTACCCTAACTACGAGATCCCTCAGGGTAACTACGCTGGTGGTGTCGGTAAAGATGTCGACATTCGTCCACCTCAACAAGTCCTAGAGCTTATTCCCGGTGCACGTCTAGACCGCAGTAGTGATGGTGAAGTGACACTTTGGCTACTTCGTAAAGATGAACTAGATAAAGTTTGGCAAACGGTGCAAAACATGGTCGCGGCTAACGAGATTCCAGTTGAAAGCCAAACAGACTCTCGCATCGAGACAGGATGGGTGACTTGGGATTCGCCAGATGAAGAGCTAGAAATTGGCAGCCGATATGAAATCGTACGCGCTGAAGCAAATGGTCGACACGGCTTTAAGGTGAGCCTTATTGACTGGCGTGAAGGCAATCAAGAGAAAGAAGTAACGGCGACCAACCGTGAGCGCTACAATGTGTTCATGACGAACTTGGTCACCGCTCGCTACGACCAAGAAGTGCGTGAAGAAGCACAGCGTAAAGCGCAAGAGTTGGTTAAACAGATCCCAATCACAATGGGTAAAGACCGCAGCGGACTTCCAGTGATTATCGCGCGTGCGCAATACAACATGCTTTGGCAACGTCTGCCTAATATTCTACCTAAGATGGGCTTTAAGATTGAAGAGCGTAGCCAGTCTCAGGGCACAATCACTGCGAAATATGCATCTCCGGATGATGAATTCTGGAACGATATCGGCGTTAAACCAGTGGAGTTAGCCGCTGGTAAGTACACATTCTTACTTGGTGATTTAGGCAACCGTACGTCTATCAATATCACCGACTCCTCTGGCAAGCCAGTAGAAGAAGAGTTTTTGAAATCACTAGCGCCTGTATTGGCTGCAACAGTGAAGCAGTAAACAAAGCGAGCTTAACGCGGCGTGTTTACTTAATGATAGAAAAGGGACCTAGTGGTCCCTTTTTTGATGTTTAGATTAAATGTGTCGAGATGAAGCTGGTGAGTAACTAACGAGGCTCGTTTTTGTTTTTATCTTCTTCAGCGTAGCGCTGTTTATCCAATGTGTTCAGCTTATCTAAATCGTTCTTACGGCTTTTATCCATCTGACCAAACTTCATTTTTGCGGTATATTTGAGTGCGGCAATATTACCAATGACCACGCTCAACACTACAATAATAATGACCCAAGGATTGGTTAGTATTTCTATCATAGAGCCTCCGGCGGCGTGATATTGTGAATAAATTTGGCAACGACGTTATCCAAATTATTCAGTATGACGTCAATCCCTGCAATGTTGTCGGTCTGATTTTGTTTAATCAACTGGCTTCTGAGTACATCAAGCGTCAACTGCTCGAGGCATTGCTGCCCGACAGCGCGGTGACTAATGTGCCAAGGCTCAATCGAAACGCCACCTAAATCATGCTGATAAGGAAAGAAGAAACCGAACCGACCAAGGTTGGCTTTTAACCATTGGTAGAACGCCTGCTGGTGGCCTTCAAGATACTCCCAAGGTTCCAACTTGAGTTTTGTGTCAGCAGGCAATAAATTGCGCGCATAGACATCAAAATCACAACCCCAATGATGACGACTTCCTCCGGGCAATGCCGACCAGCGCAAAATGGCCATCAATTTCTCTTTGTCATTTAACTCTGTTTTATTCAAAGGGCGGGAGTTGATGTCGAGAATTGGCAACTCACCAGAAAACTTCCCGTTCCAGATGGCTTTTTGGCGATTAAAGTCACGAAAACCACTGGCGATTTCCATTTTGAAACCTGCTTCTGTTGCCGCTTCAATCATCTTTAGCAGATCGTCAGCCACTTCAGGGTGGAGTAGAAACGCTTTTTGATCCACTAAAGTGGATTGAAGATGGGAATCAGTGATTCCGGTGAGTTGCTCTGGTGTCATTGTGTTCTCGCTGATTACTTCGCCAATAGGTGCTTCAACGTGTTTTCGTACATGTCCGTCAACTTTTCAAGATCGTCGACTTTCACACACTCGTTCACTTTATGAATCGTAGCGTTAACAGGGCCTAACTCTACGACTTGACCTCCCATTCGAGCAATAAAACGACCATCAGAAGTACCGCCAGTTGTAAGTAGCGCTGGCTTCGTATCATTGACTTCGGCCACAGCAGCTACAACTGCGTCTAGCAGTGCGCCCGTATCGGTCAGGAATGGGTCACCGTTGAATGTCCATTTTAGGTCGTAGTCCAGCTCATGCTTGTCCAATGTTTCGGTAACACGCTGAACAATTGCGTCATTGTTAAGCTCAGTACTAAAACGTAGGTTGAACTGAACATGGAACTCGCCAGGAATAACATTAGACGCACCAGTGCCAGCCGATACATTCGGGATCTGAAAACTAGTCGGTGGGAAGTAATCATTCCCTTTGTCCCATTCTGTCGTCGCGAGTTCATGAATCGCGAGTAGAGACTCGTGCACTGGATTGCTGGCTAGGTGAGGGTAGGCCACGTGACCTTGTGTTCCTTTTACCGTTAAATCACCAGTGATGGATCCACGGCGTCCATTTTTCACTACATCGCCAACCACGTCGGTGCTGGATGGTTCACCAACAATACACATATCGATGTTCTCACCACGTTCCATCAACGTTTCTACAACGCGAACGGTACCATTGATAAATGGCCCTTCTTCATCTGACGTAATCAAAAAGCCAATTGAGCCTTTGTGGTCTGGGTTTTCTTCAATGAAGCGTTCGACAGCAACGACCATAGCAGCTAGCGACCCTTTCATGTCAGCTGCGCCGCGGCCATGCAAGTAACCATCAATAATGGTCGGTTCAAACGGATGTGTATTCCAGTGTTCCAATTTGCCAGCTGGTACCACATCGGTGTGGCCAGCAAACGCAAATAGCGGCGCTTCTGAACCACGTCGAGCCCAGAAGTTCGTGGTGTCTTCAAATACCATCACTTCAATTTCAAACCCGAGTGCTTTTAAGCGCTCGATCATCAAATCCTGACAACCTGCGTCTTCCGGCGTTACGGACTGTCTACTGATCAGATCTTTAGCAAGTGCCAATACTGGACTGTCTGTCATCCTTGAGTATTCCTTTATTTAAGAGTTGAAAATGCTAGCGTATTGATCAGCTTTAAAACCGATATGAAGTTGATCATTCACTTTTAAAATTGGGCGTTTAATCATCGCAGGGTTTTCTACCAAAAGAGCGATGGCGTTTTCCTCGTTAAGTGTGTCTTTCTGCTCTTGCGCTAATTGGCGGTAGGTTGTGCCACGTTTATTGAGCACCTGTTCCCAACCTAAAGCGCGACAAAATTCACTTACCACTTCGGCGTCAATGCCTTGCTTACGGTAGTCATGGAAGTCGTAAGCAATATCCTCGGCTTCTAACCATTTCTTGGCTTTTTTGATCGTATCGCAGTTGGGAATACCAAACATGGTAATCGACATAGTGTTTCCTTTTTCTTTGTTCTATTTTTCACTGGCGCGGTTAAGACGCACTTAAGTGATTTGGGCTGTTAAAGCATCCTATCAAGAAGCAATCAAACTGACAAAATGCGGTGGAAAATATTTTCAGATAGATTGAGATAACTAATGTCACATAACTTATTTACGATGAATGCGCTATAAATCGAATAAAAATTCGTCTAAATCAAATGGAAAAGTCGAGTTATTGATCAAACGCAACACCTCGCTGAGCAAAAACGAAATAATGAATCAGCACAATTTTAGGAGGTGTCAATGGAATTGAGTCCTGTTTTTGCAAGGCGGCTATATTTGGCCTTGTTGGTGGAAAACCTAGAAAGGCCGAATGTGCCAAAGTTGATCGAAAAAACGGGGTGGCCTCGTCGTACTATTCAAGATGTACTCAAGGCGTTACCTGGGATCGGCATTGAACTCATATTCGTTCAAGATGGCCGACGTCATAATGACGGCTATTATCAACTTTCAGATTGGGGGCCTTTTGATAGCCAATGGGTTCTAGAGCGGGAGAGAGATATCGCTAGCAGTCTTGGATTTCGTGCATAAGCCAGCAATTGCTGGCTTTTTTCATATTCAGGCCTCATCCATTGCAGCGGTAGGCGGAACCCAGCACGCTAAATGAAGTGATAAAATCTTGTGGGGAAACCATAAAAACGGTGTCCGCATCGATAGCCGCTGCATTGTTTTTTAAATCATTCATCGCGCCTTGCATCATCGCGTCATTAGTCATGAAAATGTAGTTATACCAATGGCCTTCACTTCCGGTGACTTCGCCTTTGTATTCGCATCGCTCAGGGTCGAATTGCGCGTCAATGCGAATATGAACATCTTGACTTTGAGCATGAGTAAGGTGAGAAGGCATCGTGCAACCCGTTAGAAGCACGACAAAAAGTCCAAGTAACAGGCGTTTCATTAGCTATTTCCCCAATACTATGTAAGCAGCAAAGCCAATCCAGCTCAGAACAAGTAGTGTCCAAGGCAGTTTGCTTGATGAATGGTTTGGTGCATCGTCGGTGATATTGTCTTGTTCGATAATCTCTTCATGCTGACGTTGTTTTTCACGTTGCTGTTTTTTCTTCGCTTTATCGGCTTGGCGGTTGCGCTCTTTTTGTTGTTTCTTATATTGCGCGATGCCTTTTTCGATACCTTGAGCGATGAGCTTGGTTTGCTCTTTGGTTTGCCCCGGTTTCTGCGTGGATTTGGCAATTCTCATCGCTTCGGCTTGAGTTTCTTGAGAAGGCACAGGGGTGGCAGGAGTTCTTTTTTTCATGTTTCTCATCAACGTCGCTGTAAATCTTTGTTTAGTTTACCTGTGTAAGGTGCTGAAATGAACTTCAGTTCTCATCTTTGTTGGCTTGCAACTCTGAAACGATAGGTTAAAGTGACGTTTTTATCACATAAAGAAGAAGATGTTGTGCGCTATTCGTTTGACCAATATGACGCCCATGGATTTTTAAAGGCGCCGATCATTTTATGGGTGGGATGGATGTTTCTTGTGCGTTCATGGGTGGTGTTTGCCATGGCTGGTGTAAGTCGTGATAGTGGCAGTAAGCTACTCGCTATTGTTTACCCAGATTCAAGTACGTTGTATTTAGGTTTGGCGATGGGCATTCCAAGTTTGCTTCTTATGTGGTTAATGGGGCTTCGTCATCCCGACAGAGGATGGGTAAACAGAATTACTCGCTATGGTCGCGAGATCACTTTGATCTTGTGCGGTATTCAACTTGCTCAGACCATGTATCATGTGTACCTAGAACATGGAGTGTTTAATTGGGCAAACGCCCTTACCATTACCTTATTAGCTTGGTTTATGATCTATCTTCTAAATGGAAGATGGGTAAAAGACTGTTTTCATGTGCCACAATTAGCGCACGATGAACAGCAGCATTCAAAGAATTAAAAACAATAACTTCCCACTCTGGGGCAAAGTAATAGAGGAAACCTCAATGTCACAAGCTCAAACGGCGATCGTGCCAGAAGCCGGGCCATTTGCACTGTACACTCAACTCAAAGTGAACCAAAACCGTGAAAACGTATTAGAAAAACTGAAAGCACTGCCAAAGTTGGTGGAAGAGTTAAACATTACCCAGCCGGGTGCAGCGCTGACGCTTTCTATCGCATTCACAAAATCGTTTTGGGAACACCTTAATGTAGACGCGCCAGAAGAGCTTATTGATTTTACTCAACTTGGCGAAGGTGACATCGTTGCTCCAGCAACAGACGTAGATGTACTGATTCACTGTCACTCGACTCGTCACGACTTGCATTTTTACGTGTTGCGTAAGTTCCTAGAAGAGACGGCACAAGATGTCACCATTGTGGACGAAACATATGGGTACCGTTACCTTGATGCTCGTGATATGACAGACTTCATTGATGGCACAGAAAACCCGAAAGGGGAGGCTCGCGCTGATGTGGCTCTAGTAAAAGAGGGCCCATTTGCTGGAGGCAGTTATGTTATGGCTCAGCGCTTTGAACATAACCTTGCCGCTTGGAATCGATTGAATGTCAAAGCGCAAGAAAAAGTGATTGGTCGTACCAAGCCAGACTCTATCGAGCTAGAAGACGTTCCTGCTGCATCACACGTTGGTCGCGTTGATATCAAAGAAGAAGGTAAAGGTTTGAAGATTGTTCGCCACAGCTTACCATACGGGACGGTGACAGGGCCTCATGGCCTGCTGTTTATTTCTTACTGCAATACACTTCATAACATTAAAGTGATGCTAGAAAGTATGTACGGCGTGACAGATGGTAAAACAGACCAAATGCTTCGTTTCACAACAGCGGTAACTGGTGCGTACTTCTTCGCTCCTTCGCAAGAAATGCTCGCGGAGCTAGCCATCAAGTAAGTTCTCAGACTTCATTTCTTAAGCCCTCCAATGGAGGGCTTTTGTTTTCTATTTCTATTCCTATTCCAATCTCTTTTCAAAAAACACTAAACTTTTCTGTTACTTGGTCGATAAGTACTCAAAGCCTTAATTTATTTGGAGTCTGTGTCTCGTGGCGATCACCGTTAATACCAATGTGGCAGCACTCGTCGCACAGCGTCATTTGACCAGTGCAACGGATATGCTGAATCAATCCATGGAGCGTTTGTCTTCAGGGAAGCGTATTAATAGCGCAAAGGATGACGCTGCGGGTCTGCAAATATCCAACCGCTTGCAATCACAAATGCGTGGTTTAGATGTTGCGGTTCGCAACGCGAATGACGGCATTTCCATCATGCAAACTGCGGAAGGTGCGATGAATGAGGTGACCAATATCATGCAACGTATGCGTGATTTGTCGCTACAGTCAGCCAATGGTTCAAACAGCAAAGCGGAGCGCACTGCACTGCAAGAAGAAGTCTCTGCTTTAAATGATGAGTTAAGTCGTATTGCAGAAACCACATCTTTTGGTGGACGTAAATTGCTGAACGGCACATTCGGTACATCGTCTTTTCAAATCGGTGCAACGGCTGGTGAAGCGGTACAAATTGGCCTGCGGACCATGCAGCCGGAATCTTTAGGTAGCTTTTCAATGAGCTCATATCAAAGAGTCAGTTCAGATTGGACGGTTCAAAACGGAAATAATGAAATTGTTATCAGCTACCGTGATAACAATTTTGAAGAGCAGGAGATCCGTATTGAAGCTAAAGCTGGCGACGATATAGAAGAACTCGCGACTTACATTAACGGGCAGACCGATAAAGTGAAAGCGTCTGTTAATGAAGAGGGGCAACTGCAGTTACTCATGTCCCACAAGGACGCCATAAAATACCCTGGACCAACCTTCAGTGGTGGCCTGACTGATGAGTTAGAACTTGGCAAGTATGTCACCGTAAATAGAACGGTAGATAGTATTGATATTAGCACGGTCGGTGGCGCTCAGATGGCGGTCGGCATTTTAGATGATGCTTTGAAAACGGTAGATGGCAGTCGTGCGGAGTTAGGCGCGTATCAAAACCGCTTTAATCACGCGATCAATAATCTCGATAACATCCACGAAAACTTAGCCGCTTCCAACAGTCGTATCCAAGACACTGACTATGCCAAAGAAACTACGCAAATGGTGAAGCAACAGATTTTACAACAGGTCAGTACTTCTATTCTGGCACAAGCAAAACAAGCGCCAAACCTAGCATTGACCTTGCTTGGCTGATGAACGGCCTTGCCCGAATTTAACGCAAAACCTGCCTGTATCGACAATTCGAAAAGAAGCTTTAGCGAAAAATGAAAGTTTTTTTGCTTTTTTATCCGCTTTGTCACGATTACCCCTCCAAACGAATTATTTTCAAAAAAATCTAAAATTTTCTCTAAAGAAAACAGGGCATGCGCCGTTAATAAAAGTAACTTTGAGAGAACTACTTGGTTTTCCGAGACGTCGGAAACCGCTACACCGGAAAATCAATTGGAGAAATCACCATGGCAGTGAATGTAAACACTAACGTATCAGCGATGACCGCTCAGCGTTACCTAAACAACGCAAACTCAGCTCAACAAACTTCTATGGAGCGTTTGTCTTCAGGTTGTAGAATCAACAGCGCAAAAGATGACGCTGCGGGTCTACAAATCTCGAACCGTTTGAACGTACAAAGCCGTGGTTTAGATGTAGCGGTTCGCAACGCGAACGACGGTATCTCGATTGCACAAACTGCTGAAGGT
>NZ_JAHGAP010000052.1:0-35832 GCF_030248655.1 Vibrio sp. D431a | reverse complement strand
GTAATTTACTAAGAAAACTTTGTAGATATAAAAAAACCGACACAAGGTCGGTTTTTTCTTCACTGTAAAATCAGGACTCTATTAAAGAGCTTTGATTTGTGCAGCGAAACGAGACTTATGGCGAGCTGCTTTATTCTTGTGAATAAGGCCTTTAGTTGCCATGCGGTCTAGGATAGGTGTAACTACAGCGAATGCAGCAGTTGCAGCTTCTTTGTCGCCTGCTTCGATAGCAGCAACAGTTTTCTTCATGTAAGTACGCATCATTGAGCGACGGCTAGCATTGTGCTGACGACGTTTCTCAGCTTGGATAGCGCGCTTCTTAGCAGATTTACTATTTGCCAAGGGTCTAACTCCCAAAAACTTAGTTCTGTGACAATTTAAGGGCGAGGAATATCCCTCATTTGCGCTTAAATGTCAAATGATTTGTGCAAAAACCGATCTAAGCCAAAACAAATTTTGGTAAGAGAGGTTATCGCGGTTAAGATGGCGGGGATTCTAACAGCATTTTTATACCAATGCTAATAATTATCCGCGAAAGGCACACTTATTCCTTACAACCCGCGGATAGATTTTTGACGTCTATTTGCAGCACCTGTCAGAGAAACAGTATAGGGTTAGCTGTCTTATGGTGATATTCCGAGGTTACAGTGAGTAAACGACTACTCAAGTCTGGCATGATCGTCAGTGCTATGACATTTATTTCCCGCGTTCTTGGCCTAGTTCGTGATGTTGTAGTGGCAAATTTAATGGGGGCAGGAGCAAGCGCAGACGTCTTTTTCTTCGCCAATAAAATTCCTAATTTTTTACGACGTTTGTTTGCTGAAGGTGCTTTTTCCCAAGCGTTTGTACCCGTTTTAACGGAAAGCCATGCTCAAGGCGACATGGATAAAACTCGGGAGCTCATTGCTCGTGCAGCGGGCACGTTGGGGGTGATAGTCTCAATTGTTACCATCTTAGGTGTTCTAGGTTCCGGTGTGGTGACTGCACTGTTTGGTTTTGGTTGGTTCCTAGACTGGATGCATGGTGGTCCCGCGGCTGAGAAGTTCGAACTTGCTAGCGTGATGCTCAAGATTACCTTTCCTTATTTATGGTTCATCACTTTTGTTGCCCTATCGGGAGCCATTCTTAATACACTAGGTAAGTTTGCGGTTTCTTCGTTTACTCCCGTCTTCCTCAACGTAATGATCATTTTGGCAGCATGGTTTATCTCGCCGCAGATGTCACAGTCAGAGATTGGTCTTGCCATCGGTGTTTTCCTTGGTGGTTTGGTTCAGTTCTTATTTCAAATCCCTTTCCTTATTAAAGCGGGGGTTATGGTTAAGCCAAAATGGGGCTGGCGCGATCCGGGCGTGGTGAAGATCCGAACCTTAATGATTCCTGCTTTGTTCGGTGTGTCGGTAAGCCAAATCAACTTGTTGTTTGATACTTTTATTGCCAGCTTTCTGCAAACCGGTTCGATCAGTTGGTTGTACTATTCAGATCGCTTGTTGGAATTCCCGTTAGGTCTGTTTGGTATTGCTATTGCAACGGTGATTTTACCAGCATTATCACGCAAACATGTTGACGCACAAAATGAAGGATTCGCACAAACCATGGACTGGGGGGTGCGCATGGTGATCTTACTTGGCCTTCCTGCAATGCTTGGTTTGATGGTACTGGCAAAACCTATGTTGATGGTGTTATTCATGCGAGGTGAGTTTTCGCCACAAGACGTACATCAAGCATCATTGTCACTCTTTGCTTACGCTTCAGGCTTGTTGAACTTTATGCTGATTAAAGTGCTTGCTCCGGGTTATTACTCGCGTCAAGACACCAAAACGCCAGTGAAATATGGCATCATTGCGATGGTGACCAACATGGTATTTAATGCAATTTTTGCGTACTTCTATGGCTACGTTGGCTTGGCTATCGCGACAGCACTATCGGCATTTGTGAATATGGCACTGCTGTATCGTGGCCTGCACATCGCAGAGGTATACCAAATCACTAAGCGAACCGTCTTCTTTATTATACGTTTAGCTATTGCTGGCGCGGCGATGGTGGCGGCAATCTTATGGCAACTGGAAGATATGTCAGTATGGCTGGGCTGGAGCTTTGCTCACCGAAGCGCGGTGCTAGGGATGTTGATCGGTTTAGGAGCCGTGGTTTACCTAGTGGTTCTATTTTTAACTGGTGCGCGTTTAAAAGACCTAAAAGCTGGGACAGACTGAGGGTGATTAGTATATAATCCGTCAGTTTCACACAGTGTAAAGTAAAACAGAGGCAGAAAGCAGTATCCAATGGAACTGATTAGAGGCATTCACAATATCAACCCGCGACATCATGGTTGTGTGCTGACTATTGGCAATTTCGATGGTGTCCATAAAGGCCATCAACAAGTATTGCAGCAAGTGTCTGAGCAAGCGGACAGGCTATCCTTGCCTTCTGTTGTGATGACCTTTGAACCTCAGCCGATGGAGCTGTTTGCCAAAGACAAGGCACCTGCAAGGTTGACGCGATTACGCGATAAGTTCGTGCAATTGAGTAAGCTCGATATTGACCGCTTACTGTGTGTCAATTTCAATCGCCATTTTGCAAGTTTAACCGCGGAAGAGTTTATCCGTGACTTGTTGGTCGAGCGTTTGGGTGTTAAGTTTCTTGTCGTTGGTGATGATTTCTGCTTTGGCAAAGGCCGTACAGGTAACTTTGCAATGCTGCAGGAAGCAGGGGAAAAATACGGCTTTGACGTCGTAAGTACCCAGAGCTTTTGTTTACAACAATTACGTGTCAGCAGTACGGCTATCCGTCAAGCGCTGGCGCGTGACGATTTGCATTCCGCGCAACAGATGCTGGGAAGAAACTACAGCATCAGCGGTCGTGTTTCTCACGGAAGAAAGCTAGGTCGAACCATTGGGTTCCCTACTGCAAATATTCCTTTGAAACGCTGTGTTTCTCCGGTTTCCGGAGTCTATGTTGTTCAAGCGCTTGGCTTAGGAGATAAGCCGATTGGTGGCGTCGCTAACATTGGTCAACGGCCAACCGTCAATGGTGTTCGCCAACAGTTAGAAGTGCACTTATTCGACTTTCATGCCAATTTATATGGCAAGCAACTAGAAGTGGAACTTTTGCATAAACTTCGAGATGAGCAAAAGTTTGAGTCGTTTGAAGCACTTAAACAACAAATCGAATTGGATGCTGAAGCAGCAAGGGTGTGGCTGCGTCAGCTTAAGCGTTGAGCGGTTTATTCCACCGTTCAACATAATGTCTAATTTTCGCCCAATATAACGGAATTAAGAATCGATGAGTGAGTATAAAGATACCCTGAACTTACCTGAAACAGGGTTTCCAATGCGCGGCAACCTGGCCAATCGTGAGCCAGAAATGCTTAAGCGTTGGTACAAAGAAGATCTTTACGGTGAAATCCGTAAAGCTAAGAAAGGCAAAAAGTCATTCGTATTGCACGATGGCCCTCCTTACGCAAATGGTGACATTCATATTGGTCACGCACTAAACAAGATTCTTAAAGACATTATTATTAAATCCAAAACACTTTCAGGTTTTGACGCACCTTACATCCCAGGCTGGGACTGCCACGGTCTACCAATCGAATTAATGGTAGAGAAGAAAGTAGGTAAGCCAGGCCAAAAAGTGACAGCAGCGGAATTCCGCGAGAAATGTCGTGAATACGCAGCAGGTCAGGTTGAAGGTCAGAAAGAGAGCTTCAAGCGTCTTGGCATCATGGGTGAGTGGGACAAGCCATACCGCACTATGGATTTCGCAACTGAAGCGAACATTATTCGTGCTCTTGGTAAGATCGCAAGCAATGGTCACCTGCTAAAAGGTTTCAAACCTGTTCACTGGTGTACAGACTGTGGTTCTGCTCTTGCTGAAGCGGAAGTAGAATACAAAGATAAAGTATCACCATCTATCGACGTTCGTTTTAAAGCGGCTGACGAAACAGCACTGCTATCTAAATTTGAACTGACAGAAGGTCATGAAGGTCACGGTGACGTATCTATCGTTATCTGGACAACAACACCTTGGACACTGCCTGCAAACCGCGCAGTATGTCTACGTGATGATCTAGAGTACGTGCTTATCCAAACAGAAGGCGACAACGCTGAGCGTATCATCGTTGCTGCTGAGCTAGCGAAAGACGTAATGGACCGTGCGGGTATCGAGCACTTCCACAACCTTGGCTTTGCTAAAGGTGCGGACCTAGAGCTTTCTCAATTCCAACACCCATTCTACGATTTCACTGTACCGGCGATTCTTGGCGATCACGTTACGACTGATTCAGGTACTGGTGTTGTTCACACTGCTCCTGGTCACGGTCAAGAAGACTTCGCGGTTGGTAACAAGTACAACCTAGAAGTAGCAAACCCAGTTGGCTCAAACGGTGTTTACCTACCAGATACAGAGCTATTTGCTGGTCAGCACGTATTTAAAGCGAACGATGCAGTAGTAGAAGTACTAAAAGAAAAAGGTGCACTACTACACCACCACGCTTACGAGCACAGCTACCCACACTGTTGGCGTCATAAGACTCCAATCATCTTCCGTGCTACACCTCAATGGTTCGTTTCTATGGATCAAGCTGGCCTACGTGCTAAAGCATTAGAGTCAATCAAGAATGTAGAGTGGATGCCTGAGTGGGGTCAAAGCCGCATCGAAGGTATGATCGAAGGTCGCCCTGAGTGGTGTATCTCTCGTCAACGTACTTGGGGTGTGCCAATTGCTCTGTTTGTTCATAAAGAAACAGCAGAACTTCATCCAAACACGCTAGAGCTGATCGAGAAAGTCGCGAAGCTGGTTGAAGAGAAAGGCATTCAAGCATGGTGGGATGCCGATGCAGCTGAACTACTAGGTGCTGACGCTGACCAATACGAAAAAGTGCTAGATACGCTAGACGTATGGTTCGATTCAGGTGTCACTCACTTCTCTGTTGTTGATGCTCGTGAAGAGTACAACGGCAATAGTGCAGACCTATACCTAGAAGGTTCTGACCAACACCGTGGTTGGTTCCAGTCTTCTCTAATTTCATCTATCGCGATGAAAGACGAAGCGCCTTACAAACAAGTACTGACACACGGTTTCGTGGTTGATGGTCAGGGTCGTAAGATGTCTAAATCTATCGGTAACGTGGTTGCGCCAAAAGACGTAACTAACAAGCTAGGTGCTGACATTCTTCGTCTATGGGTTGCTTCAACAGACTACACTGGTGAAGTTGCGGTTTCTGATGAAATCCTAAAACGTAGCGCAGATGCTTACCGTCGTATCCGTAACACAGCGCGTTTCTTCCTAGCTAACCTGAGCGGCTTCAACCCTGAAACAGACATCGTTCCTGTTGAAGAGATGGTTGCGCTAGATCGCTGGGCAGTTGGTCGTGCACTAGCAGCACAAGAAGAGATTGTTAAAGCATACGAAGAGTACAACACACACGGTGTAACTCAGCGTCTAATGCAATTCTGTTCAATCGAAATGGGCTCTTTCTACTTAGACGTAATTAAAGACCGTCAGTACACAGCAAAACGTGGCGGCAACGCTCAACGTAGCTGTCAGACAGCACTTTACTACATCGTAGAAGCGCTAGTTCGTTGGATGGCGCCAATCATGTCGTTCACTGCAGATGAAATCTGGAACGAAATGCCAGGCGAGCGCGACAAGTTCGTATTCACTGGTGAGTGGTTCGACGGTCTATTCGGTCTTGCTGAAGGTGAAGAGCTGAACAACGAATTCTGGACTGAGATCCAAGCGGTTCGTGGTGCAGTAAACAAACTTCTAGAAGATGCGCGTAAAGAGAAAACCATTGGTGGTGCACTACAAGCTGAAGTGACTCTATTTGCTGATGACGCACTAGCGGCGAAGATCAACAAACTTGAAGATGAACTGCGCTTTGTTCTACTAACATCTGCTGCGAAAGTTAAGCCTCTAGGTGAGAAGACGGATGCAGCACAAGCGACGGATATCGAAGGCTTGTTTGTAGAAGTAGCAGCAGCTGAAGGCGAGAAGTGTGACCGTTGTTGGCACCACACGCCAGACGTAGGCACAATTGAAGGTCACGAGAAGATCTGTGGTCGTTGTGTGTCTAACGTAGACGGCGAAGGTGAAGTACGTAAATTCGCGTAATTGCCTAGAACGACTGAACTTTTTTTAAAATTAACAGCCCCAGTATTTACTGGGGCTGTTTGTAGGTAAAGTAATGAGTGAAAAAGCACTGACGTTAAAGCAATCTGGAGTTCGCTGGCTGTGGTTAGCAATTCTGGTATTTATTGCAGATATTGGCATCAAATTGGTGGTGATGGACAACATGGGCTACGGATGGGCAAACCGAATTGAGGTGTTGCCATTCTTCAACCTACTTTACGTTCATAACTACGGTGCCGCTTTCAGCTTCTTGAGCGATCAAGCTGGTTGGCAGCGTTGGTTATTTACAGGTATCGCGTTTGTTGTGACGGGTCTTTTGACCTACTGGATGAGCAAGCTTCCAGCAAAAGAAAAATGGAACAACATTGCTTATGCACTGATTATTGGTGGTGCAGTGGGCAACGTGTTTGACCGCGTCGTTCATGGCTTTGTTGTTGATTACCTAGACTTCTTCTGGGGTAACTACCACTGGCCAGCATTCAACCTTGCTGACATGGCGATCTGTATTGGTGCGGCAATGATTATTCTGGATGGCTTCCGTAAAAAAGACGCTAACAAGTAACCTTTTGCGATATATCGAATAACCCTAAGCGTCGTCCGTTGATTCGAGCGACGCTTTTTATTATGTTGGAGCGCCAATCAGCATATCAATGTATAAAAAGACCAAGCTGACAGCGTAATAACCCAAGAACAAGGAAGCATTAACGTGACAACAATAACCAATGAATCGGTAGTAACCCTTCACTTTACGATTAAAATGAAAGACGGATCGGTTGCAGATAGTACTCATAACATGGGTAAACCAGCGAAATTTGTTATGGGTGATGGCAGCTTGAGTGAAAACTTTGAGCAGTGCTTGATAGGCCTCGAAACAGGCGCACAAAAAGCGATTGAGCTAAAGGCAGAAGACGCGTTTGGTATGCCAAACCCTGATCATATTCACTATATGGATCGCACTAAATTTGTAGGTGATGCAGAAGTGGAAGTTGGTACAATCATGGCCTTCAGTGGCCCTGATGGCATGGAAATCCCGGGCATTATTACAGAGATTGCAGGCGATTCAGTCACTGTGGACTTCAACCATCCTCTAGCGGGACAAGACGTGACTTTCGAAGTTGAAATTTTGTCAGTAGAATAGCGAACCAAATAAAAGATAACTTCCATGAGCAATGAAATGAAAATCCTGTTAGCTAACCCACGTGGTTTCTGTGCTGGTGTTGACCGCGCGATTAGCATCGTAGAGCGTGCGCTAGAGATGTATCAGCCACCGATTTATGTGCGTCATGAAGTGGTGCATAACCGTTTTGTGGTTGAAGGTCTAAAACAGCGTGGTGCTATCTTCGTTGAAGAACTGCACGAAGTGCCAGACAACAACATTGTGATTTTCTCCGCTCATGGTGTATCGCAGGCAGTTCGTCAGGAAGCCAAGCAGCGTGATTTGACCGTATTTGACGCAACGTGTCCTTTAGTAACCAAAGTGCATATGGAAGTGGCGCGTGCGAGCCGTCGTAATATGGAAGTGGTTCTGATTGGTCACGCAGGTCACCCTGAAGTCGAAGGTACGATGGGGCAATACGCCAGTGAAACCGGTGGTATGTACTTGGTTGAAACTCCAGCCGATGTTGAGAAACTGAAGGCGATTGTGAAAGATCCATCCGATCTTCATTACGTAAGCCAAACGACGCTTTCTGTCGATGAAACTGCCGATGTTATCGAAGAGCTACGCCGCGTGTTCCCAGATATCCAAGGTCCACGTAAAGACGATATCTGTTATGCGACACAAAACCGCCAAGATGCCGTACGTGAACTAGCTGGTGACGTAGATGTGATGGTTGTGGTGGGTTCTAAAAACTCATCAAACTCTACACGTCTTAAAGAGCTAGCTGAAAAGCTAGGGACACCTGGCTACTTAACCGACTGTCCGGAAGATATCAAACCTGAGTGGTTCGAAGGCAAAACAAAGGTCGGCGTGACTGCGGGAGCATCTGCTCCGGAAGAGCTCGTTAATCAGATTCTAGAGCGAATCAAAGAACTCGTTGGTGCCGAAGCGGTTGATGAAGTACTTGGCCGTGAAGAGAATATGTTCTTTGAAGTACCTAAAGAACTTCAAATCAAGCAAGTGGATTAGTCTCTATTTATCGAATATTCAAAAGGCGACCTGTGGGTCGCCTTTTTTACATCTCTCTTAACTCATTTAGGTAATCACGAATTTGGTCTTTTCCTAAACCATCGATAATCATATCAGACATCTTCGTGATTCTTCGCTCAAGCGATTGAGCAACCTTTTCGCAATGTGCGTACATGTCTTCATCAGAACCATAGGTCGGAAAAGCATCAACTTGCCAGTTTACTCGAACGCCCCCCGCAAGCCACTGAGGAGCGGTTTCTTGATGTAAAGAATCACAGAGAATAATAACGATGTCGGGAAGAAACTGAGTTCGCTCCTCCCATGAATGCGTGTGGATATGCGGAATGGGGAGTCGGTGGTCATCTAAATATTTTTGCACCACTGGGTGCACCTTGCCTGTGGGATGTGAGCCTCCACTGGTGACACTAAAATCTGCTGGCAGGATATTGGTTGCGATTGACTCCGCGAGGACGCTTCGTCCAGCGTTGTGCTTACATATGAATAAAACTTTATACATCATCGCCTCGTCTTTTCAGAGCGTCCTATTTATACGCTAGCGGAAACTCAGCGATGATGTGTGAAGTTTTTGTGTTAGTGGCTAATGCCGAGCATCTCTTTGAGCACCTTTAAGTAGCGGCGGCTTACTGGTATCTCAAAGCCTGTTTTGGTGATGATTTCCGCTAACCCATTTTCCAGTAACTTGATTTCGCTAATCGCTTTAATACTGACTAAGTATTGACGATGGCAGCGGACTAGAGTGGTTTTCTCTTCCAACGTTTTTAATGTCAGTTGGGTGCTCGCGGTCTGGCTGGTGGAGCGTACATGTACGCCGCTGATATCACTGTAAGCACATTCCACCGTGTCGGTGGCCATGATAACGATGCGGTTGTGTCCGATGCACGGTATCTGATCTAAAGTGTCAGGCGTAATAGCAGACAGTTGTTGCGTTAGGGCGGATTGGCTAATGACTTTGTTTAGTCGTTTGACCGTTTTAGTTAACCGGCATGGGTCGACAGGTTTGAGCAAGTAATCAAAGGCATTGTCTTCAAATGCTTGAATCGCATACTGATCATAAGCCGTGACAAAAACCACATAAGGCATGGTTTCTGGATCAAGCATCCCAAGTAGTTCAATCCCCGTGACTTGAGGCATTTGGATATCGAGAAACACCACATCAGGCTTAAGTTCATTGATTTTTTTTAGGCCAAGGATTGCGTTTGAGGCATCGCCCACGACCTCAACTTGGCCTGTTTCATCCAGTAACTCTGCTAGCTCTTCACGAGCAAACTGTTCATCATCAATGACGAGTGCGGTTAACATCCAACATTACCTTTATTGCTTCAGCGTGCTTTTATGATTTTGGGGGAATGATAAAGCTCATTTTAGTAAATTGATGTGGCTCGCACGTAATTTTTAGCGCTGCATCACGTCCAAATTGATTAGTGAGACGTTTGTCGACAATTTCTAAACCTAGCCCTGAGTGGTTTTCTTTTGGCGGTTCAAAACTGCCTGCGTTGTCTTCGACGGTAATCAAGTGACCTTGTGAGTGTGCTTCGCTGTATATATGAACTTTACCACCTTCAAGCATGTTTGAAATGCCATGCTTAATGGCGTTCTCAACCAAAGGCTGGAGTGTAAAGCTTGGTAATTTGATGTCCAGCAATTCAGGTTGAATATCGATTTCAACCTCTAAGCGGTCCGTAAAACGCGCTTTTTCGATGCTCAAGTACGAGTTCACATGTGCAAGCTCTTCCTTTAGCGTCACGGTATTAATGTTCTGCTTTAAATTGCTGCGGAAGAAGTGCGATAAATTTTGGATTAGCTCGCGCGCTTTGTCAGGGTCACGACGAGTAATCGCACTAATAGTATTGAGTGCATTAAACAAAAAGTGTGGATTCACCTGAGCGTGAAGCAATTTTATTTCTGCTTGGGCGAGTAAGGCTTGTTGTTGTTGGTAATCGCCATAAAGGATTTGGCTAGATAGAAGCTGGGCTATTCCTTCCGCCATCGACATGTTGGCCGTCGAGAACAATTTACGCTTCGGTTCATACAGCTTTATGGTACCAATGACCTCTTTCCCTGCACGCAGTGGGATGATCAGCGCAGATCCGAGCTTGCAATCTTTTGCAATGGAGCATTGGTATGGACGCTCCGCACCATCAAGATAAATGATGTCGTTTTTCTCCATGGAGTCTAATGTGCTTTGCGATGAAATCGGCGTGTTCGGTTTATGGTGATCATCGCCAATGCCCACAAACGCCAAGATCTTTTCTTGGTCAGTAATCGCGACAGCGCCCACTTTGGTTTCTTCGTAAATAATACGTGCGATTTTCTCTGCGTTTTCGGTGTTGAAGCCGTTGCTTAGAATTCCCACTGAGCGATCAGCAATGGTGAGCGCTCGACGCGAAAACGTCGCAGAAAACTTTTCAAAGATTGCTTTTCTGTCTTGCAGGATACTCATGAACAACGCTGCACCAAATGAGTTCGCGATGATCATAGGCGCTGCAATAGCGGACACCAGTTCATAGGCTTGATCAAAAGGTTTCGCGACGGCGAGCAGCAAAATCATTTGCACCACTTCTGCAACAAACGTGACGCTGAATACGACGCTTGGATTAAACAGCAATGCGCCTTTATTTCGCTTGATAAGGTAAACGTGGAGCAAGCCACCAATTACGCCCTCGGCGGTGGTTGAAATTGCGCAGGCTAGGTCAGTAAAGCCACCAAGAGAGTATCGATGGATGCCACCAGTAAATCCGACGGCGAAACCTACAACAGGTCCACCAAACAGCCCGCCCATAACTGCGCCGATCGCACGAGTATTGGCAATAGCATCGTTGATGTGCAGACCGAAATAGGTGCCGAGAATACAAAAGCCAGAGAAGAGTACGTAACAAATTAGGCGGTGGCTTAAGCGCGAAGAAATACTCAGCAAAGGTAAGATGATTGGCGTTTTACTTAGCATGTAAGCCAAAACTAAGTACACACACATCTGTTGTAAAAGGGAGATGACCAGTTCCATAGTGAACCTAACCTAGAATCAATGTTGTTATTGTATACCTAAGTAACCTCAAGATGCTTGGCTCAGATAGATAAGAACAGCTAAGTAAATGATGCTGCGCTGTGCTTTCTGAGTCTTAAAGTGACTTGGGTATAAAACAAAAAGAGCCTGCAATTGGCAGGCTCCTATCTTAGTCACTCAGATGTGACGAGTATTACGCTGTTTCTGATACGGCTTGTGGTTTCTCTTCGTCAGCCAGTTCAGTTTCACCTTTACCCTTAGAGGTTTTGATAACGTAACCTGTCACAGCTAGGGCAAACACAATACCTACGATAGTTGATAGTTGCATTGGCAGACCAAAACCTAGCGAGCTGTTGTTTAAGATGAACGTGACACATACCGTGGTCATGAAGATAGCTGGGATAGTGGTAATCCAGTGCAGCTTGTTGTGACGCAGTAGGTAAGCGGACGCAGTCCAAAGCATCATTACCGCTGTTGTTTGGTTTGCAAAACCGAAGTAGCGCCAGATAATGCCGAAGTCTACTTGAGTTAAGATACCGCCGATAACGAACAGTGGAAGTGCCATCAGTAGACGGTTACGTAGCGTTTTTTGTTCCATGTTGAAGTATTCAGCAAGGATCAAGCGGCTTGAACGGAACGCTGTATCGCCAGACGTAATTGGTAGGATAACCACACCCAGGAACGCAAGGATACCACCGAACACACCTAGCAGACCAAATGATGCGCTGTATACCACGTTACCAGGGCCACCGTTTTTCACAGCTTCTGATAGAGCGTCTAGAGAGCCGAAGAAAGACAGAGCGATAGCACACCAAATTAGCGCGATAACACCTTCACCAATCATTGCACCGTAGAATACGAAGCGACCGTTTTTCTCATTTTCCATACAACGCGCCATCAGTGGAGACTGAGTTGCGTGGAAGCCAGAGATAGCGCCACATGCGATAGTGATGAACAATGCAGGCCATAACGGCATGTCATTTGGGTTGAGGTTAGAGAACATGTCCGAAACTTGGAAGTCACCCATTACTGTGTGTTCGCTAGAGAAAGCAACGGCTGTCATTAGGCCAACAGACATAAAGATAAGTAGGGCGCCAAACAGTGGGTAGAAACGACCAATGATTTTATCGACAGGAACAATCGTCGCAATGATGTAGTAAGCAAAAATAGCAATAACCATTGTAGTCATGCTTACGCTCAAGCTTGTTTGATCATTGATGAGGTTAGTAATCATGCCAGCAGGGGCTGAAACGAACACTACGCCAACTAGAAGCAATAGGACAATGGCAAAAATATTCATAAAGTGTTTTGCGCCATTACCTAGGTAGCGACCTGTAATGGTAGGTACAGATGCACCGCCGTTACGCACTGAAAGCATGCCTGAGAAGTAATCGTGTACTGCACCAGCAAAAATACAACCGACTACAATCCAAAGCATCGCCGCAGGACCGTATAGTGCCCCCATGATCGGGCCAAAAATTGGACCAACACCTGCGATGTTAAGTAGTTGAACTAGGTAAACTTTCTTTGTTGACATTGGAACGAAGTCAACACCGTCCGATTTGGTGTGAGCTGGCGTTTGGCGTTTTTCATTGATGCCGAAAATCTTCTCGACGAAAGCGCCGTAGATGAAGTATCCGCCGATTAGGGCTGCGACACAGGTTAGAAACCACATCATAGCAATTGTCCTTGGTCTTAGTTGGGTAGGGTAATTTTTTAATCTCAGGATGCATGTTATGCGTCACTTGTGTTAAATGCATTCGGTTAGTAGATGAGTGGTCGAATAGAGCACTGAGTGGTCGATATGCTGCTTGAGCGGTTTTTAAAAATGGCGAAAGGTTGATGACAGTCTTGAGCGGCTGATTTGAGTCATCAGTGGTTAAATCTGCAAGCTCAGCGGCAAGCGCCAATAATTAGTGGTAAGCTTATTTTTGAAAACAATTACTTAAGGAAGAACCATGAAAAAGGTAACGGTAGGTCTGGCACTGGCTTTACTTGTAGGATGCACAGCAACGACAGCAGATCTTGCCAAGTCGGGAGATTGGCATCAGATCGGATATCAAGATGGCATAACCGGACACACATCGCGCACGATGAGCGAGCTTCGTGAGTTGGGTAGTGTTAAGCAAAGTGACTACGACCAAGGTTATTTAGAAGGTTTACGTGAGTACTGTAATCCTGCTTTTGCGTATCAAATGGGGTTATCTGGTCAGTATTACGAAGGGGTTTGTGAAGGTACTGAGCAAGCGCAAAAATTCCGCATGGAATGGCAACGTGGTTGGAATGAATACTCAAATTAATAGTCAATAAAGCCGTTGTTACACTGTCTGCATCACATAAATGTGGCAAAATTTTCCTTATTAAACTATGTTCATATTGCTTGATAGTGAGCACAGAAAAAAAGGAATCACATTATGTCAACGCAAATGGCTGGTGGCTGGAGTCCATTTCATGAACTCACAGCAGAGAATAAAGAAGTATTTGCTAAAGGTATCGAGGGGTTTGTCGGTGTCAAATACTCCCCTTTGGTTGTGGCTACTCAAGTCGTAGCCGGACAAAACTATGCGTTTTTCTGTAATGCAGAAGTTGTCTACCCTGGAGCACAACCATACCCAGCAATGGTTCATATGTTCAGTGACCTTGAAGGTAAAGTCGGTATTACTCACATTGAACGATTGAACTACTAAATTGAGCCATAAAAGGCGCCTGACTTTTAAATAAGTGAGGCGCTTTATTGATTAAGATTGATTAGTTTGCGCGATCACGACTTTTCTTAAATATCCTTGCTTGGCGTTCAGTTGCTCAGTCGCGCTTTCTCTATCCAGCCCGGTTAAAATCATCAAAATCGCTAACTTGGCGTCGTAGTCCGTTTCTTTGAGCGCCGTTTTAGCCTCTTGGTTAGTACAATCTGTTGCTTGCATAACAATACGAGTCGCTCTTGCAACTAGCTTTGCATTCGTCGCTTTCACATCTACCATTAAGTTCTGATAACTTTTGCCCAGGCGAATCATGCTTGCGGTAGTGAGCATGTTTAGTACGAGTTTTTGTGCCGTCCCTGATTTTAAGCGAGTGGATCCCGTTAACGCTTCAGGTCCAACAACGGGGCTAATCGCAATATCAGCAATATCTGCAATCGGAGAGTCAGGGTTACAAGATAGTGCTACAGTGGTGGCACCAAGCTCGTTCGCATACTCTAAGCCACCAATCACGTAAGGTGTTCGTCCACTTGCCGCAATACCAACGACGACATCGCGTTGTGTTAGCGTATTCTCTTTAAGATCTTGCTCACCCAATGCTGGATCGTCCTCCGCCCCTTCTTTTGCACGGAACATTGCCTCTTTTCCACCAGCAATAATACCAACGACCATCTCTGGATCTGTGCCAAAAGTTGGTGGGCATTCTGAAGCGTCCAAAACGCCAAGTCGACCACTGGTACCCGCACCGATGTAAAACAACCGACCTCCGACCTTAAATGCTTCCGTGATCTTATCAACGGCTTCAGCGATCTCAGGCAACACTTTTTCAACGGCAAGAGGAACGAGTTTGTCCTGTTGGTTGATGCGTTGAACAATATCGAGAGAAGGCAGCAAGTCGATGTCCATGGTGTCTGGGTTTCGCCCTTCAGATACCAGATGGGATAAAGCTGCGATAAGTGCATCGTTCGTCATAATGAATTAAGCCTTTTTGTTTAGGATCTATTGCCCTTAATTTTTTGAATAGAGTACACCCAGTGAAGCGAGACGACTTGCCCCCGTAACTTCCGGTAAGTTGCTAGGGAGGCCGTGAATATGGCGCTGCGCAAGCCAAGCAAACGCCATTGCTTCCATGTAGTCGCCATCAACGCCTTTTTCTGCCGTTGTCGCAACGCTCCATTGTGGCAATAACTTAGCTAGTCGCTGCATCAAAAGTGGGTTTCTTGCTCCACCGCCACAGACCAATAGTTGAGGTGTGATGCCATGAGAAAACTTGTCGACTTCGTTGGCAATGGTAATTGCAGAATACTCGCAAAGTGTACGTTGTACGTCTTCGATTGGTAAATTGTGATGGGCCAGTTGTTGATGCAGCCAGTCAATATTGAACAGTTCTCGTCCGGTACTTTTAGGGGCTGGCATGGCGAGGTAAGCTTCTTTGAGTAATTGAGTCAACAAAGTAGCGTTTACCGTTCCTTTAAGTGCAAACTGTGCATCTTCGTCGAAGCTTTGCCCAGTATGCAGCGCACACCATGCGTCCATCAACATATTGCCCGGGCCTGTGTCATAGCCAATGACTGGTTGTTCTGGATGCAGTACCGAGATATTGGCAATGCCTCCAATGTTAAGTACCACAGTTGTGGAATCCTGCATCGCAAAAATGCTTTTATGGAAAGCAGGGACGAGTGGGGCACCTTGTCCACCTAGCGCCATGTCTTTACGACGAAAATCCGCTACCGTATCAATGCCTGTTTTGACCGCGATAATGTTTGCATCGCCCAATTGAGTGGTAAACGGCAAGTTTCCGGTAGGCTGATGGAATACTGTTTGACCGTGATTACCAATCGCACGAATTTGCTCTACGACGTAACCAGACTTATTGAGCAGCTGTAACACAGCATCTGCAAATAGGTGGCCGAGCTGGTGGTCAAGTTCACCTATGGCTTTTAAATTTGTTGCTTGACCGGTACAAACAGATAACAGCATGTCTTTTAGTGCTGCGGGCATTGGGTAGTCGTCATGCGCAATCAGGCGAACATGCTCATCGCTTATTTCAACTAGAGCGGTATCAACACCATCCATACTCGTTCCAGACATCACACCAATGTACAGTTCGTTAAATTTCATAGCCGATCTCGTCAATTCTTCATTCACTTATTGTAAAGCAAATCTGAAGCGAATAACCTCATCGAATACGAGATATTCAGCCGATTTTGAGGAGAAAACATGGGACCGTTATGGGTTGACGTTGCGGGGTATGAACTGACCGCTGAAGACAAAGAAATCTTGGAGCATCCTACGGTTGGTGGCTTAATTCTATTTGCTCGCAACTATCATGATAGCAAACAGCTTCAAGCACTTACTCAATCCATCCGAAAGGCGGCTAAGCGCCCGTTTTTGATCGGTGTGGATCAAGAGGGCGGCCGAGTGCAGCGCTTTCGCGAAGGTTTCTCATTAATTCCTGCTGCTGATGAGTACGCTAAACATCAAAATGGTGAAGAGCTTGCTCGTATGGGCGGTTGGTTAATGGCAGCAGAGCTGATTGCCCATGATATTGATTTAAGCTTTGCCCCGGTACTTGACCAAGGCCATCAATGTAAAGCGATCGGTAACCGTGCATTCGGTGAAGATGCCGATACCATTCTTCGCTATAGCACTGCATATATGCAGGGAATGAAGAGTGTTGGCATGGCAACGACAGGCAAGCACTTCCCTGGACATGGTGGCGTGATTGCAGACTCACATCTAGAAACACCATACGACGAGCGCAGTGATATTTTTGAACAAGATATGGCGATCTTCAAAGCGCAAATTGATGCCGGTATTTTAGATGCCATGATGCCTGCTCACGTGATTTTCCCACACTATGATGCTCAACCAGCCAGCGGTTCTGAATACTGGTTAAAACAGGTCCTGCGTCAGCAATTGGGTTTTAAAGGTTTGGTTTTTTCGGATGACTTGACCATGGAAGGCGCTGCGATCATGGGCAGCCCTGCCGAGCGAGGTGCTCAAGCATTGAGAGCTGGCTGCGATATGTTGTTAATGTGTAATAAACGAGAAGCGCACGTTGAGGTATTAGACAACTTACCGGTTTCAACCGTGCCACTCGCGGATGGATTACTGAAAAAACAGTCATTTTCTCCAAGCGAACTTAAGCTATCTCAAGAGTGGAAAGCGGCGAGTGAAGCGATGAAACGCTTGACTAGCTAAACCTCTTGTAAAAGATTCAAAACAGCGATGAGAAGCCAAAGTTAATTATATTTTGGCTTTTTATTTAACTGTAAACCTAGGTTTACACTAAATGTTTTTTATTCTGTACGCTTGTTTTTCTTTTTTAGCCTGTTATCTTGTCGTTAAAGCTTAGTTGTCTCACCAAAGGTTTGGTTGGGTGTAAAAATAAATATACAGGTTAGAGTTATGCAGAAAAGTGAGTTGAGCAATATTAATATTATCGAAGAACAGGTTCTTATTACTCCGGAGGAACTAAAAACCAAGCTTCCTTTGAGTGAAAAAGCACGTCGCTTTATTCAAGAGTCTCGTCAAACTATCGCTAATATTATTCACAAGAAGGATCACCGCCTGCTTGTTGTATGCGGTCCATGTTCTATCCACGACGTAGAAGCGGCGAAGGATTACGCAAAGCGACTTAAAGCACTCTCTGAACAACTAAGTGACCAACTGTATATTGTTATGCGTGTTTACTTTGAGAAGCCGCGCACCACGGTCGGCTGGAAAGGCCTGATCAATGACCCACACCTAGACGGCAGTTTCGATATTGAACACGGTCTGCATGTTGGACGCGAACTTCTGGTGGAGTTGGCAGAGATGGAAATCCCGCTCGCGACTGAGGCTCTAGACCCAATTAGCCCACAATACTTGGCGGATACTTTTAGCTGGGCAGCCATCGGTGCTCGTACGACGGAGTCACAAACTCACCGTGAAATGGCAAGCGGCCTGTCTATGCCAATCGGTTTTAAGAATGGCACCGATGGCAGTTTGGCAACCGCAATTAACGCGATGCAAGCTGCGTCCTCTAGCCACCGTTTTATGGGAATTAACCGTGAGGGACAAGTCGCACTGCTGACCACCCAGGGCAATGCTAATGGACATGTGATCTTACGTGGCGGCAAGCAAACTAACTACGATTCGGTATCAGTCACTGAGTGTGAGCAAGAGATGGCGAAATCTGGTCTTGATGCTTCATTAATGGTGGATTGCAGTCACGCCAACTCACGTAAAGATTACCGTCGCCAGCCATTAGTCGCGGAGGATGTGATTCATCAAATCCGTGAAGGCAATAAATCTATTATCGGTCTTATGATTGAAAGCCATATCAATGAAGGAAATCAATCTTCTGACTTAGCTCTTGAAGAGATGAAATACGGTGTATCTATCACTGACGCATGTATCAATTGGGATTCAACTGAGGCACTATTACGTCATGCACATGAAGAGCTAGTGCCTTTCTTAGAAAATCGTCTAAAGGCTAATTAATACAGGATTTAAGGAACATCAATGGCAGTTGAACTTAACGCATTACGCGATCAGATTGATGCAGTCGACAAGCAAATGTTGGAGCTATTGGCTCAGCGTTTAGCGCTCGTAGAGAAAGTTGGGGAAGTAAAAAGCGAACATGGTTTGCCAATTTATGCTCCAGACCGTGAAGCGGCGATGTTAGCTTCTCGTCGCGCTGAAGCTGAAAAAATGGGAATTCCTCCACAGCTTATTGAAGATATTCTGCGTCGAACAATGCGTGAATCTTATGCCAGCGAGAAAGATTCCGGTTTTAAGTGTTTGAACCCTGATTTACGCTCAGTTGTTATTATTGGTGGTAATGGTCAATTGGGTGGCCTGTTTGGGCGTATGTTCAAATTGTCGGGCTACCGGGTCAAAGTTCTCGGCAGTAAAGACTGGGATCATGCGGATGAGATTCTAGACAACGCGGGTTTAGTCGTGGTCACGGTGCCGATTCATCTAACGGAAGGGGTGATCGAAAAACTGGGGAACTTGCCGCAAGACTGCATTCTGTGTGACCTGACTTCTATCAAGTCGAAGCCTCTGCAAGCAATGTTGAATGTGCACCAAGGTCCTGTGGTTGGTTTGCACCCAATGTTTGGCCCAGATGTTCCGAGCCTTGCCAAGCAGGTTATTGTGTACTGTGATGGCCGTGGTCACGAGCATTACCAATGGCTATTGCAACAGTTTGGGATTTGGGGCGCAAGCTTGTGCCAAATCGATGCACAAGAGCACGATCATGGCATGACGTTGATTCAGGCGTTGCGCCACTTCACGTCGTTTGCTTACGGTATGCACCTTAGCAAAGAGAATCCGAACATCGATCAGTTGTTGAAGTTAAGCTCGCCAATCTACCGCCTTGAATTGGCGATGGTGGGACGACTGTTTGGTCAGGATCCGAACTTGTACGGTGATATCATTTTCTCTTCTCAAGAGAATATCGATATGATCAAGCGATTCCATCAGCGTTTAGGTGATGCGGTAGCGATTCTGGATAGCGGAGACAAAGCGCGATTCATCGAAAGCTTTAAGCAGGTGAGTGATTGGTTTGGTACTTATTCTCAACAATTTATGAATGAGAGCCAAAACTTACTCAAACAGGCGAATGATAATATTCATCGCGGTTAATCACGGGTTATTTAGTCGTGCAGAGTCCGAAACAAAAAGAGCAGCGTAAGCTGCTCTTTTTCGTGTTGATGGACAAATCAGTTCGTCGCAGTATTACTCGTATCTTCACTTGATACTGTGTTGATACTGGTATCGCGATAGGGTGAATTGGTTAAATTGACTTGTAGGCGTACAACGTTATCAATCAATTGAACCAAAGGTCCCCATTTCACTTTTTTCTCTTTTTCAAAGACGTCGTTGAAGTTTTCTGGCGTCCACTCCATTAAGTATTGAGGGTTGAGTGCTCGTCCGAGGAAGCGTACTTCATAGTGCAAGTGTGGCCCTGTGGAGTTGCCAGAGTTACCGCATTGAGCAATGATGTCGCCTTTACTAACAAACTGACCGCTTTTCACTTTGAAGCGTTGTAGATGAGCAAAGGAGCTCATAAAGCCAAATGAGTGACGAATGGTGACATAGTTACCATAACCACGATTGCTCGGGCGAACGGTTTCCACCACACCGTCAGCCGGTGCCAGGATCTCTTCTCCTCTTTTACAAGTCAGATCGATACCAGTATGAACATGCCTCTTACCTGAAATCGGATTAATACGACTGCCGTAAGAAGAAGAAATACGTTGGTATGTGACTGGGCTGTCATTTGGTATCAAACGGAACATCGTCGCGCGAACAGCAGAATCGATAGCGGCTGCGTCAATTCGCTCCTCTAACCCCATGCTGTTCTCATCGATCATCAACTCTTCGTCTGCGAGACCTAAAACCGATTCAACGTCGAATACCCGTTTGCCCAATAGCTGAATTTGATTGTTTTTGTCCGTCAAAGACTGGGAAAGCGAATGATTGGTATCAAGCTGTTCTTCGTAAAGAGCCGTCACTTCGGCCTTTTCACTTTCCAGTTTGGCGATGATTTGTGTTAGTTCGTCTTTATTGTGCATCTGCTGCTGATTAAGGTACCACGCGCCACCAACGACGGCGGGTAATGCCAATACTGAAGCAAATACTGCTAGGACCGAACTGCGGCCCAAATAGAACTGCTGATCGCCGTCTTTCGTCGGGATCTGCGTGATGATTTTTTTAGACATAGTTATTGTTACTTAAATAGGCGTTCATTTATTTTTCTCCTAAAAACCAGAGAGGTGCTCTAACTCTCGATTCAGAAGGTCGTTATTGCCTACATTCAATTCTATAAATCGTTTTAGTTGGCTAATGCTTTCGATGTCTATCTTAGCGATCTTCAACCTAATCTCACACTTAGAGAGATCCACAACTTGCGCTTTTAACGTAATCACTTGTTCGGATTGATCAAATGAAAAAGTCACATGGACTGGAAGGGTTGGATCCAAAGCCTCAGTCTCTTCCACTTTCATGAGTAAACCATGCAAGGAAAGATCTTGAATCCTAGCTTCAATTGCCAAGTCACGTTGTTCTATCTTAGCTGGAGCTTGATGGAGAATACGTGAAAAGCGTCGTCTCTCTGTCATATGAATATTCTCGTCAGGTCGTCAAACAGAATTGAATAGTATATCAATACGAACAAAAAATGTTCGATTGTTGTTTGAAAAGTGTCGAGGTCGCTACAGAGTGACGTAAGTGCTATGTCATGTTCTTAACGAACGAGACGGGCTAATGAGCTCTTTTTATAACAAAGAAAACAAAGGCCGCTATGATAGCGGCCTTTGTACAAATTACAATCAAACTTTGTGGGTTGCGATTACTTCGCAATACGCTTGTATTTGATACGGTGTGGTTCTGCGGCTTCAGGACCCAATGTTTTCTTCAACCAATCCATGTACTCTGTGTAGTTACCTTCGTAGAAGTTAACTTGGCCTTCGTCACGGTAGTCAATGATGTGGGTAGCGATACGGTCAAGGAACCAACGGTCGTGCGAGATAACCATTGCACAACCAGGGAACTCTAGTAACGCTTCTTCTAGAGCACGCAGTGTTTCAACGTCAAGGTCGTTGGTTGGTTCGTCGAGTAGCAACACGTTACCGCCCGCTTTAAGCAGCTTCGCAAGGTGGACACGGTTACGCTCACCACCCGATAGTTCACCAATAATCTTTTGTTGGTCACTGCCTTTAAAGTTAAAGCGTGAACAGTATGCGCGAGCTGGGATTTCGAAGTTGTTGATCTTAATGATATCAGCACCTTCAGAGATCTCTTGGAATACGGTTTTAGAATCGTCCATGCTGTCACGGAACTGATCGACAGATGCTAGTTTTACTGTATCGCCCATCTCAATTGTGCCCGAGTCTGGTTGTTCAGTACCACTTAACATCTTGAATAGCGTCGATTTACCTGCGCCGTTCGCACCGATGATACCAACAATCGCACCTTTAGGGATGCTGAATGACAGGTCATCAATCAGAACACGACCGTCAAATGACTTGGTCAGGTTCTTCACTTCAATAACCTTATCACCTAGACGCTCACCAGGTGGGATAAACAGTTCGTTGGTTTCATTACGTTTTTGGTGATCAGAGCTTTGTAGCTCTTCAAAGCGAGCCATACGTGCTTTTGACTTCGCTTGACGACCTTTAGGGTTTTTACGTACCCACTCAAGCTCTTTCTCGATAGTCTTTTGGCGAGCACTCTCTTGGGAGGCTTCTTGTTGTAGACGAGCGTCTTTTTGCTCCAGCCATGAGGTGTAGTTGCCTTCCCATGGGATACCTTCACCACGGTCCAGTTCTAAGATCCAGCCCGCAGCGTTATCTAGGAAGTAACGGTCGTGGGTGATGGCTACTACGGTACCTGTGTAATCCACTAAGAAGCGCTCTAGCCAAGCAACTGATTCTGCATCTAGGTGGTTGGTAGGTTCATCAAGCAATAGCATGTCTGGCTTAGAAAGTAGCAAGCGACAAATAGCCACACGGCGGCGTTCACCACCTGATAGGTGCGCAATTTTTTGGTCCCATTCAGGTAAACGAAGTGCGTTTGCCGCACGCTCAAGCGCATTTTCTAGGTTGTGGCCATCTTTCGCTTGGATAAGGGCTTCTAGCTCGCCTTGCTCTTTTGCAAGTGCGTCGAAGTCTGCATCTGGTTCAGCGTATGCTGCGTAGACTGCGTCCAAACGTTTCAGAGCGTCAGCAACGTCAGCAACCGCTTCTTCAACAACTTCACGAACGGTTTTTGATTCGTCTAATACTGGTTCCTGAGGTAGGTAACCTACGTTTAGACCAGGTTGTGGACGCGCTTCACCGTCGATATCCGTGTCGATACCTGCCATGATACGTAGCAGTGTGGATTTACCTGCACCGTTCAGACCTAAAACACCGATTTTCGCACCAGGGAAGAAGCTCAGAGAGATGTCTTTAAGAATTTGACGCTTAGGTGGCACAATTTTGCTCACCCGCGACATGGTATATACGTATTCAGCCATTGCCGATCGTTCCTAAATTAACTGTCATTCAAACCCATCATTTTATACCAAGTGCTTTGTTTTTGTTACCGCATTGCAAGAATTTCCCTAACGAATGGATTTCTTATTTTGAGCTGACCGGAAACTTACACGGTTAGGGTATACACTTTTGTTATTCGTTAAGAATGACGAAGTGTGTTCTATGCGAGTTAGAAACGCTTTGTCTCCATCGTCTTAAAAGTTTGACGAGTACAATTTTTAATACACAAAGTTGCTTTACATGGACATCTGCATTCTGTGTAAATAGATGCATGTGTGAAAATTGCCTTAACATCACATGAACTCTAACAAAACTAGGCTTTAGGGCAGTATATGTCTGGGGAAAATGACACAAATGAGATTCAACGTATCTGAATTGGCTAAAAAGGTATGCTGCGCCGCCGCGTTGTGTGCTATGAGTTTGAGTGCTAATGCCGCGCTGAGTTTGGAAAAGCAGCGCGAAGTATATGAGCAAGCTCAAGATTTATTAGATAAAAATGACATCGACAGATACCTTTCGATTCGTCCTAAAATTTCTGACTATCCACTAACGCCTTATGTGGATTACCGCACTTTTATTAGACAGTTACCGGAAAAGTCACCACAACAGGTGAACGAGTTTATTTCTGAGCACGAGTCTTTTCCATTTTCTCGTCGAGTTCGCGCTCCATACCTCAATCATCTTTATAAGCAAAAAGATTGGAAAACCATTACTGAGTTTCAAAAAGTCATTCCTAGTGGTGAGCGTTACCAATGTATTTTCTACGTCGCTCAATTAAAGCAAGGCAAGAAAGTCGCGGCGTTTAAAGGGGCTGAACATATGTGGTTACGTGGCATCAGCATTGCTGATGAGTGTGACCCATTATTTGCAGCATGGGACAAGGCGGGTGAGCGTACCGATGAACTGATTCTACAGCGTATGTTACTGGCGTTTGATGCTCGTAATGGCGGTTTGATGAGTTACTTGCTCAAACTGCCTAAATCAGCGCAGGCAAAGCAACAAGCCAAAGAAATGAAAGCGTTGTTTGATAATCCTTCAAGTGTTGCGGAATTCGCGAAGAAAAAACCTGCGAATGATTTTAATCGAGCGCAAAGTGAATATGCGTTAGAAAAGTTGGCTCGCATGAACACTAGCCAAGCACAAGGTGCGTACGATGCTGTCATTAAAGGACAGAAGTTTTCTCCAGAAAAAGCGCAAGAACTTGCCGACTATATTGCATTTCGATTGACTCGTACGGAGTCTGAGTCATTAGCTAAATGGCGCGATGATAAAACGAAAACCAGTCAGTACTTACCGTTGATTGAAACGCGCATCCGCTTAGCGATTCAAAATGCAGATTGGAAAGGCGTACAAGAGTGGATTGCTGTTCTAAATAAAGAAGAACAAGCCACGCTACGCTGGCAATATTGGCTTGGAAGAAGTGAAATAGCGTTAGGTGATGACATCGCGGGGAAACAGCGTTTAGCAACTCTGCTTGGGCAACGAAACTTCTACAGTGTGGCTGCCGCCAATGCAATCGGGCAATCAATCAAATACCCAACGCATACGGTTAAGTTGGATAAGAAAGTTGTTCAACCCTATCAAGACTCGTTAGCTCGTATCGAAGAGTTGATCGCGACGGATAAAATCGCAGCAGCGAAGAGTGAATGGGCACACTTACTGCGCCGCGTAGGGAAAGATGAAAAGGCGATGTTGGCGGCTTATGCATCATTTAAACGTTGGCATCACCTAACGGTGACCGCGAGTATTCAAGCGCAGATGTGGGATAATATCGAACTTAGGTTCCCAATAGCACACCGCTGGTGGTTTAACTTTTATGCGAAAAAGCACAACATTGATCCCGTCACGATGATGTCTCTCGCTCGACAGGAAAGTGCGTTAGATGTTGAAGCCCGCTCTCCAGTTGGCGCTCGTGGTCTTATGCAGATCATGCCTGCGACGGCGAAGTACACGGCACGTAAATATAAGTTGAGTTATCAAGGTACGCAGGATCTCTACAATGTAGGAAAAAATATCGAAATTGGTAGCCATTATTTGCAAGGTTTATTAGAGGATTACGATAATAATCGTATTTTTGCTCTTGCTGCTTATAATGCAGGTCCTAACAGAGTAAAAACGTGGCGAGAGCGTACCCAAGGAAAAGTGGATGCTTATGCCTTTATTGAGGCAATTCCATTTAAAGAGACGCGCGGTTATGTACAAAACATCTTGATGTTTGAAACATACTATCGTGATCTTTTGGGTATCGATGGCGCGTTCTTGAATCAACATGAGATCAATACCAAGTATTGAGTGAGGTAACTTGATGTCGCACGAACCCGAGTACAAAGACTGGCAACAGATTATTGAGCTAATTCGAACAAGTATGGGCACCCAGCAAGATGACATGCTGTTAACAATGCTGATGTCACGTGATGAGAGAGAGTCATTAATATCACGCGTTAATATAATTAACGAACTTCTTAAAGGAGAATTATCTCAACGTCAGATCAGTCAGATGCTTGGTGTGGGCATTGCCACCATTACTCGTGGCTCTAACGAACTAAAGTCGAAATCTGATGAAGAAAAAGACAAGTTGAAAGTCTTGTTAGAACAAGTTGCGGTATCTAAGTAGACAGTATATCCAATTTGCTTTTAGGCCTTGGTGTTACAATTGACTAAGATAACGTATTACAAAGGGCGGAAATATCCGCCCTTTTGCGTATCTAGAGAATAGGCTGAGTGTTATAAATTTGAAGGAAAGTGCTCAGGGTTTGTGAATGGAATCAAAGCCAGAATCAAGGCTTGGTGATAGACCGAGCTTCGAGTTAGCTGGTTTTGGGTTAGTAGGCTAATAGCGCCACCTTTCTGTTTGATGTTATCAGTACCAAACACTTTGTCCATTACATCTCCCAACTCATTCGCATCCTTGAGTTTTTCCAAGACTTTTGGCGGCAACATTAAGCTTGCAGAACGAGATTCACCGCGGTGAGTCTCTGACTCAACCACCATCCAAGCAAACGTCACGTTTGCTTCAATTCCCGCTTCGAGACCGACATAGTAATCCGCGTTTGGCATCTCTACTTTTGCGTTTTTAACGCGGTTTAGCGCACCACGATGAGTTTCTTCATTCGTCATGGGCTGATCTGCGACCTCACTCGGTACACTGATGCCAACGAAGTTGAACTCTTGATGCGGAAATGCATTACGAAATGCACTTTGAACTGCATTAATTTTGGCTGGGTTTAGCGATGCGATTACGACTTTTTGGGTTGCCATGATCTTTTTACTCACTGGTGTCTATTAACTCAATTTTACTTGCGTAGGCTTTACGTTCTCACTCGGGTAACAGCCTAATACTTTCAAGTGCTTAGTGATTTTTGTTAGCTCTTCAAGTGCCTGTTGCATTTCTGTCGAAGCAAGATGTGATGTCAAGTCTACGTAGAACATCTCTTCCCACGGGTTCCCCATAATTGGGCGTGATTCCAGCTTGGTCATATTGATGCCGTAACGTTGCAGCACTAATAGTGTTTCAACCAATGAGCCTGCCTCTTGGGAGGTCGACATGATCAATGTGGTTTTTGCTGGAATCTGAGTAGAAACTTCAACCGGTTTACGAGCAACCACGATAAAGCGAGTATGGTTTTCGGTTTGGTTTGCGATGTTGCCTTGAATTGCTTGCAAGCCATATAGCTTACCGCTTGATGCATTACCAATTGCAGCCACATCATCACGATCCATCTCTTGGACTTTCTGCATTGCATCTGCTGTGCTCGCGCAGGATTCCAGCTTTACCCCTTTCATACGGCTTAAAAACTCACTGCACTGTTGGTGTGGCTGAGGGTGAGAATACAGCGTTTTAATATCTTCCAGACGAATGTCTTTTTTCGCAACCAAGCAGTGTTCGATTGGTTGAGTTAGCTCTCCAACGATGTAAAGCGTCGTGTGTTGTAGTAAGTCATACACTTCATTAATAGAGCCTGAGCTGGTGTTTTCGATTGGCAGAACGCCATAATCAGCATGGCCAGATTCAACCGTTTGAGTCACTTCTTTAAAGTGCTCGCAGTTGAGCTCGATAAGCTCCGTATTTTTACGACTGAAGTATTCGCGACTTGCCAAGTGCGAATAAGAGCCTTTGGCTCCTAAAAAAGCGACGCGAGCAAGTGGCTTACGGCTTTGCTGTGGGTTAACGAGATTTTGCAGATAACTTTGTTGAAGCAGAACTGAGTCTTCAATGATGGTATGGAAAAGTTTGGTGATGTACTGCGCGTCAAGTTCGTATTTATCTTGGCCATTAGAAATCAGCTTGACCAATAATTGCTGTTCACGGACGGCGTCGCGAACAGGCTTTGAGGTTTGTACTTTGCTTTTGGCTACTTCAATGCTGAGTTTACGGCGCTCAGACAATAAGCTGAGAAGTTGGTCATCCAACTCATTCAAGCGTAAACGAATTTCTTCGAGGGAAATAGGTTGGTCAGTCATCAATTCTTTCCTTATAAAAAAGCCTCCCGATTTGGGAGGCTTTCTGTTTGTTTTTGACTTTTCTTTCACAAACGAGTTCGCCCCTCCAACTATGGGAGGAAAAAGAAGTCAAAAATAAACAGTGAGGTTAAATGCATAAATAGTGCTTAATTTATGAGTGTTTAAACACAATAAGCAAGGCTGGGGAGAGCGTCAAGCAAAAAAATAGCGCCTTTCGGCGCTATTTCCTCAATATGTTCAGTTTACTCTTCTTCTTCCACTAGCTCAGGCTTACTTGCACGTCGAGCTTCAGGTTTGTGGGTCAGCTTGTTCAATTGTCGTTCTAGTTTTTGCTCCACTTCGTTGATAGCTGCGTAAAGATCTTCGTGAGTTGCTGAGGCAATGAGCTGGCCTTTAGGAACTTTGATAACCGCTTCGAATTTCTTCTGTTTGTTTGGTTCCTCACTGAAAGTTGCTTGGCAACCAATTAGGTCTACTTGCCATTTCTCCAGTTTTTTAAATTTGCTCTCAATATGAGCTCGGATTGCAGAGGTGATTTCGATGTTTTTGCCAGTGATATTCATTGTCATAAGTGTTTTTCCTCTGTTGCATCCCTCATGGGTTGAGTTCAGATTACCGCTTTAAGCATAAAAAAATGTGATTCAGATCATTATTTTGCTCGGGTTTTTTATGATGAAAAATGAATGTGATCTCACTCAAGAACTTCTGAGATTTATCGTGAAATTGCTTGTTATCGGTTAGTAAATCCGTAGATTGGATAGAGTACTCAGCTGAAAACGGCCTCGTTTTTAGGGAAGTTTTACGGCCTAATATTTGAGGTGGTTAAAATTTAACTACACGTAAGGTGTGATGACGATCACTGAGTCTTTCCAATGAATCCATTTAAAAAGCCGCTTACTGTACAAGCGGCTTTTTACTGTCTGGCATTTGGCTGACTTTTCGTAGCGGTATCATGAAAATGGGGTCTTTTGGGGCTAGTGAAACCCTTTCTAGACTTTTGACTTGGTCCAAGCTTTCTAGTTGTTTGTATATTATGTAGTAGCGATTAATGCTTGTGACGTACCCAACCGTTGAGCTTAAACTTTTCCGCATAACGACTTCAACGTTATTAAACCAAACATTAGGATCGTAACCTTGTTGGGCTGCACGCTTACGAATACGCTCTACATTGCCGGGGCCCGCATTGTAAGCCGCCAATGTAAAGTAGAGTTTATTTTGTGCAGTAATATCAGGGTCACTGAAGTACTGCTTACGCAAAAAAGCTAAGTATTTCACTCCAGCATGAATGTTGTTTTCTAATTGTCGAACATTTTTGATATTGATATTCGGATCTTGAGCGGTGCTAGGTAGGACTTGCATTATGCCAACGGCACCTCGACTTCCAACTAGGTCGTTATTAAATCCTGATTCCTTGTAAGCGATTGCAGCGATCAGTAAATAGTCGATATCGTATTTCTCACCATAGCGTGAAAATAGCGCCGCGAGTTTTTCTAGTTGAGCAATTTTCTTAGGGTTAAGAGCTCTGTTCAACCATCCCGTATTATCGATGTATTTACCGTAAATAACGTTACCGAGTAGTGTCCCAGAGCGAGACTTCTGGATGAACTTATTCACGACGGCTTTTAATTTGGGACTATTTTCTCGCATTGCCCAAGCAATTTTGCCATTTTTGCGGATAGGGATTTTTTTGTGAACCCGAATATCATCCATCACTTTCAGCCAAAGCTTGGCTTTATGGCTATCGAGAACAATGGCTTTGACGTAACCATTGTTGAGCATTCCGACCAGCTCATAATCTTGAAGTGTTTCTTCAATAAAGTGCACGATAACAGGCGGTAAGCCTTTTTTGTTTAGTTTCTTATTTAGTGTCTGAATGCTTTCAAAGTAGCTAGAACTGGCGCGCACCCAAATCTCTTTGCCGCTCAATTGTTCGATTTTCGTCATCGTTGGTGTGCTTTTGTTTGTCACTACCCACTCTTGAATACCAGTGAGGATGGGTGAACTGAACTCCACTTTCTGTTTGCGCGTGTCGGTAATAGTCAGGTTGGCGACAACTAAGTCACCTGAACCGTTTTCTAAGGCTGGCAGTAGCTGGTCGCGGGCAACAGGAATAATTTGTACGTTAAGCTTTGGTTTGAGTTTACGAAGGTCTTTTTCGAAATGCGCCAGCAATTCTGCGCCTATGCCTTTTGGTGTGCCGCCCTCAATGTAGTAAAAGCCTAAATCAGCAGAAACTAAGACGCGCAGTACATTCTTCTCCTTGATGACATCGAGGTCTCCGGTATAAGGAGGCTGTTTGAGCGGCGAGATTTGCAGTGCGCAAACGGAAGCAGACAATAGGAGCAGCATAACTGCGCAAAGCTTAGATATCGTCACGTTCACATCCTTTTTATAAAGGGGGGAGGAGAACTTTAAGCATATGTGGAGCTAGGAAGATCATCAAGAAAGGGCTGAATACACTATTGAGAGTAATAAAAAACCGCCACGGTAAAAACGGTGGCGGTTCAGTTTAAAGCAAGTTCAATTACTTCACAGGGTTGAGCTCGATAAGCTTTTCAGTTCTTGCTACGGCGTCTTCCAAACCAAGTTGCTTGTAGGCCTCTAGCTGGATAGTCAGTGACTTACGTGCAGCTTCTGTGTCTGGATACGCTTTTTGCAGCTCTTGGCTGCGATTAATAGCAGCGACCCAAGCTTCACGGCGAAGGTAGAAGTCAGCAGTCGCTAAATCATAGTTCGCTAGACGGTTTTTCAGCGCGACCATACGTTTTTGTGAATCTTCTGCATATGGGCTATTCGGGTAGCGTTGAAGTAGTTTTTTGAAGTCATCAAACGCTTTTTTTACCGGTTCAGGATCGCGATCGCTTCGATCTACGCTGAATAAATCATGCATAAAGTTACGATCTTGCGCCATGTGGCTTAGACCTCGCATGTACAGCACCCAATCCATCTTTTCATGGGTTGGGTTTAAACGCATAAAGCGAGAAATGGTTGCCAAGCCCAAAGCAAGGTCGTCGTTTTTGTAGTACGCATAGATTAGGTCAAGCTGCACCTGTTCTGAGTAGGCACCGAATGGGTAACGTGAGTCTAATGCTTCCAGTTTCTCAATTGCAGAAAGCCAATTACCACTTTGAAGAGAAATCTGTGCGTCTGCATACAGTTCCGAAGGCGGCACATCAGGAACGATTTCTTCTTTGCTTGCACATCCAAACAGAAGGGATACCGCTAAAAGGCCTGTTAAAGTCTGACGTTTCATATCAGGAGTCTGTTCCTTGAATCTAAATATTTCTTAAGCTGCCGTTACTTTCTTTCCAGTAACAGATACAATGACGTAATAGTCTATTTTTTCACAGTCGTGAGCATTAGTCTCACAGTTTTTAAAAAAGTTCGATATGGCTCAGCAGATTGTATTAACAAATACCGTAAAAGATAGCCAGTTAGGTCAACGTTTAGACCAAGCTATCGCCGAATTATTCGCGGACTTCTCTCGCTCGCGCCTAAAAGAGTGGCTGCTTGATGGGAAAGTTCAAGTTGATGGTGAAGTTGTCACTAAACCTCGTACCAAAGTAATGGGTGGCGAGGAAATTACATTGCAAGCCGAGTTAGAAGATGAAGAACGCTGGGAAGCGCAAGATATCCCGCTAGATATCGTCTATGAAGATGAAGATATTATCGTTATCAACAAACCTCGTGACTTTGTGGTTCATCCGGGCGCTGGTACGCCTGATGGCACTGTACTTAATGCGTTGTTGCATCATTACCCTGATATTGCAGAAGTACCTCGTGCAGGTATCGTGCACCGTTTGGATAAAGACACAACGGGTTTGATGGTGGTGGCGAAAACCGTTCCTGCACAAACTCGTCTGGTTCGCGCACTGCAAAAACGTAATATTACTCGTGAGTACGAAGCGATCGCTATTGGTCGTATGACTGCGGGCGGTAAAGTGGATCAACCGATTGGTCGTCACTCTACTAAGCGCACGCTTATGGCGGTAGCACCAATGGGCAAACCAGCAGTAACGCACTACCGTGTTGCTGAACGCTTCCGCGAACACACGCGTATTCGCTTGCGTCTAGAAACGGGTCGTACGCACCAGATTCGTGTGCACATGTCTTACCTTCAGCATCCGTTGCTCGGTGATATTGCATATGGTGGACGTGCTCGCATCCCGACAGGTGCGTCTGAAGAGCTAACGGCAATGATCCGGGGTTTCGATCGCCAAGCATTGCACGCAGTAATGCTGCGCTTTGAGCACCCAATTACGGGCGAAGTTCTTGAGTTTCATGCTCCAGTGCCTGATGACATGGTTGTGATGACTGAAGCGCTTCGTCAAGATACAGAAGAGCACGGCTTACCGGAAGAATTCTAATATGAAGACGATCATTCCGAATTGGCCAGCGCCTAAAAATGTCAAAGCTTTCGCCTCAACACGCATAGGCGGATTTTCGACAGGCCCTTACCAAGGGCTAAATTTAGGTACTCACGTTGGGGATGATTTGTCTTTAGTAGAGAAGAACCGAGCTTGGTTGGCGCAACAGGCAAGCATGCCAAATGCGCCAATCTGGTTAAACCAAACGCATTCAACCGTTGTGGCTCAAGCAAATGAACCAACAACACAGGTGCTTGATGCGGATGGTGTATTTACTTCTTCAAGCCATGTTGTTTGTTCAGCGATGACCGCCGATTGTTTACCTGTATTATTGACTAATACACAAGGTACGCAAGTAGCCGCTGTTCACGCAGGTTGGCGCGGCTTAGCAAATGGCATTGTCGAAAATGCGTTAGCGTTGTTTTCTGGTGAAGTGATAGCGTGGCTTGGCCCCGCCATTGGCCCTCAAGCCTTCGAAGTGGGTGAAGATGTTCTGCAAGCTTTTGTTGATTTTGATTCACAGGCGAATCAAGCATTTGCTCCACGCGATATCGACGGTAAATGGTTTGCTGACATGTCGGTGCTGGCAACGCAACGTCTAAACCGGGCTGGTGTGACACAAGTGTTTGATTCTGGACTTTGTACTTACCAAGATAAAACCTCTTTTTACTCTTATCGCCGTGATGGTAAGACTGGTCGACAAGCAACCTTTATTTGGATCGAAGACTAGCTATAAGCACCAAAGTGCTAAGATGCATACTACTATTTTTGCAAAGCTATCTTTATTCATTCACTCCCTTGAAATTCCCCTCCTGAGTATCCATCTTTCTAACTGTCAAAAGAATTTCCTTTAGTTGAGGTTAGGAAGGTAGATATGCGTCTTGATCGATTCACAAGTAAGTTTCAAATCGCTATCTCTGATGCTCAATCACTAGCGTTAGGGCGCGATCATCAATATATCGAGCCAGTTCACCTCATGGTGGCTTTGCTTGATCAAAATGGCAGTCCAATTCGTCCATTGCTTACTATGCTGGATGTGGACGTAACGCATTTACGCTCTAAATTGAGTGAAATGTTAGATCGATTACCAAAAGTCAGTGGCATCGGTGGGGATGTTCAGCTCTCTAGCTCGATGGGCACATTGTTTAACCTGTGTGACAAAGTGGCGCAAAAGCGTCAAGACTCCTATATCTCGTCTGAAGTCTTCCTGCTTGCCGCTTTAGAAGATCGCGGACCATTGGGGCAATTACTCAAAGAGATCGGCTTAACAGAGCAAAAAGTCAGCCAGGCAATCGAAAAGATCAGAGGTGGTCAAAAGGTCAATGACCCGAATGCGGAAGAGCTTCGCCAAGCATTGGAAAAGTTCACCATAGACCTTACCGAGCGTGCAGAGCAAGGTAAATTGGATCCGGTTATCGGTCGTGATGATGAAATCCGTCGTACTATCCAAGTATTGCAGCGTCGTACTAAAAACAACCCAGTGATTATCGGTGAACCAGGCGTAGGTAAGACAGCAATTGTTGAAGGCTTAGCGCAGCGCATAGTTAACAATGAAGTACCTGAAGGTCTGCGTGGTCGCCGAGTGCTATCACTGGATATGGGCGCACTGGTTGCTGGTGCTAAATACCGTGGTGAATTTGAAGAGCGTTTAAAATCAGTATTGAATGAACTTGCTAAAGAAGAAGGCAACGTCATCCTCTTCATTGATGAACTACACACTATGGTCGGCGCTGGTAAAGGTGAAGGCTCAATGGATGCGGGCAACATGCTAAAACCGGCATTAGCTCGTGGTGAGCTGCACTGTGTTGGCGCAACAACATTGGATGAATATCGTCAGTACATCGAAAAAGATGCAGCATTAGAACGTCGTTTCCAAAAAGTGCTGGTGGATGAGCCGACCGTTGAGGATACCGTGGCGATTTTACGTGGCTTGAAGGAGCGTTATGAGCTTCATCATCACGTCGAAATTACTGACCCAGCGATTGTTGCTGCGGCGAGCTTGTCACATCGCTATGTCTCCGACCGTCAGTTGCCGGATAAAGCGATTGACTTGATTGACGAAGCGGCTTCAAGCATTCGTTTACAAATTGACTCTAAGCCAGAGTCCTTGGATAAGCTTGAGCGTAAAATTATCCAACTCAAAATTGAGCAACAAGCACTAAGTAACGAGCACGATGAAGCGAGTGAAAAGCGTTTGAAAGCGCTTAATGAAGAACTCAATGAAAAAGAGCGAGAGTATGCTGAGCTAGAAGAGGTTTGGAATACAGAAAAAGCAGCTCTTTCTGGCACTCAACATATTAAGTCTGAGCTTGAACAAGCTCGTATGGACATGGAGTTTGCTCGCCGTGCTGGCGATCTAAACCGTATGTCGGAGCTTCAATATGGTCGTATTCCTGAACTTGAGAAGCAGTTAGATCTTGCAACCCAAGCTGAAATGCAGGAAATGACGCTATTGCGTAATAAAGTAACCGACAACGAGATTGCAGAAGTACTTTCTAAGCAAACCGGCATTCCGGTATCCAAGATGCTAGAAGCGGAAAAAGAGAAACTACTTCGTATGGAAGACGTGCTGCATAATCGTGTGGTAGGGCAAAGCGAAGCGGTCTCTGTTGTATCGAATGCCATTCGTCGTAGTCGAGCTGGGCTTTCTGATCCAAACCGACCAATTGGCTCCTTCTTATTCTTAGGTCCAACTGGTGTGGGTAAAACAGAGCTTTGTAAGACACTTGCGAGCTTTATGTTCGACAGCGAAGATGCGATGGTCCGTATCGATATGTCTGAGTTCATGGAGAAACACTCAGTGGCAAGATTGGTGGGTGCGCCTCCAGGCTATGTCGGATATGAAGAGGGTGGTTACTTAACGGAAGCGGTTCGTCGCAAGCCGTATTCGGTAATTTTGTTAGACGAAGTAGAGAAAGCGCATCCGGATGTATTTAACATTCTGCTGCAAGTTCTCGATGATGGGCGTTTAACGGATGGTCAAGGTCGTACTGTTGACTTCCGTAATACGGTTGTGATCATGACATCTAACTTGGGTTCATCTCGTATCCAAGAGAATTTCGCAACATTAGACTATCAAGGTATCAAGAGTGAAGTGATGGATGTGGTTAGCAAACACTTCCGCCCAGAGTTCTTGAACCGTGTTGACGAAATCGTGGTGTTCCATCCACTTGGTCAAGAACACATTAAGTCCATTGCTTCTATTCAATTGGAACGTTTGGCGAAACGACTAGAGGAGAAAGGCTATCAACTAGAAGTTTCCGACAAAGCGCTCGATTTGATCGCTCAAGTTGGTTTCGATCCTGTGTATGGTGCGCGTCCTTTAAAACGTGCAATTCAGCAGAATGTCGAGAACCCGTTAGCCAAATCAATTCTGTCTGGTGAAATCGTTCCAGACAAGACAGTGCAGCTAATTGTTATTAATGACCAAATTTGTGCTCATCAATAATTGTATGGATACAGTAAAATTGAGATAAAAATCACACAAAAGGGGCCGTTTGGCCCCTTTTCTATAGTTTTTTAGAGTCTTTTGTCTGTTTTCTATACGAATAAACTAAAAAGGTGAGTTTTTTTAAAAAATGCACTTGTGTTCTTTAATGAACTCCCTATAATGCGCCTCCGTTGTCACGGGAAAGCAAGTGAAGCGGAACCTAAACAACTACGGTTAGTGAGTTAAAATTAACTCGCAGATAAATAACTTAAAAAAGTGTTTGACACGATAAGTTATCTAGCTAAAATAGCCGTCCACTTTGAAGAGAACTTCGAAGTGTGCTCTTTAAAAATATAGACCTATCAATCTGTGTGGGCACTCGTTGATGATAATCCAATTAGAAGCTTAGGCTTCAAATTAGGTTTCAATGATACGAAGTGACCATTGAATCGAAAGATTCAGCACAGTCAATTCAAACATTACTTCTGCTATTTATTAGCGAAAGGAATGTTCAGTATTCATTGAGCCGAACAAAATCTTAAATTGAAGAGTTTGATCATGGCTCAGATT
>NZ_JAHGAP010000051.1:0-49357 GCF_030248655.1 Vibrio sp. D431a | reverse complement strand
TTTTTCTTTAGACACGATCGTGTTCCTTCCTAGTTATGATTCGTCGTGATCATTATTGATCGACGACGCGCCAGAAATTGTTATTTTATGCGCCAACGCCCGTTAGCGCAATATTTGGACGCCCTGATCTCGCAAAAAGTCGTAAACTTTTTGCAGTTCAATCGTCAATTAGTAACCACGCTCTGCAATAATTTTATCTGCGAAGTTTTTCGGCACTTCAGCGTACTCGTGAAACTCCATAGAGTAAGACGCACGGCCTTGAGTTGCAGAACGTAGATCAGTTGCGTAACCGAACATTTCGGATAGTGGTACTTGAGCACGGATGATCTTAAGACCAGCCACACCTTCGTCCATGCCTTCAATGATACCGCGACGACGGTTTAGGTCACCAACAACGTCACCCATCCAGTCTTCCGGAGTGGTTACTTCGACATTCATCATAGGTTCTAGAATCACAGGTTGTGCTTCTAGTGCACCTTTCTTGAATGCCATCGAGCCAGCGATCTTAAACGCCATCTCGCTTGAGTCTACATCGTGGTAAGAACCATCAAATAGTGTAGCTTTAATATCTAGTACAGGGTAACCCGCTAGAACACCACTATTCATTTGCTCTTCGATACCTTTCGATACCGAACTGATGTATTCCTTAGGAATCACACCGCCCACGATTTCGTCTACGAATACGAAACCTTCACCAGGCTCAGAAGGCTCAAGTTTGACCCAAACATGACCGTATTGACCACGACCACCTGATTGACGAACAAACTTACCTTCAACTTCCGCTTTACCACGAATGGTTTCACGGTAAGCAACCTGAGGTTTACCAACGTTACAATCAACGCTGAATTCACGCTTCATACGATCAACGATAATGTCTAGGTGAAGTTCACCCATACCTGAGATCAGAGTCTGACCTGATTCGTCGTCCGTTTCCACGCGGAATGATGGATCTTCCGCGGCTAGTTTACCTAGCGCGATAGCCATTTTCTCTTGGTCTGCCTTAGAACGAGGCTCTACAGCAATCTGAATAACTGGTTCAGGGAACTCCATGCGTTCTAGAATCACTTTGTGGTTCTGATCACACAGTGTGTCACCTGTTGTTACGTCTTTCAGACCGATAGCAGCTGCAATATCACCAGCGCGAACTTCTTTCACTTCTTCACGCTTATTCGCATGCATCTGAACGATACGACCAAAACGCTCTTTCTTCTCTTTTACTGAGTTGTAAACAGCGTCACCCGAGTTTACAACACCGGAGTAAACACGCATGAAAGTTAGCGTGCCCACGAATGGGTCAGTCGCAATCTTAAACGCTAGCGCTGAGAAAGGTTCGTTGTCGTCAGCATGACGCTCAACTTCATTTTCTCTTTCGTCGACACCTTTAATTGCAGGTACGTCAACAGGCGATGGCAAGAACTCAACTACTGCATCCAGTACCGCTTGAACACCTTTGTTCTTAAACGCACTACCACAAGTAGCCAGTACGATTTCGTTATTTAGTGTGCGAGTACGTAGAGCTTGTTTGAGCTCAGCTTCAGTCAATTCACCTTCTTCAAGGTACTTGTCCATCAGCTCTTCGCTAGCTTCAGCAGCGGATTCAACCATGTGGTTGCGCCACTCTTCAGCAAGTTCAATCATGTCAGCTGGGATGTCTTCGTAAGTAAACGAAGTGCCTTGATCGGCATCATTCCAGTTGATCATTTTCATCTTGATAAGGTCGATGACACCTCTGAACTCATCTTCCGCACCAACGTTCAGCTGGATTGGAACAGGAGTCGCACCAAGACGATTCTTAATTTGGTTCACAACGCGTAGGAAGTCTGCGCCCGCACGGTCCATCTTGTTTACAAATACCAAACGTGGAACGTGGTATTTGTCTGCTTGACGCCATACAGTTTCAGACTGAGGTTCAACACCAGATGAGCCACAGAACACAACCACAGCACCATCAAGTACACGAAGAGAACGCTCTACTTCGATAGTAAAGTCAACGTGTCCAGGGGTATCAATGATGTTTACGCGATGCTCAGGGAACTGTGCTTCCATACCACGCCAGAATGTAGTAGTAGCAGCGGATGTGATAGTGATACCACGCTCCTGCTCCTGCTCCATCCAGTCCATGGTTGCTGCACCATCGTGAACTTCGCCGATTTTGTGAGAAAGGCCAGTGTAGAACAGAATACGCTCAGTTGTGGTTGTTTTTCCTGCATCTACGTGAGCACAGATACCGATATTACGGTATAGCTCAATAGGAGTTTTACGAGCCACGATTGTATCCTCTTACTAAGGTGTACCTTAGAGTATAGAAAAGTGCTGCGAGAGAACCTCGCAGCACAGAAGGTATTACCAACGGTAATGAGCGAACGCTTTGTTTGCGTCAGCCATGCGGTGAACGTCTTCACGTTTCTTAACCGCAGTACCTTTGTTCTCAGACGCGTCTAGCATTTCAGCAGCTAGGCGTTGAGCCATAGATTTTTCACCACGCTTGCGCGCAGCTTCAACCAACCAACGCATAGCAAGTGCGTTACGGCGAACCGGACGTACTTCTACAGGTACTTGGTAAGTTGAACCACCAACACGGCGAGATTTAACCTCTACCGCTGGGCGAACGTTTTCAAGAGCTTCTTCAAAAATAGCTAAGTGGTCTTTACCAGACTTTTCAGCCATAGCATCTAGTGCAGTGTAAACGATTTTCTCTGCAGTAGATTTTTTACCGTCAACCATTAGGATGTTAACGAATTTTGCCAGCAATTCAGATTTGAATTTTGGATCTGGAAGGATCTTACGCTGACCAATGACGCGACGACGTGGCATGGATTTATCTCCGTTGTCTTCTTCAGGTTTTATCCAAAACTTTTCAGTTTTTTCAAAAAATTAAAAATAATTTAGTGTTTGGCCTTACTTAACGGAATCCATTAAGACTTAGGACGCTTCACACCGTACTTAGAACGACCTTGTTTACGGTCATTTACGCCAGCACAGTCTAGTGCGCCGCGAACAGTGTGGTAACGCACACCTGGAAGGTCTTTAACACGACCACCACGGATTAGAACAACTGAGTGCTCTTGAAGGTTGTGACCTTCACCGCCGATGTACGATGTAACTTCGAAGCCGTTTGTCAGACGTACACGACAAACTTTACGAAGTGCTGAGTTAGGTTTTTTAGGTGTAGTAGTGTAAACACGAGTACATACACCACGTTTTTGTGGGCACGCTTCTAGTGCAGGCACGTTGCTTTTAACAACTTGCTTTGCACGTGGCTTACGTACCAACTGGTTAATAGTTGCCATTAACTAGCTCCTGATTTACTTGAAAGTAAGCTTTGTGAAAAATCTATCCCCAACTGCCAATGCAGTTAGGGACGCAAAATTCTATGCAGCAGTGAGAGGTGTGTCAAGAAATATACGGATCTTTTTTGTTCAATTAGAACAATTCATCCGTAAAGCTTTGTCGACAGCAAATCTTGTTCAATCCCAAGTTAGGGATTTATCCTGTTTTGCTGTTAGTTCAACGAAGCCTGAATAATTCACAATCGTCAGCGATGGACTGATACGATTTGCAATACCGCGAGCTTGTGCATCGCTCTCTAACACAAATACGCTGCGGTTTTTTAGGTGGGAAAATGCGTTATGTTGCGAGTTAGCAGCGTACACTGCATCTTCTATAAGTAAGATGTCATCCTGTTCACTGCATAAAGGCATAGCGTCTTCTAGAGCAGAGACTGTTTTTATGATGTGTAACATAACTTCCTCAAAAAGACAGTAGCTTGCCAGCGTGTTGTAACTTATCTTTGAGCTGTTCTGAGCTTAACGCTTGGGCTTCAATGACTAAATCCGCTTGCGCCAAACCTCGCTGGGTTAACGACTCTAAACACACAAAGACTTGTTCGATGTCGTATAAATCGAAAAGCTTTAACATCGGCGCGTAATCTTTACTCAAAATATTGTTGGGGTCTTGCCCGAGTAGAAGCTGGTATACCCCGTCACCCATGAAAATGACGCTGATATCTTCACAGTAAGCCGACGCGGCTAACAGTGCATCCACACCTTCACGACCAGCTGCACTGCCATGTGGCGCACTACGAAATAGATAAGTTAACTGACTCAAAACTGTACCACTCTGTCTTGGGTTAACATCGCTTCAGCTAGGCTACCTAAGCCTGCTTGTTCAAAACCATCGGCTAGATTGTTCTGAACCAAACCATGTTGATTCGCTTCTTCTTCACTTACAATCCCGCGACGCAAAGCGGCCGCGACACAAGTTTCTAGGCGAACACCATGCTCTTTAGCCAAAGACTGCCACGCCTTATTGAGATCAAATTCATCGTTGGCTGGCACACTCAAAGCAGTACCATTAGTCACACCATCTTGATAAAAGAAGACGCTCACTAGCTGATGGCCTTGCTCTATCAACGCTTTGGCGAACTGATAAGCACTGCGCGCTGACTGGCTGCCATAAACGGGACCATTCACCACTAACGTGTAAGTCAGTTTACTCACCTTTCATCATCCTCGGTTTTACGTTGACGAATGTACAAGTAAACGGTGTGTTTTGAAATATTAAGGCGATCCGCAACACGGTTGATGGCATCTTTAATATCGAAGATACCTTTGTCGTACAACTCCATCACGATCTGGCGATTTTTGGTGTTGTTAGACACGGATTTATCCGCATTGATCTCTTCGATGGTGCGTTCAACAGTTTGGTCCACCAGCTCTTCTACGTCACTAGCAAAGTTGACCGAGGAAGCCGCTTCTTTCGCTTCTTGCGTCGGCATGAAAGACTGAAGAACTTGCGAGAAAGGCGCATCCAAGTTGACGTTGATACACAACAAACCAATCACGCGATTTTCGCCATTACGAATGGCGACAGTAATCGACTTCATCAACACGCCACCTTTTGCACGGGTAAAGTACGAACGTGAGAAGTTGCGCTCCGAGCCTTCGATGTCTTTTAGCATCTTAAGCGCTAAATCAGTGATTGGTGAGCCGACTTGGCGCCCCGTATTTTCACCGTTAGCGATTTTAATTGCAGAGGTATTTAAGTCTTCTAGAGAGTGAAGAACGATTTCACAAAATGGACCTATCAGGCTGGCGATACCATCCACGACCGCCTCATAAGATCTTAAAATGATTTTGTCGTGCTCGGTAAACGGCATCACGTTAACGGATTCCATTTCGAGCAACATCTCCGCGTTTATTGTTTCTGTAGTTGTCATAAGCCTTCGAGCGAAAAATCAACAAATTGGTGTAAGTTTATCAGAAAATTTGAAAAGCAACCTAGCAAACTCACCAACTAGTGACCTAGAACAAAAAAGGCCCGTTAAACGGACCTTTTTCAATAACTTATCGCAGCTTATTGTTATTGCTCTGCGTTGTCGTTCTCAACTTTTAGCAGCTCAACTTCAAATACTAGCGTTGAGTTAGCAGGAATGCTTGGTGTGTCTTGGTCACCGTATGCTAGCTCTGGCGGGATAACGAATTTGAATTTAGAACCCACAGGCATTAGCTGAACACCCTCTGTCCAACCTGGGATTACACGGTTAAGTGGGAACGTTGCAGGTTCACCACGATCGTATGAGCTGTCGAACTGAGTACCGTCGATCAGAGTACCTTTGTAGTGTACTTGAACCGTATCAGTGTCTTTTGGCTTCTCACCTTCAGCTGGTGTCATTACTTGGTATAGAAGACCTGTATCTGTCTTCACTACGCCTTCTTGCTTCTCAAACTCAGCACGGAAATCATCGCCAGCTTTTTTCGCTTCAGCTGCTTTCTCAGCCGCTTGTGCTTGCATCTTTTCTGCAACACGCTTGTCTAGAGATTCTAGTGCTGCACGTGTTTCTTCTTCATTCAATTCAGCATTGCCTTTGAAGACGTCTTCGATACCTTTTAGTACCAAATCTTTGTTAAGATTAATGCCGATTTCGCTTGGCTTGTCGATGCTTGTGCTTAGGTAGTTAGCAAATGAAACACCGATTGCGTATGCCGCTTTGTCGTCGTCGGTTTTAAAGTGAACCGCTTTACCGGTTTCTGCTTGAACTTGTTCTGCTTGAGGTGCGGTTTCTGTTTTAGTTTCTTCTTTCTGACAACCTACCGCTAGCATAACTGTTGCAGCAAGTAGCGACACTTTTAAAACTGATTTCATTAAATTCTCCCAATAATGGCTCTGCCATTGGTTGTTGTGCACAAATCTTCTATGAGACTAGTGAAGACAATCGTTATACCAATATACTAGCTATATGTCTTAAGACACAAACCGGATTATTAGATGTGATGCAAAGAATTTTTCATTTATTCCTATATTTAATTGTCATCACCACGTTAAATGGTTGCTTTTTCGCCGAGCGTGAAGTGCAGCGTTGGCCGATAGAACCTCAAGGTGCGACGAGCTTCGCACTTAGCAGAGATGGACGGTTTGCTCTGCTCTATTCTCAACAACGTCATTTGATGTTGTGGGACCTAGAGCAAAATGAACAACTAGCCAATCTGGGTGAACTCGATGCCGATGCCAATGTGGTTTCCCATATCCGCATATCTGACAATGGTCGCTACGCAATTACAGCAAGCCAAATGAACTTCGCAGTTTGGGACCTAGGCTGGACGCAATCCGAAGGCCTTTGGTCTATCTCTGATGCGCTCATTCGCGACGTTGATATCACCAGTAATGGTGAACAAGTTCTGCTTGGGTTATCCAACGGTAAAGCAATTTATGTCAACTTAGTCACCGGGCGTCGCATGGAGTTCCTTGCGCATCGTGAAAAAGTCAATTCCGTGGCCATTTCTCCTAATGGGCGCTTCGCCCTAACCGGAGGTAATGACTATAAAGCGTATCTGTGGGATACCGAAACCGGACAAGTACTACGAACCTTCGAACATGAACAACGAATTGTTCGCGTGGCCCTGCAAAGAGATGGAAAATTAGCAATGACATCTGATGGCGGAAACCAAGCGATTGTTTGGAATTTAAAAACTGGACAAGAAGTCACACAGTTGAGCAGTTGGTCACGCCAATTAATTTTCTCTACCGCACGATTTTCTGACGACGGGACTCAACTAGTCACAGGAAGCCCTTCTGGCCGTGTGTCGATATGGGATACTCAAACCGGAAAACGAATGAGTGGATTTGAAGTGGAGCCCAAAAAAGACACTCGCCCTCCACGTGCGGTCGTGTATGATGCAGCCTTTGATTCAAAACAACGCGTAATTACTGCTACTTCAGCAGGTATTGCCCAAGCTTGGCAGTTAGAGAACGGATCATGACAGAAAAAATCATTCAGCAATTGGAAGCACGCATTAATGACTTAGAATGTCAGCTTGCGTTCCAAGAACAGACTATTGAAGATCTGAACGGAGCTTTATCGCAGCAACAACTGCAAATTACCAAGATGCTCGATCAGATGAAATATGTGGTAGGTAAAGTAAAAAATATGGACTCGTCGAATTTAGCCGATCCGTCAGAAGAAACCCCACCACCGCATTATTAAAATGCAGGCTCAAATAGCATAAAGCCCAGAACATGTTCTGGGCTTTGTTGTATTAATTACTTAAGAAGGTACTCAAGAGGAAGCTATTCGTCGGCGTAGATTTTAACGCTCAGCTCGCCTTGCGTATTAATGCCTGCTCGGTACATGCCAGAACTGTTCATCGCAAAGTGCATCTCACCTTTAGCATCAATGGCAATCAAACCGCCCTCTCCGCCCATCTGTTTGAGATCACCTTGGATAATGTGTTCACAAGCCGTATGAATATCTTCTTGTAAGTAACGCATACGTGCTGCAACGTCTTCCGCAACACGTTTACGAATAAAGAACTCGCCGACACCCGTAGTGGAAACTGCCACGACGCCATTTTCGGCCACCGTACCACAACCAATAAGAGCCGAATCTCCGACTCGGTTGTATTTCTTATTCGTCACGCCACCCGTACTGGTGGCAGCGGCTAAGTTGCCTTGTTGATCTAACGCTACCGCACCAACCGTACCGTGCTTACGGTCATCTGGGTAACGAGATTCCGACAAAGCAAACAGTCCTTTCTCACGCATAGACAGCAACTGCTCATAACGGCGATCAGTAAAGAAGTAATCTTGCTCGGTATACTCATGGCCTTGCTCAAAAGCAAACTTCTCTGCGCCCTCACCCACCAACAGCACATGATTGCTGTTTCGCATCACGTCACGAGCGAGCTCAATTGGGTTTCTGATATGACGAACCCCTGCGACCGCACCTGCTGCAAGGTTTCGCCCATCCATCACAGAAGCGTCCATTTCAACCATTTCGTTGTTGGTCAGCACTGAGCCTTTACCCGCATTAAAGTTAGGAGAGTCTTCCAATACTTTCACTGCCGCTACGACTGCATCTAAGGCTTCACCGCCCGTGTCTAGAATTTGATGTCCCGCTTTTACCGCAGCTTCTAAATCCGCCAAGATGGATTGTTGCAGCTCATCGCTCATCTGTTCACGCAAGATGGTGCCTGCACCGCCATGAATGGCAATCGAGAAAGGTTTCGTCATCGCTTTGTCCAACTGTTATTCCTTGTATGGTTGGCACTACACCTTAGATAAACAAAAAGCGCAAGTTGAAACTCAACTTGCGCTTTTCAAAGCTTTGCTAGATAAGATTATCTAGTGAAGGAGCTTATGATTAGTGAGAACCACAGCTACCGCCGCCACAGCAGCCGCCTTCTTCTTCGTGATCGTGGTCATGATCGTGACCACCACAACAGCCACCACCTTGGTGGATGTGACCGTGTTCGATCTCTTCTGCTGTTGCTTCACGTGTAGACATAACTTCTACTTCGAAAGTTAGTGTTTGACCAGCTAACATATGGTTACCGTCAACAACCACTTCGTTGCCGTCAACTTCTGTTACTTCAACAGGGATTGGACCTTGGTCAGTGTCAGCTAGGAAGCGCATGCCCACTTCGATTTGCTCAACGCCTTGGAACACGTCCGCAGGAACGCGCTGTACTAGCGCATCGTTGTGCTCACCGTAAGCTTCTTCAGGAGCTACCGTTACTGAGAACTTGTCGCCAGCCACTTTACCTTCAAGTTCTTTTTCAAGACCTGTGATTAGGTTGTTGTGACCGTGAAGGTAATCTAGGGGTGCTTCTGCTGTTGATTGATCAACAACGACACCGTCTTCCATCATTACTTTGTATGCAAGGCTTGCAACAACGTTCTTTTCAATTTTCATACTAACTCCAGGGAGATTAATTGACTTAACCTGAATGGGGTTAAGTACTGAGATATCTGGGTGTATTATGGGGATCAATTATCGAAGTTCAATTACTCCGGCTTAAAAATTCCGATCATTTCCTGATCTGAGTGTTTATTTTTCTCTACAGATTGTGGTTTACGCTGCTCTGTAAACTCACACTCGACACACTCAACTAATTCGATGTTATTTTCAATCCACCAGCGCAGGGTATCTTGCTGGCTGCAATTTGGGCAGCTAGCGCCGGCAATAAAACGTTTCTTGATTTTCACGCTATTTCCTTAGCTTGAGTCTTGGCTCAAGTACTACTTCCAATGATTAGGTGACTGATGGTCGCTCTCCATTTCACGACCAAATATTTCTTCTAGCTCTTTGCGGGCCTCTTTCGCCCTTTGAGCTAATTTCTTATCTTCATTGTGTTGAGGCAATAAGTCCTTAAGCATAGCATTATCCAACTTGCGAAAATGTGCTTCTGCCCGCTTTGCTTGATAAGGATGCATACCCAGTTCTACGAGCGCTTGGCGACCGAGATCTAGCGCCCCTAAAAATGTTTCACGAGAGTAATTCTCTACACCATGACTCATTAACTGGTAAGCCTCGACACGGCTTCTTGCTCGAGCTAACAACTTAAGTTTCGGGAAGTGCACGCGACAAATGTCCACGATGGCCATCACCTCATCAGGTGAATCAGTACAAATAATCAATGCTTCCGCTTTATCAGCGCCAGCAGCCCTCAATAGGTCAATTTGTGTAGCATCGCCATAAAACACTTTGTAACCATACTTACGTAATAGGTGGATTTGGCTGGCATCACTTTCTAATACTGTCACTTTGATTTTATTGGCATACATTAAACGTCCGACGATCTGACCGAAACGTCCAAAGCCTGCAATGATAACGCGTGGTCGGCGATCCACGACTTTCGTGGTCATGCCCTCTTCTTCTTGATTCAGGGTATGAGCAAACCACTTCTTTTGTCCCATCAGCAAAAGAGGAGTCGTCACCATGGATAGACTGACCACCACCAACAGAAACGCCACTTGCTCTTTGGACAAAATGCCCTCTTGGCTCGCCGCGGTAAATATGACAAAGGCAAACTCACCGCCTTGGCTCAAAATTGCAGCCATACGGCTTCTCGCTTTGGCTCCGACACGGGCAGCTCTCGCCAATGCATACAAAACCAAACCCTTAACCACGACCAAAGCCACCACCGCACCGAGAATCTCTAAAGGATGTAATGCCAATAACCCCAAGTTTACCGCCATGCCCACCGCAATAAAGAATAACCCCAACAACAGACCTTTAAATGGCTCGATCGCGATTTCCAGCTCATGGCGATACTCACTCTCTGCCAGCAAAACGCCTGCTAAAAAAGTCCCCAATGCCATCGAAAGGCCGAGCTTTTGCATCACGACCGAAATGCCAAGCACGACTAAAAGTGCAGCAACGGTAAAGAGCTCACGAACACCACTCATCACGACAAAACGAAATAGCGGACGTAGTAAAAAGTGACCTCCAATCAACAGTGCTACCACACTGCCTAAAATAGTGAAGACATCCAACCAACTTCCACCACTATGCCCGCCTGCTAGCAAGGGCAACATCGCCAGCATCGGGATCACTGCAATATCTTGAAAGAGCAGCACCGCAAAACCAGATTGCCCCGTTTCGGTACCATTAAGCCCTTGCTCTTCAATGACTTTAAGCGCAATCGCCGTCGAGGACAGCGCCAACCCCATCCCGATCACTAAACTCACTTGCATGCTTACGCCAAACATACTGACGACACTACCAATCACGGCGGTCGTGACCACAACCTGCGCACCGCCTAAACCTAAAATCGGCCCTCGCATCTGCCACAATTTTTTAGGGTTTAATTCCAGCCCTATCAAAAACAGTAACAACACAACCCCAAGCTCGGCAAAATGCAAAATGGCATCAACGTCGCTAATTAAGCCAAGCCCCCATGGGCCAATCAACACACCAGCGAGTAAATAACCTAAAACCGAGCCAAGCCCAAGGCGCTGAGCAATCGGCACCGCAATAACCGCAGCCGAAAGAAAGACCACACTGCTTTGAAGAAACTCACTGGTGATCGCCATACTGACCTCCTCGATCTGCCGCTTGCCAGTTTTCAAGTGGGTTACTCAGCCATCCACGGTATAACTCGGCATGTTCGTAGCGTTCAATATCCGAAACATTTCTTGACCAATACAACACCAGAGGTTCAATCCAGTGCATTTGGCATAGGGCTGCCGTCAGTTCAAACGGTTGCAAGATTTGCTCAAGTGGGTATTTGTTGTACCCCTTCGCGCTGAAGGCTTCTTCTTTACCACCTGTTGTAATGACACTGCGCCAGTATTTTCCTTCTAGCGCCGCACCTCCGCCAAACGCAAAGCCTTTACCTAACACTCGGTCTAGCCACTCTTTTAATAGGGCAGGACATGAATACATATAAAGTGGGTGGTGAAATACGATCACATCGTGAGCGAGCAACAACTCATGTTCGTAATTCACATCAATAAAGAAATCGGGGTAAACACCGTAAAGATCGTGCACAGTGACGTGATCAAGCGACTGAGCTTTTTTTATCATCACTTGATTGGCAATCGAGTTATGTGGCTCTGGATGAGCATAAATGACCAGAACTTTTGGGAGAGTAGACGGTGCAACAGCCAAATGGTCGTCCTTGTGGTTATTTTTATCCGTTATCAAATTGTTATACTTTTTTGTACAGCATAATGCAATTAAAGCGAATCAATCGACTTTTCCGGTCAATACCCCTACTATTCACCGCTAGATATATACCCAAGTGGCTTTAAAAACGATTGAAACCACTTCGCTATGTAACCAAGCAACGCGCACTGCGCAAAGTGAATGAAAACTTTATGATTACCTTCTCTGATATTCAGTTACTGCGTGGCGGTAAACCTCTTTTAGACCAAGCTTCTGCGACTATTCACCCTGGCGATAAAGTCGGTCTTGTGGGCAAAAACGGCTGCGGTAAATCAACGCTGTTTGCCCTACTGAAAGATGAACTGTCAATTGATGCAGGCTCATTTAGCCAACCTCAACATTGGGAGTTGGCCTGGGTCGCACAGGAAACGCCTGCGCTAGAGCGCACTGCACTGGAATACGTCATTGATGGTGATCGCGAATACCGCGCTCTCGAAAAGCAGTTAGCTGAAGCAGAAACACAAGACAACGGAACCCTAGTTGCCGAGATACACGGTAAAATTGAAACCATTGGTGGTTACAGCATTCGCGCTCGCGCGGCAGAACTGCTCGATGGTTTAGGGTTCAGCCAAGAGCAAATGAGTTGGAGTTTGACCCAATTCTCGGGTGGTTGGCGTATGCGTCTTAACTTGGCTCAAGCGCTATTGTGTCGTTCTGATCTACTGCTACTCGACGAACCAACCAACCACTTGGATTTGGACGCGGTAATGTGGCTTGAACGTTGGCTACAAAACTACCCAGGCACGCTGATTCTGATCTCGCACGACCGTGACTTCTTGGATCCGATCGTTGGTCGCATCATTCACATCGAGAATCAGCAGCTGAACGAATACACGGGTAACTACTCGTCATTCGAAAACCAACGCGCACAAAAGATGGTGTTGCAACAAGCGATGTTTGAAAAGCAACAGAAGCAGATGTCGCACATGCAAAGCTACATCGACCGCTTCCGTTACAAAGCATCAAAAGCACGCCAAGCCCAAAGCCGTATCAAAGCTTTGGAGCGCATGGAAAAAGTACTGCCAGCTCAATTCGATAACCCATTTAGCTTTCAATTCCGTGAGCCAGCTGCGCTGCCAAACCCAATCATGATGATGGATGAAGTATCTGCAGGTTACGGTGACAACCTCATCTTAGAGAAGATCCGCTTGAACTTGGTTCCTGGCAGTCGTATTGGTCTACTCGGCCGTAATGGTGCGGGTAAATCGACCTTAATCAAGCTGCTCTCTGGTGAACTTAACGCGCAAGGTGGTGACCTAACTTACTCACAAGGCGTGAAAATTGGTTACTTCGCTCAGCACCAGTTAGAAACGCTTCACCCTGAAGAAACGCCGCTGCAACACATGATGCAAATCGCACCCGATCAAACCGAACAGCAGCTACGTGATTACCTAGGTAGCTTTGGCTTCCAAGGTGACAAAGCACTAGAAAAAGTTGCGCCGTTTTCTGGTGGCGAAAAAGCCCGTTTGGTATTGGCTTTAATTGTGTGGCAAAAGCCAAACCTGTTGCTACTTGATGAACCAACCAACCACTTGGATTTGGACATGCGTCAGGCATTGACGATGGCACTGCAAACGTTCGAAGGTGCAATGGTGATTGTTTCGCACGACCGTTACCTATTGCGTGCTACAACCGATGACTTGTATTTAGTGCATGATAGACAAGTTGCGCCGTTCGATGGTGACTTAAACGACTACTACAAGTGGTTAACCGAGCAACAAAGAGCGGAACGCAAAGAAGCGCAGGCTGCGCAGCCAAGCAAAGATACGGCCAACAGCGCAGCTGCGAAGAAAGAGCAAAAACGTCGCGATGCAGAGTTTCGAAAACAGACAGCGCCAATTCGCAAAACGCTGACACAACTAGAAAATAAAATGGATAAGTTAGGTGCTGCACTGGCCGAAGCTGAAGAACAATTGGCGGACAACTCACTGTATGCGGCCGAAAATAAAGCTAAACTTAACCAAGTGCTGGCACTTCAAGCTTCTAGTAAGGCTGAGCTCGAAGAAATTGAAATGGAATGGATGTCTGCTCAAGAAACATTGGAGCAGATGGAGCTAGAGTTTAATCAATGAGTAATCAACACGCTGAATACACACTCACCCTAGAACACCTTTGGCAGTTTAGTCTGCAATTTTATGGTGTGCGAGAAGTGAAAGAGGCGTGCTTATCATTGCAAAACAACTACCACGGTAACGTGAACCTACTCCTGCTGCTCAGATGGCTCGATGAGCAGCAACTCATTTTCCAAGAAAAAGACTGGCCCTTGGTGCAAGACTGTCTAGGTAGAAGCGAAACTTTACTTCACTCCTTTCGCGACCTTCGTCGCCACCTTAAGTCTCAAGTCAATGACGCTTTGTATCGTGAGACCTTGCAGTTTGAGCTGCAACTAGAAAAGCAGCAACAAGCGGATTTGGTGGACTGCATTAACTCACTTGCACTACTCAAAAATGATGGTGACCCACTGACGTTGAGATACTGTCGTCAACTCGGTGGGGAGCATTTGCAGCAAGCCTTTGCTATTCCGGTGCCAAACATTCAACCACCAAAACGCCCATAAATCTGTAGAATACCTATAATCTTTATAAAGGATTATATTAATAAGTTCTTCAACGGACACCGAAGGACCGCATAAGAGCAGTTAGGTATGACACAATTTTTCGCAGCCGCCGGGATCAAAAACCCGCATCTCCAAACGCTTTTGCCGCGTTTTATTCGCAAAAAAGCGTTATTTACGCCGATTTGGCAAACCCTCGATACATCCGATGGCGACTTTCTCGATCTCGCGTGGAGCGAGAACCCAACCCAAGAGCCTGCACAAAAAAAGCCGATTTTTGTTTTATTTCATGGATTAGAGGGGTGCTTCTATAGCCCTTATGCCAATGGGCTAATGAATGCATTTGCTCAATCTGGATGGCTGTCGGTGATGATGCATTTCCGCGGTTGTAGCGGTAAGCCAAACAAGAAAGCTCGCGCCTATCATTCTGGTGAAGTGACTGACGCCCGCCACTTCTTAGAGCACCTTGAGCAACGCTTTCCTGATAACCCCAAGGTTGCGGTTGGTATTTCTCTTGGCGGTAACATGTTGGCGAATTATTTAGCCCAATATAAAGACCACCCTATTTTGAATGCAGCGACTATTATCTCAGCGCCTTTAGACCTAGCGGCGTGTGCGAACCGTATAGAACAAGGCTTTTCAAAAGTGTATCGCCGTTATCTGCTTTCTTCACTGAAACGTAACGCGTTACAAAAGCATCATCTACTGCATGGCGAGCTGGCGCTGTCCTACAACTCAATCAAACGTGTCACACGGCTGTATGAATTCGATGATTTGATTACCGCACCATTGCATGGCTTTAAAGACGCACAAGATTATTACGACCAATGCTCTGGCTTAAGTAAACTACAGCAAATCACGCTACCCACACTGATCATCCATGCCAAAGACGATCCGTTCATGACCGATGATGTGATACCGAAGTTTGTTCTGCCAGATAATATTGATTACCGTCTCTTTGAGCACGGTGGCCATGTTGGCTTCCTGACAGGAACGGCGTTAAAACCTAAGTTTTGGTTGGAGGAAGCGCTGCCCGCGTATTACGAAAGTATCGCCGCAGATTACCTTTCTGCTGTATCCAAGCAACGAACGCAGTAAACTAGCCGCTCATCATAAAAGTTAGAGGTATTTATGATCATTCCATGGCAAGACATTGCGCCGGAAACATTGGAAAACTTAATTCGTGAATTCGTCTTACGCGAAGGAACGGATTACGGAACCGTCGAGGTTTCTTTGCATGACAAAATTGATCAAGTTAAAGCTCAATTGGAAAAAGGTGAAGCGGTTATCGTGTTCTCTGAGCTACACGAAACCGTCGATATTCAGCATAAAACAAAATTTTAGACCCTTCACATTTTACCGTATCCCACTCGATGACAAGGTATTGTTACGTGCTATAGTGGGATATCGACCGTGCAGTAGTAACTCTACTGCACATTACAGGTAAGTAATTTTCGACAAGGTTTGTCATGTCAGCTAAACACCCAATTATTGCGGTTACTGGTTCGTCCGGTGCCGGCACGACCACTACATCTGAAGCCTTCCGTAAAATGTTCAATATGATGAACGTTAAACCCGCATGGGTTGAAGGCGATAGCTTCCATCGCTTTACTCGCCCAGAAATGGACATCGAAATCCGCAAAGCCCGCGAGCAAGGTCGACACATTAGCTACTTTGGCCCACAAGCTAATGACTTCCCGGGATTAGAAGAGTTTTTCCGTAAGTTCGGGCATGACGGCACTGGCAGCGTGCGCCGTTATCTGCACACGTTTGACGAAGCGGTTCCCTACAATCAAATGCCAGGCACGTTTACACCGTGGCAAGACTTACCCGAAAACAGCGACGTTCTGTTTTATGAAGGGTTACATGGTGGCGTGGTCGATGGCGATGTTAATGTTGCTCAACATGTGGATTTCTTAATTGGCATGGTGCCGATTGTGAACTTAGAGTGGATACAAAAATTCGTACGCGACACTCGCGATCGCGGCCATTCGCGTGAAGCGGTAATGGACTCAATCGTGCGATCCATGGACGATTACCTCAACTATATCACTCCTCAGTTTTCTCGTACTCACATCAACTTCCAGCGCGTACCGACCGTTGATACTTCCAACCCACTTAATGCAAAAGGCATCCCTAGTTTGGATGAGAGTTTTGTGGTGATTCGCCTACGCGGTATCAAGAATGTCGACTTCCCATATCTGCTGGCCATGATTGATGGCTCATTCATGTCACGCCACAACACGATTGTCGTACCCGGCGGTAAGATGAGCTTTGCAATGGAGCTCATAGTTCGGCCTATCCTACAACAGCTCATCGAAACAGGGAAAATTGGCTAAAAACCTGCCAGCGAAGATGTTTACTTTTCATACCGTGATCATGTGCACAGTTTTGCTTACAAAATCTCAATCATGGCACGATTAAAATCAAGAAATCGTTTTCGAAAAAGGATACTATTTCTTACCGAAACACAAGAGAGCTTGCAGCATATAAAAAGTGCTCTTATTCTAGTAGGCCTAATTCAGGCTTAGCTAAAATATGGATAGCGCAAGCGTACCCTGCAGAGGAAGTGAGATATTATGGTTCTAGGTAAACCTCAAACCGACCCAACATTAGAGTGGTTTCTTTCACACTGTCATATTCATAAGTACCCTTCAAAGAGCACGCTAATTCACGCGGGCGAAAAGGCAGAAACTTTGTACTACATCGTTAAAGGTTCTGTTGCGGTTCTTATCAAAGACGAAGAAGGTAAGGAGATGATCCTTTCTTACCTAAACCAAGGAGACTTTATTGGTGAACTTGGTCTATTCGAGGAAGACCAAGAGCGCACAGCTTGGGTTCGTGCTAAATCTCCTTGTGAAGTTGCTGAAATTTCTTTCAAGAAGTTCCGTCAGCTTATCCAAGTAAACCCAGACATCCTAATGCGTCTTTCTGCGCAGATGGCTCGTCGTCTTCAAGTAACTAGCCAAAAAGTGGGTGACCTGGCGTTCCTAGACGTAACTGGTCGTATCGCTCAGACGCTTCTGAACCTTGCAAAACAACCAGACGCAATGACTCACCCAGACGGCATGCAAATCAAGATCACTCGTCAAGAAATCGGTCAAATTGTTGGCTGTTCTCGTGAGACAGTAGGTCGTATCTTGAAGATGCTAGAAGAGCAGAACCTAATCTCTGCTCACGGTAAAACCATCGTGGTTTACGGTACTCGTTAATCTCGAACTAGAGTGACACGAACAAAATTATAAAAGCCACCAATGGCAACATTGGTGGCTTTTTATTTACTCATGACCAAATGAGATAGGGTGCAGCGAACACTAATGAGTAAGCTTAACAGGTTAACCCTAAAACTTAGCCATTCGTACTTTCAAAGATTTTGTCAGCTGAAGCGGCCACGAAACCTGGGTACAAATCACCATTTTCCATCGGATAGCGCTTAGCAAATTCATAAAACCCGCCAGGGATAATTTCAGTGCCTTCGCTAAAACGAACCGCTACTTTATCTGCCATGGTCGATGACTGCTCTAGCAACACCTCAGGAGTGCCCTTCACTTCACCACCATTTTCATTAATGGTAAACCCAGCGGTACGCAGATGATCGTTTACCTGCTTCACTTCTTCATATTCATTGAGCTGGTTAACGCTCACCGTGAAGTGGTTTGCTCCGTAACCATGCGCCGCAAGCCAAGATGCGTACTCACTTTCTTTAGCCAACGTTTGGTAATCAGCAAAGCTTAAATCCCACAAGCGTCCACCATGTAAGAATGCGCTATCGTTCAGCTTGTCAGCATCGACTTGTGCCACCAAATTTTTCACAATCTCTTGTAGCTCAGACGAGCACTCTTCAACTTTTAGCTCACTAATAAAGACTTTAGGTTGCTTCGGATCTGGGTGCTCATAGTGCTTAGCAACCAGCTTTTTGCTTTCGAAAACGTAATCACCACACGCCTTGTAACCAATAGCTACAAATGGCTTAGCTAGAGTTTCAATACCAAGAGGCGCGATATTGAAGGTACGTAAAGCTATATGATCATTAATCAGAGGCTCATCTTCTTGAAGCAGCTGATGCACTTTAGCAGCCGAAGGGCAAAGACGTTGAATGTAATCTTGCCATAGCGATTCAAATAACACATCGGGCGTCATAACGACTCCTTGTTACGAGATGTAGAGTTTAAAGGTAAGCGGAAGTTGGCTGCCCGTTCACAACAAAAGTTGTCCAGAATAATGAACGAGCAACCATCAACCTGTGACGGTAAATGCCAGTCAGTCAACACGCTTTTCCGAGTCTTTGCTCACTTTTCGTGTTCTGCCAACGATCACTACAACCCATACCTAAATGATGCGCCGGCAAGGTGAGCCGCAATGCATAGTTGCGACTCTATTATTAAAACTTATAGCGCTACACCTGGACTCAATGTTGCAGGCAAGACAGTTTCTTGACCTTCCATTGATGCCATTGGGTACGCACAGTAATCTGCTGCGTAGTAAGCGCTTGGGCGCAAGTTACCCGACGCCCCCGGGCCACCAAATGGCGCATCACCGCTTGCACCAGTGAGCTGGCGGTTACGGTTCACGATGCCAGCACGAATGTGGTCAACGAAGTATTCCCATTCTTGGTCGTCGGTTGAGACCAAACCAGCAGATAAGCCAAAGCGCGTATCGTTTGCTAGCGCCACGGCTTTGTCTAACCCTTCGTAACGCACCACTTGCAGAAGTGGGCCGAAGTATTCTTCATCTGGTAACTCAGCAATGTTCGTTACATCAATGATGCCAGGAGAAACAAACGCCGCCTCTCCTGCTTTCGCTTCAATCAAGCTTTCACCGCCAAGAGACTGTAGATTAGCTTGTGCATCAAGAATAAACTTGGCTGCCGCGACCGAAATTTGCGGTCCCATAAATGGCGCAGGTTCTGCAAATGGTTGGTCTACGCGAATATTGCGTGTCGCTTCAACGAGCTTGGTGATAAGCGCATCGCCTTTTTCACCCAATGGCACATACAAACGACGAGCACACGTACAACGCTGCCCAGCACTGATAAACGCTGACTGAATGATGGTATAAACCGTGGCATCCAAATCACCATATTTATCAGAGATCACCATCGGGTTATTACCACCCATTTCTAGTGCGAGCATCTTGCCCGGTTGACCCGCAAATTGACGGTGTAATACATGCCCCGTATTCGCGCTACCCGTAAACAGTACGCCATCAATGCCTTTTGCGTCAGCGAGGGCGATACCAGTTTCTTTCGCGCCTTGAACAAGGTTAATCACGCCTTTCGGCAGACCGGCATCTTCCCATAGCTTCATTGCCAATTCACCCGTCCATGGCGTTTGCTCAGACGGTTTGAAGACTACCGTGTTACCAGCCAGTAGCGCAGGCACAATGTGACCATTTGGTAGGTGGCCTGGGAAGTTGTAAGGACCAAACACCGCCATAACGCCCAATGGGCGGTGGCGCAATACGATTTGGTTGCCTGCTGCTTCACGGCTCGCCTCACCAGTGCGGTCATGATAAGCGCGAATCGAAATGGCAATTTTACCTGCCATGGCTGCTGCTTCAGTGCGCGTTTCCCAAATCGGCTTACCGGTTTCTTTGGCAATCACTTCGGCGATTTTTTCGCTGTTCTCTTTTACTTTCTCCGCAAAAGCCAACACGATTGCCTCACGCTCTGAAAATGAACGCTTTTTCCAGTCAATAAACGCTTCACGCGCTGCAGATACCGCTTGGTTCACCTGCTCTGCCGTTGCACCTTTGCCTTGCCAGATCACTTCTTGGTTGTACGGCGACAGAGACGTAAATGCTTCACCCTGACCTTGTACCCATTCACCTGCAATCCAATGTGTCATTGTTTCTATCCTTAAATTCTGTCGTCTGTTACTGCGGAAGAAGGCGAACGAAATCCCCTTCTTCAACCGAAAGTGCATCCGCAACGTCTGGTGCGATCATTACGCTCTGTGTCTCTGCGTCATACGCCGCCTTAGTGACTGTCGCACGGAAGTTCTCGAAAGATGAATTACACATCAAGAAGTCTTGTGTGCTGGAATGTTCAGAGATTTTGACTTGCGCGCGGAATGAATGACGTACCGACTCAATATTACGCAGATCACACTCAACCGTTGGGCCACCATCGAAGATGTCGACGTAGCCTCGGTTGGTAAAACCTTCACGCTCAAGCAGCTTCAGCGCTGGACGCGTGTTGTCATGTACTTGACCAATCACGGCTTGCGCTTCTGGGCTGAGCAGGTTGATGTAAATAGGCAGTTTCGGCATCAAGTCGGCGATAAAGCCTTTCTTGCCGATACCTGTCAGGTAATCTGCAAGCGTGAAATCGATAGAGAAGAAATGCTCTTGAAGCCATTGCCAGAATGGTGAATTACCCTCGTCGTCTGAAACGCCACGCATCTCCGCAAAGATCGTTTCAGAGAAGCGCTCTGGGTGCTCTGCCATCATTAGGAAACGACACTTCGACATTAGACGACCATTCAGACCTTGGCGGAATTTCTCACGCAAGAACAAGGTACAAATTTCGCTGTTACCCGTGTAGTTATTACCAAAAGTAAGCAGTTTAACGACGTTGTTAACGCCAAGCTTTGGCGACGAGTGCACGACTTTACTAATGTGATATGAGTAAAATGGGACATCCCAGCCGATAGATGCTTCGATTCCGGTGGTACCCGCAACCTCACCCGTTTCAGAGTCAAAGCCAACCATCAGGTAGCCTTCATCGCCTGGTTCTGCCACATCTGGCTTACCAAAGCTGTACTCTGAATGTTTGATTCGATTGGTTAACAGTTCTTCGTTAACCGGTAGAGATGTAAATCCGTGACCAGACTCCACCGCACAAGTGTGCAGTGCGTCGTAATCCGACATCGCGATAGGGCGAACTACTAGCATCAATACTCCCTCCAGATGCAAGAAGATCCTAACTATATTGTAGGAACAATTCCCCCATCAGAGATCCTTGACGGGGGTGTCTGCGTTGACGTTTAAACTGATATCGCGCTTAAACTAAAGTCGCGATCGCTTTATCCAGTTTCGCCAAGCCTTCTTCAATTTCTTGTTGTGTGATAACGAGTGATGGTGTGAAACGTACGACATTGGCACCCGCAACCAATACCATGAGACCTTGTTTACCTGCAGCAACCAGCACGTCACGCGCACGGCCTTGCCATTCTTCATTTAGTGCAGCGCCAAGTAATAGGCCTTGACCGCGCACTTCTGAGAAGATGTTGTACTTCGCGTTGATCTTCTCTAGACCTTCACGGAACATTGCTTCGCGTTCTAGCACACCAGCCAACACCTCTGGCTTGGTAACTTCATTTACAACCGCTTCTGCAACCGCACACGCTAGTGGGTTACCGCCATATGTAGAACCGTGAGTGCCCACTTTCATGTGCTCTGCCAATTTTGCTGTCGTTAGCATTGCACCGATTGGGAAACCGCCACCAAGTGATTTCGCAGTACTTAGAATATCTGGCGTGATACCTAAACCTTGGTAAGCGTAGAAGTTACCTGTACGGCCATTACCAGTTTGCACTTCATCGAAGATCAGTAAGGCGTTGTGTTTGTCACACAGCTCGCGAACCGCTTGAGCGAACTCAGGCGTTGGTGGCACGATGCCGCCTTCACCTTGTAGTGGCTCCATCATGACCGCACAAGTACGATCAGACATGTGTGCTTGTAAAGCTTCGATATCGTTGTAAGGAAGGTGTGTCACGTCGCCTGGCTTAGGACCGAAGCCGTCAGAGTATGCCGCTTGGCCACCAACCGTTACGGTAAAGAATGTACGACCGTGGAAACCTTGTTTGAATGCAATGATTTCAGATTTCTCAGTGCCATGAACGTCTGCTGCATAACGACGTGCCAGCTTCAAAGCGGCTTCGTTTGCTTCTGCGCCAGAGTTAGCAAAGAACACTCGCTCAGCAAAACTCACTTCTGTTAGCTTTTTCGCCAGACGAAGGGCTGGTTCGTTCGTCATAACGTTACTTAAGTGCCAAAGCTTGTTAGCTTGCTCTGTTAGCGCGTTTACCATTACTGGATGACAATGGCCAAGACAGCTCACTGCAATACCACCAGCAAAGTCGATGTATTCATTACCTTCCTGATCCCAAACACGTGAACCTTCACCTTTAACAGGGATCATTTCCATCGGGTTATAGCAAGGTACCATTACCTCATCGAATAAACCGCGCTCTACTTTAATTTCCGTTGTCATTGCACATTCCTTCTTGATACCGCATGCGTAGCAGATAAGCGAATTTAACCGGCTCTCTTTGCCAGCAAATAATGTTTTGCATTTAAGCTATTGCGGCATTGTATTTACATTTAATTAACCATTTCAATAGTGATTTATTCTTTTCGTTCTCGAAAGCAACTTCCATTAATCACTGCTTATGACTATTTATGCATCAAGAAAGTAAAATAGAGAAGTGATTTTTTATAAATGTTATGTAATACAGGGGATAGAAGGTTTAAAAAGACATGAATAGACAAAGAGACTCGAGAGAATCGCATAGTTTTGCAATCCGCTCACCTCAGCAAAAAGATGAATGATTTGTTAAGAAAAGTGATCGCGATCAGATCGCTTTGCGTGCTAAAAAGTTCGCAAGCAACTCGTGACCTTGCTCAGTTTTGATTGATTCTGGGTGGAACTGCACCGCATCAATTGGCAAGGTTTTATGTTGGTAACCCATTATTTCATCCATGCTTCCGTCAGGCAGTTCTGTCCATGCGGTCAGTTCAAACACGTCGGGTAAAGTACCGTTTTTCACCACAAGAGAGTGATAACGGGTTACCGTGAGTGGGTTATTCAGATTTTTAAACACACTACGACCGTTGTGATGAATCGGCGAGGTCTTACCGTGCATCACTTGTCGTGCACGTACCACTTCGCCCCCAAACACTTGCGCTATCGCTTGATGGCCAAGGCAAACACCCAATATTGGAAGCTTACCAGCGAAGTGTTCTATCGCTTTCAGTGAAATACCTGCTTCGTTCGGCGTACATGGCCCTGGCGAGATCACCAAATGAGTTGGGTTGAGCGCCTCAATGCCTTGGATATCGATTTCATCGTTACGCACCACCTTTACGTCTGCACCAAGCTCGCAGAAGTATTGGTAAAGGTTGTAGGTAAAAGAGTCGTAGTTATCGATGATCAACAACATAAAGGGTCGGTTGCTCCAATCCGTTTTGGCAATGCTTACGTAGTGAATCGCCACGTTCGTGACAATCAAGGGCGGTATTTTGCTATACCAAGCAAGAAAGGCAAGTTTTTGCTGAATAAAAAGGCCAGCATAGGCTGGCCTTTGGTCTTTACAGCTATTTAGGAAAGGTTTATCAGGAAATAAATTCGCTTAGCGGCGACGGCGGAATAAGCCGAGACCTAGCAGCGCAAATAGCGCTCCAAAACCAAACGAACCACCATCTGAATCCTTCGACACTTCTGTTCCAGCTTCAGTTTGCGTCATTGAAACATCACGAACAGAGCTAAACTTCACGATATTACCTGTCGAGTCAGTCACTTTCTCTTCTAACTGATAATTACCTTGCTCTGGCGTTTGTTCAAACTCAATATTCACGCTACGCGCATCAATATCAGCTTGAACTAAAGTTTGGCTAGCCGAGTAAGCTTTCGTATCGCTGCTTGCCGCAGCCGCTTGTGTGGATGGCGTTAAGTTCACCGTAACAATATCGCCCACAACCGCCGTTGGTGGTAAACGGACATCGACTGCTAAGTTGTCACCTGCTTTCGGTAAATCGATGTCATCATCTGGTAAATCAATCGCGATGATCACTGGATCGTGGTCAGAAGCAGAGAACGCATCTTTGTACTTCGGCATATCACCTGTGTACTTGCTGCTGTATTCGAACAAGTTACTCTCTAGTGAGTTGATGTGCCAATCTTCAATTGCTACCACTTTTTGCGCTAGGCTGCTGCTTGCCAATGCGTGGTCCAAATTACCCAGCTCGCCCGAATAGGTGTAAGAAAACGTATCAGTGCCGTGCAGCAACGTGTTTAAGTTGTGCAGACCGTAACCTTTTTCAATTTTGGTCTTCTCTACTTGAAGTTCACCATCACCAATGGTTGTGTAAGCAGCAGTATAAATGTCACGGCCGTATTTCTCTTTCGAGTAATCAGTCAGTGTCAGAAGTGGGTCTTCCATGCCATAAGCATTGAGGTCGCCCATGAGCAATACATCGCCTTTCACCTCTTTCAACGCTTCACCCACTGCGTGCGCAGCAGAAACGCGGAAGTTGTTACAGTTGCCTTGCAGATCCGCTGGCTCAGAATCTTCTACACCGGCAATCCACTCTTCAATACACTCAGAGCCTTTCGACTTAAAGTGGTTTACGACAATAGACAAATCTTCATCCGTCTCTTTCACCGTAAAGGTCTGAAGTAGACTGTGGCGTTGGTACTTATCGTAAGCAGGGTTACTTTCTGTGCCCTCTTTACGAGTAATTGTGTTTTCTGCAATGTGCTGCTCTGGCGTGATGATCACTTTTGCAGCGTCTTTTGGCGTTACTGCGTTAGCACGATATAAAATCGCCACCATGATCGCATCACTGCCAAAGTATTCGTCTTGGTATTTGTCTTGCTCTTCGATTTCGACATACGTGTAATGATCTTCAGCGTCATCAATCTCAGCATTTAGGGCATCAACTAAGTTTTGGATAGCACTGCCATCACCAAAGCCGTTGTTTTCCACTTCCATCAAACCAATGATGTCAGCGTCCATCTTGTTCATCGCCGCAACGATTTTCGCTTGTTGGATCAGGAACTCATCTAGGTTAGTCGCACCACGGTTTTGTCCGGTTGGGTTTTCATGGCCACTGTCAGCCACGGAGTTGAAGTAGTTCAGTACGTTGAAGCTTGCAATACGCAAATCTGAGTCCGCAATCGCTGGGGCATCTTTACGAGCCACATCGAAGCCTTCACCTGAAGTCACAAAGTTGGTGTTATCGACTTCATTGGTCGCAATCAGGCGGTATTCGTTGTAGCTGTAAGCCACGACACCCTGAAGACCTTCTACTCGAGAACCAAGGCGAATGTGCTGCTCTGAAGAGCCATCTTGGTCTGCATCTTTAGCAAAATCTGGGTAGTATGGGATTTGGCCGTTTGGTGCTTTGCCATCTGATTCTAGGTATACGCGGTTTGCTGCGTTGTCTTTTGCTAGCTCAACGGCTGCATCGCTCTCTGCCGCGTGTAATTGAGTCGGCTTTAACAATGGCGCTTCATGAGAGAGCATCATATTGTTACGACGTGAATCGTAGTCGTAAGAGAAGTTGCGAGTTACAAACAAGTCACTTGCCGAGGTTAACTCAACTTGCATCCCTTCATGACGCTCTAGCGCATCACGTAGTGTCTCACCTTCTTTGATAACAAGATCGGTAACTCGAGGGGTTTCAGAGGTGCCTGTTTTCACATAGCTGTTAGCATCAGAAGCAAGCTGAGTATTGCTGTAATACTCTTGAACTTTACCTTTCACACAAACAACATCACCAGCTTTCAGCGCCGTGTCCGCCGCGTCGGTATGAATGAACAAGCCTTCTGAGGTCTTGTCGTTGTTGTCGCTTTCCAATGCTTGTAGGTAGAAACCTTTGGTTAAGCCTGTAGTAACAGCAGTCACGACACCCGTTACGAAGTGATCTTCGCCGGTAATGTATGGGTAACCATCAATGAATGGAGATGTGTCGCCTTCACCTTGAATATCTTGAATGGTAGTGAATTTAGGTTGCTGACCGTCTACTTCACAGGCGAATGGGGCTGGTGGCTCAGTCGCATTCAGCTCACCAAGGCCGTCAATGTTGTCTTTCTCAAATGCCGTCCACTGAGATGCATCATAAGTAGCAGAAGGGGTTAGTGCATCACTGTTACGAACTAATGTGGTGTCTTTACCAAAATCTACGTCACCCATCACACCGATGATGTCGTGCACTTCACCATCTTTAAGCAGTGCGATCGGGTCGTCACCGTTAAAGTTCGCAACGCTTTTATCTGTGATATCCGAGACAGCTTTGATGGTATCGCTCGCGTCACCATGCGCCAGTACATACACTTGGTTAGCTTGTAGCGTCACTTGGCTAAGGTCGAATGTGCTACCCCAAGTACCACCACCGTTTGATGATTTCGCCAACTCGTAGCCAGTGAGTGTCACCGCAGTATCACCCGTATTAGCGATCTCTACCGCTTTATTATAAGCGCCGCCTTCTACGTATTGGGAAATAATAATCTCTGCGTTCGCGTTTGCACTAAGTGCACTGGCGATGGTTAATGCGAGTATTGAGGGTTTGATTAACGTGTCCATTGTCATACCTGATATTTATGTAAATGCAAACTTAGCTCTGGTTAGAGCCTGCCATTTGCGTCTACTATCAGGTTTATTTATGAAATAAATAAGAATGAGTAATTAAAGCCGTGAAATGAATCACATGTGAATATAAGAAAATATGCCAGAGCATCCCATTCAAACATTTTTTGTAATAAATACAGAGCGCTATTGATAAACAAGTCAGAATTTAGATTGATTACTCAGTTTACTTTTTCACTTCATGTTAAGGAGTAGAAAATACATCACTTGTTGAGTGGCTTATTAACCCAACCGTTCCGTTACAAATAAAAAATATAATTAGTCACTAATTTAGAATGCTTTAATTTTCACTTGTATCACTGTTCAAGCCCAAGAATCTATTACTCGCTTCGTTCTCTCTTATACAGGCCCCTCATACTTCAAAGTTTTCATGATTTATTCAATAACTTTTCATTACTCACTAGCCAAAAACATACACAAAAGATATAACACCTGCGCGAGACAATAAGATCTCATTAGCTGTAAACCCAGGAACGACAAATGAAAAAAATTCAACGCAGTGTGCTAGCTATCTCCCTACTTGGCTTGATAGCGGGGTGTCAGTTGACCGCCAGTGAGCCACTTCAACCTACGGCGAATCAAGACATCATCGAATCAGCCAAAAATGAACTGGATGGTATTGAAGAGCTAGAAGTCAGTGACGAGGGTGTTATTACCTTTACTCAGCGTCTAAGAACGCCAGGAACCTACTGGATTCCAGCGAGAATTAAAGAACTCAGCTACGATATATCATGCGTACAGCTTAGTTACTTCATTGATAGAGGCATGGTTGTGAAGTCTGCCTTTCTAGGGGCTCGAGGACGTGTTGAATATTACGACATGGAACGCTGTATGAAAGACACACCATTTCAGTAATACAGGCATAAAAAAAGCTCCACCAAAGTGGAGCTTTTTCGTATTCGTTCTTAGCAACTATGGGCGAGCTACAAAACCTACTGCTTCGTATGCTTTCTTAAGCGTTTCAGCCGCTCGTGCCGAGGCTTTTTCAGCGCCTTGCTGCATTACCTCGTCCATGTAAGCACGATCAGCGCGAATACGGTGATATTCTGCTTGAATTGGCTCAAGCATTGCTACAACTGCCTCACCAACATCTTTCTTAAATGGGCCATACATTTCTACGCCTTGGTACTTCGCTTCAATCTCTTCGAAGCTCATGCCTGTCGCCGCGGAGTACAGACCCATTAGGTTAGCAATGCCCGCCTTGTTCTCGATATCATGACGGATACTTGGTGGCGTTTCGGTATCGGTTTGCGCTTTGTTGATCTTCTTAAGGATCGACTTAGGCTCTTCCAGCAGCGTGATAACGTTCTTACGGTTGTCATCAGATTTAGACATCTTCTTCGTTGCGTCTTGAAGGCTCATTACACGCGCATTTACTGTCGGAATGTAAGGCTCTGGAACTTGGAAGATTGGCTGCTCTGGCGAGTAAATATTGTTGAAACGCGTTGCGATATCGCGCGCTAATTCTAGATGTTGCTTCTGGTCACTGCCTACAGGTACTTGGTGTGCACCGTAAAGCAAAATGTCAGCCGCCATCAACACCGGGTAGTCAAATAGACCGACGTTTACGTCATTCGCGTAACGTGCCGATTTGTCTTTAAACTGAGTCATACGGCTCAGCTCACCCATTTGAGTGTAGCAGTTAAGAAGCCAACCTAATTGAGCATGCTCTGGTACATGTGACTGAACAAATAGCGTGCTCTTCTTCGGGTCAACACCAACTGCCAGACAAATTGCCAGTGCGTCTAGAGTTGCTTCATGCAGCGCTTTAGGGTCCTGACGAACCGTAACCGCGTGAAGGTCTACCACACAATATTGGCAATCATAATCGTCTTGCATCTGCTGCCATTGACGTAGAGCACCCAAGTAGTTACCGATACTTAGTTCACCTGAAGGTTGAACACCACTCAATACAATGGGTTTGCTCATTAGAATGATTCCTTTGACTTCTTAATCTAATTAAATGAAAAAAACCGTGCAGTAATAGGTGCACGGTTTACTCAGTGTACTCATTAACGAGTATTTTGGAAGCTCTTTTGTAGCCGTTATGCAGAAACCGCTACAACGTCCAATAATTCTGCCAAACTGTCAGCGACGAAATCTGGATTTGATGCTGAAATAGGTTCACCGTGGTTGTAACCATATGTCAGACCAAATGAGGCACAGCCTGCATTCTTTGCTGCGAGAATGTCGTTTTTCGAGTCGCCAACCATCAGCATTTCACTTGGTTGGATTTGGTGCTTTTCCATCAACCAGTTCAATGCTACTGGGTTTGGTTTTTTCTCTGGGAATGCATCACCGCCAAGGACATCAACGAAGTATTTTGCGATGTCGTGCTTTTCCAAAACGTCAGGCACAAACTTTGAAGGTTTGTTAGTCACCAACGCCATAACAAAGCCCGCTTTGTGCAGCTCTGCTAGTGTCTCTTTTACCGTTGGGTAAAGATGACTTAGCTTGTGACCGCTTTGCTCGTAGTAATCATCAAACAATACACGCGCTTTAGCACGAAGCTCTTCACTCAGCTCCGGGTTGATGGTCAGGCTTTGGCTTAATGAGCGACCAATAAGCACGTCTGCACCGTTACCCACGTAATCACGAACTTGTTCTTCTGAAACCGATGGAAAGCCAAGCGCCTGTACTGCTTGGTCTGCCGCGACAGCTAGATCTGGCACGCTATCAAGCAAAGTACCATCTAGATCGAAGGCGATGAATTTAATGTCTTGTTGAGTCATAACTTCCCTGAGGATTTTTATTTATAAATCGGTGAAAACGACAAAGGATGGCACCCCATCCTTTGTTTTTATCATTATGTCTGATTCTACAGTAACTGTTTGTTTCGTCGTTACTTTGCAGCAATACGCTGACGAACTGCCTCAAACAAACAGATGCCGGATGCTACAGATACGTTCAAGCTTGAAACGCTACCAGCCATTGGGATCTTAATCAAATCGTCGCAGGTTTCACGAGTCAGACGACGCATACCGTCACCTTCTGCCCCCATTACGATAGCAAGGGGTCCAGTCAGTTTGGCTTGGTAGATGTCGTGCGTTGCTTCACCCGCAGTACCAACAAACCAGATGCCTTTCTCTTGCAATGTACGCATAGTACGAGCCAAGTTCGTTACTCGGATCAATGGTACGACTTCAGCTGCACCACAAGCGACTTTACTTACCGTCGCATTCATTGGCGCAGAACGATCTTTCGGTACGATGATCGCCGCAGCACCTGCCGCATCTGCGTTACGTAAACACGCACCAAGATTGTGTGGATCGGTCACTCCGTCTAACACTAATAGCAGTGGTGATTCGTGCTGCGCCAGGATGTCATCTATATCGTTCTCATTCAGCTGCTTCGCTGGTTTCACACGAGCGATGATGCCTTGGTGATTTGCACCGCGCGCTTTGTCATCCAAAGTTTTACGTGTCATCTGCTGAATAGAAACACCACAAACCTGAAGATCATTTAGGATTGGCATTAGGCGATCATCTTGACGACCTTTTAAAACGTACGCCTCGATAAAACGCTCTGGTTCGCGCTCCAATACCGCCTTCACTGCGTGAATGCCGTAGATAAATTCGTTACTCATTGTTTAACCTGTTGTTCTGGTCGTATTGCCTGCGCCAACCAAGTTTGAACTAAGTTGGCGCTTCAACCTACTACTGCGCTTCTTTTTTAGTGCGCTTGGTTTTCTTCGGCTTACTGTGCGGCTTCTTTTTACGTGCTTTTTTCACTTTAGGCTTCTCGTTGCCTTCGGCGTCACCACGTTTTGGGCCATTACGCTTACTCGTTGCGCCCGTTTCTTCTGGGCGTTTAGTTGGCTCTATCGCAGGAACTGCACGAGCCGCGCCACCTTCCTTCGATGAAGAGCGAGTCGCAGCGCGTTTTTTATCTTTCGCTTTGCGCTTTGCTTCCGCTGCGCGTTTCTTCGCAGTCTTACCTTCGCCGCGTAGCTTACGACTTGTTTCGACCAATTCAAAGTCAATTTGCTTATCATCGAGGTTAACAGCCAGTACTTTTACTTTTACTGCATCACCTAAGCGGTAGATGTTACCGAAACTTTCACCAATAAGTCGTTGACCAATCGGGTCAAATTGATAGTAGTCGTTCGCAAGGGTAGAAATATGCACCAAACCATCGATGTGCAAATCCGTTAAACGTACAAAGAAGCCAAAGCTAGTGACATTAGCAATAACACCGTCTAGTTCGTCACCGACGTGGTCTTGCATATATTCACACTTCAGCCAATCCGCAACATCACGTGTTGCATCATCAGCACGGCGCTCTGTCATCGAACATTGTTCGCCGTAAAAATCCATGTCGTCAAACGAGTAATGATAGCCACCTGTTGGTGTCCAGCGATCTTGATTACGACCTTCTTCTTTAGCAATCAGATACTTGATTGCACGGTGAAGTAACAAGTCAGGGTAACGACGAATTGGCGACGTAAAGTGCGCATAGCGTTTCAATGCCAACCCAAAGTGCCCCGCGTTATCTGCGTTGTATACCGCTTGCTTCATTGAGCGTAGCAGCATGGTCTGAATCAACTCTTGATCTTGACGCCCGGAGATTTGACGTGCGAGATCAGCATAGTCCGTTGGTGAAGGCTCTAAACCACCTTTTAGCTCAAGACCAAGTTCACTTAAGAAGTCACGGAAACCTTGCAGGCGTAATTCACCTGGAGATTCGTGGATACGATAAAGCGCGGGCTCTTTCGCTTTTTCTACCAGCGATGCCGAAGCAATGTTGGCTAAAATCATACATTCTTCGATGATCTTATGCGCGTCATTACGAATTACTGGCTCAATGCTTTCGATTTTACGTTCCGCATTGAAAATAAATTTGGTTTCAACGGTTTCAAATTCGATTGCACCGCGTTGATCTCGTGCTTCTTTCAGCACTTTGTACATCTTGTGCAACTCTTCTAGATGAGAAACAAGCGGCTGGTAGCGCTCACGTAGTTCTTCATCCCCTTCTAGAATCGCGCTCACTTTGCTATATGTGAGACGAGCGTGCGAGTTCATCACCGCCTCGTAATGCTTGTAACCAGACAGCTTACCTGTATCGGAAATGGTCATTTCGCACACCATACACAAGCGATCTACTTGCGGGTTAAGCGAACATAGACCGTTCGACAGTACTTCTGGCAACATTGGCACAACTTGCGAAGGGAAATATACTGAGTTACCACGATTGATCGCTTCTTTGTCCAACGCAGAGTCAGGACGAACGTAGTAACTGACGTCAGCAATCGCTACCCATAAACGCCAACCACCTTCTTTGTTCTTTTCACAGTAAACGGCATCATCAAAGTCTCGTGCGTCTTCGCCGTCAATGGTCACTAGTGGCAAATCACGTAGATCCACACGACCAACTTTCGCTTCTTCTGGTACTTCTTCGCCTAAGTTTTCGATTTGTTTATCGACGGCTTCTGGCCATTCGTGAGGGATTTGGTGTGTACGAATCGCAATTTGTGTTTCCATACCTGGTGCCATGTTTTCACCAAGGACTTCAACCACTTTACCCATCATGCCGCGTGAGCGTGAGCCACGATCAGTAATTTCAATTACGACTACGTTACCCATGCGTGCACCCGCTTTGTACTCATTTGGGATCAGGATATCTTGGCTGATACGCGAGTCATCTGGGACAACATAGGAGTATCCATATTCAAGGAAGAAACGACCAACGATTTGATCATTGCGCTCCTCTAGCACACGCACCAAACGTCCTTCACGGCGGCCGCGCTTGCTGTTGTCTGTCGGTTGCACTAAGACAAAATCACCGTGGATGATGTTCTTCATCTGATGGTGCGGTAACAGAATATCATCATCCTTGCCGACGCTGCCTTCTGGACGTACCCAACCATGGCCATCACGATGACCAATCACGTAACCTTTCACCATTTCAAGTTTTTCAGGCAATGCATAGCACTGACGGCGGGTAAACACCAGTTGGCCATCTCGCTCCATCGCACGTAGCCGACGACGCAACCCTTCGTATTGCTCTTCGCCCTCAAGCTTTAGTGCCTCAAACAAGTCGTTACGATTCATTGGAACGCCCGCTTGCTCTAGAAACTCGATGATAAACTCTCGGCTTGGAATTGGATTTTCGTAATTTTTGGATTCACGATCTGCAAAAGGATCGTTTGGAATATTGTCTGACATAGGCACGCCTATCTAGCAAGGAAGGTATATGGCTAGTATATCTGAGTCTCTCGATAAGCTACAGAATTGCTTTGAAAAAAGAATGATCGAGATCGACTCTAGGCATGCAAATGAGTTAAGGACGAGCCAGCAAGATCAAAAGTTCAGAATTGTCACTGAGCAAGGATTCAATCGTGCAGTTATCCAACTCCGCCAGAAAGGCACTTTTTGCTTTCGCCAATTTATCTTTGAGGCGGCAAGCAGGGGTAATATGGCAAAAATCCACACCACAGTTGACTAAATCTAACGGCTCTAAATCGCGCACAACACCACCAACTGTGATTTCAGACGCTGGCTTCATCAGCCGGATACCACCGTTTTTTCCGCGCACGGTATGGACATAACCCAACTGCCCTAACCGATTGATAACTTTAACCATATGGTTGCGTGACACACCAAATAAATCCGTCACTTCGGTAATGCTGGTTAACTCATCTTCCGGCAACGAAGCCAAGAAAATTAAGGTTCTCAACGCATAATCAGTGAAACTAGTTAACTGCATATTCTCTCCCAAAGTGCGACTCAATAACCCGCTGGTGATGCTAAAACCCCAAACTTGAGCTATCGATAAAAGTGTAAATCTTTTCTTGATCGAAAGATACATTTGAGATACAACTTTAAACATGCATTATAAATACAACTTAAAGTAGGAAGCCCTTATGCTCAGCAATCAAACTATCGAGATCGTCAAAGCGACCGCACCACTCATCGCCGAAACAGGACCAAAACTGACCGCGCACTTTTACGAGCGTATGTTTACTCATAACCCTGAGTTGAAAGATATTTTTAACATGAGTAACCAGCGTAACGGCGATCAGCGTGAAGCATTATTCAACGCTATCTGTGCCTATGCTGCCAATATTGAAAATTTGCCAGCTCTGCTTGGCGCAGTAGAGAAAATTGCGCATAAGCACACGAGCTTTTTGATCACAGAAGATCAGTACCAAATCGTTGGTAAGCATTTACTTGCGACAATCGATGAGCTTTTTAATCCAGGTCAAGAGGTGTTGGATGCTTGGGCTGAGGCTTACGGCGTACTTGCGAATGTATTTATTCAGCGCGAAGAACAAATTTACCAACAAAATGAAGCTTTGGAAGGCGGCTGGCGCGGTCTACGCGAATTTGAATTAGTCGATAAAAAGATTGAGAGCGAACACATTTGCAGCTTTGTATTCAAGCCAACCGATGGTCAAAAAGTGGCGCCGTATAAACCGGGACAATACCTTGGCATCTACATCAACAGTGACCAGTTAGAAAACCAAGAAATTCGCCAATATAGTCTGTCTTCTGCGGTCCAAGAGAACACTTACCGTATCTCGGTAAAACGTGAAGAAGGCGGAAAAGTGTCGAACTACCTGCACGATAGCCTGAACATTGGCGAAAAAGTGCAGCTTGCGGCCCCTGCCGGTGACTTCTTTATGGATGCCGAACCACAAACACCCGTTGTTCTAATATCTGCTGGTGTGGGACTTACTCCAACGCTGTCAATGCTAGAAAGTCTCTCAGCACATCAAGCACCTGTAACCTGGGTTCATGCAACCGAAAATGGCCAACAGCATGCTTTCAAGCAACACGTAAACCAACTCGTTGCAGAAAAAGAAAATATGAACGCGCTCATTTGGTATAACCAACCAACGGCAGAAGACAAACTAGGTGAAGACTTCCACTTCACGGGCTTTGTCAATCTGTATGAAATTGAAGCTGCATTAAAGCAAGATAACGTGCAGGTGTACTTCTGTGGCCCTGTAGGATTTATGCAGCACATAGCGAAACAGCTATTAGAACTTGGCGTACCAGAAGAGCAATTCCATTACGAATGCTTCGGTCCACACAAAGTGGTTTAAGCGCTATCAGCTATCGGGAAAACAACAAAGCCCACGTGACGTGGGCTTTGTTGTATGAAGTTGTTTGCAATATTGAAGCGTTACCAAAAGGTGTCTCGCCGTTTAGCTCGAGCAATAACGTTTTGTGGCATGCGCTGTTCAAGGCCGTTTCTCAATACAGTTATGCGCTTATGCTGCCGCTTATCTGCTGTGACAGAGTTATATAACCAACGATACGCATCTTCGTAATCGAGTGGACTGCCATAATCACGTAAAAGCAACTCGGCCAGATGAATACGCGCGTTTAGGTTTCCCATTGACGCAGCTTCTCGCAAATATGGAATTGCACGTTCTTTATCTTGCTGTACTAAAGTGCCACGCGAATAGTATCGGCCAATCTGCTCTAGTGCAGCTGGTAACCCCTGATGCGCTGCATTTTCGATGTAGTAAAGACCCAGTTCGACATCTTGCTCGACACACACCCCCCAAGCCAACATATCTCCGTACAGAAATTCATAAGCGGGTAAGTTAATTCGAGTCGCACGAGCTACGATATCCTCCACCAGCTGGCAGTTATCAGCGCGCACACGTTGTAAGTGCTTATTTTGCTCAATAAGCTTTATCAGCTCTGCTTCGGTATAGATCGGAACTGGTGCCCCCACATCAGCAACATTGGCTTTCACTGTGGTAGCAACCAAGGTCAACAACAGTGAAGCAGCCACTGTTCGTAACTTCATAAACGTACCCTTAAGGTATCTAAGAAACCAAAGATCGGTGAAGGATCTCCTCTGCTTGATAACCTTATCGGCAAAAAACAGCTAAGCTTTAGACAATTTTTGCCTCTGATTTAGGCTAAGAGGCAAAAGCTTGCCATATGAGAGTCACGCTGTTTTTGTTCAGATACAAAAAAGCCGACCATAAGGTCGGCTTTTGCAATCTTTAACGGCTATCAATTAAGCTTCGAATGGGTGAACTTTGATGATAGTTTCGTTACGGTCAGGACCTGTAGAGATGATGTCTACTGGAACGCCAGTTAGCTCTTCAATACGCTTGATGTAGTCAAGAGCTGCTTGTGGTAGAGCATCTAGTGACTTAGCACCAAATGTATTCTCAGACCAACCAGGCATTGTTTCGTAGATTGGCGTTGCTTTTTCGAATGCTTCAGCAGCCATCGGAGAAACTTCTAGCACAGAGCCATCTTCCATCTTGTAACCAGTACAGATTTTTAGCTCTTCTAGACCATCTAGTACGTCTAGTTTAGTTAGACAGAAACCAGATACAGAGTTGATTTGGATTGCACGACGCATAGCAACAGCATCGAACCAACCTGTACGACGTAGACGACCAGTTGTCGCACCGAACTCGTGGCCAACTTCACCTAAGTGCTTACCAATTGGATCTTGCTTATCTAAACCGTCGTATAGTTCAGTCGGGAATGGACCAGCACCAACGCGAGTACAGTACGCTTTTGCGATACCCAAGATGTAACCGATGTGACGAGGACCAAAACCAGAACCTGCAGCAACACCACCAGCAGTCGTGTTAGAAGACGTTACGTACGGGTAAGTACCGTGGTCGATATCAAGTAGTGTACCTTGTGCACCTTCGAACATGATCTTGTCGCCGCGCTTACGTGCTGCGTCTAGTTCGTCAGTTACGTCGATAACCATTGACGTTAGTAGTTCAGCGTAGCCTTTCGCTTGCTCAAGTACTTCTTCGTAGCTTACTGGTTCCGCTTTGTAGAAGTTAACTAGTTGGAAGTTATGGAACTCCATGACTTCTTTTAGCTTCTCTGCGAAAGTCGCCATATCGAATAGGTCGCCAACGCGTAGACCGCGACGAGCAACTTTATCTTCGTATGCTGGACCGATACCACGACCAGTAGTACCGATAGCTTTTTTACCGCGAGCGATTTCGCGAGCTTGGTCCATTGCAACGTGGTAAGGAAGAATTAGCGGACATGCTTCAGAAATGAAAAGACGCTCGCGTACTGGAATACCGCGCTCTTCAAGAGGCTTCATTTCTTTAAGTAGAGCTTCAGGTGATAGTACAACACCGTTACCGATAACACATTTTACGTTATCGCGAAGGATACCTGATGGAATTAAGTGAAGAACGGTTTTTTCACCGTCAATTACGAGAGTGTGACCTGCGTTGTGACCGCCTTGGTAGCGTACCACGTATTTTGCATCTTCAGTTAAAAGGTCTACGATTTTACCTTTACCTTCGTCACCCCATTGGGTGCCTAGAACGACTACGTTATTTCCCATCTTTCCAAGTCTGATTGCTAGTTAAAAATGGATTCTAGCACCGAATCTCACTTCTTGCAGTCATTTTTTGTTCACAGAGTCGCTACCAGAATGTCATCTTGCCGCTTTGTTCATTTTGAAATCAGCATATCACTGATAGTATTTAGCTTTCTCTATTCGACTGGAAAGCGCTATGTCTGAATCCATATGGTTGGCGATTGGGCTCGTCTTGATCGTGGAAGGCATTGGGCCACTGATTGCTCCTAACGGTTGGCGGAATATGGTGGCTCAATTAAGTGAACAACCCAACAATCAGCTACGACGCATCGGTGGCTGCCTAGTAGTTGCTGGAGCCGTCATCGCCATCATGATGAGCTAACACTTAGCATCAGATACAAAAAAGGCTCCCTAAGGAGCCTTTTATTTCAATGAGACGCGGAGATTATTTCTCCATGCTGCCCTTCGACTGGTTCATGTATTGGAAGAACTCACTCTTCGGATCAAGCACCAGAATATCGCTCTTAGAGCTGAAGGACTTCTCATACGCACGTAGCGAGCGTAGGAAGCTAAAGAACTCAGGGTCTTTGTTGTACGCTTCAGCATAAATCTTCGCAGCTTCAGCATCCGCTTCACCTCGTGTCACACGCGCAGTTTTATCAGCTTCAGCTAGAATAGTTGCTACTTCTAGTTCTGCTTGAGCACGAATAACTTCCGCCTTTTCACGACCTTGAGAACGGTGCTTACGAGCAACGGACTCACGCTCCGCACGCATACGACGGTAGATAGACTCACTGATTTCATCAGGCAGGTTGATTTTCTTCATTCGGAAATCAACGACACGAACACCCAAGTCTTTCATTGCGCTTTCACGCGTGTCTTTCAATACTTCAGACATGATTAGGTCGCGTTCACCATCAATCTCAAGCGCCTCACGAGCCGCTTCAGTTGCGACAACATCGGCACTTGCGTCTTCTGGTAGCACATCATCGTTACGTGGACCAGATACGATCTGTTTGATTTCACGAGCACCGATTTCAGAACGAAGCACGTCCGTCACTTTACGCTCAAGTAGTGCCTCTGCCGTTAGCGAGTTACCACCGCCAGTCGCGAGGTAGTAGCGACCAAAATCTTCAATACGCCACTTCACGTAGGTATCAATGATAACGTCTTTTTTCTCAGACGTTACGAAACGGTCTGCACGGCCATCCATTGTTTGGATACGTGCATCAAGTTGTTTCACACGGTCAAACAAAGGCATCTTGAAATGCAGACCAGGCTCGTAAATTCGAGTGATGTCGTTGTTGTCTTTCAAGACACGACCAAATCGAACCACGATACCGCGCTCACCTTCAGGAATCACAAACAAAGACATCAACATTAATGCCAGTGCGATTACCAGTACAGGGATCATTAACTTACGCATTCTTAGTATCTCCCTTGACGTGAACCTGTTGAACGAGACTGCGTGTTCGAAGTGTCTTCTTGTGTACGATCTGACTCAAGTTGAATTTGATCATAGGTTGAAGATGACTTCGATTTACGTTTGGTATCTGCTTTGCCCTCTTGTCCCGCCAACTTATCGATTGGAAGGTAAAGAAGATTGCCGCTTGATTCCGAGTCAATCAACACTTTCGAAGTGCTTGAGTACACCTCTTCCATTGCGTCGATGTACAGACGATCACGCGTTACACCAGGCGCTGCTTGGTATTCTGGTAGTAGTTTTTCGAACTGTGCTACCTGACCAAGAGCCTCGTTAGTGACACGCTCATTGTAACCTTGTGCTTCTTTCTTCAAACGCTCTGCACGACCCGTTGCCTTAGGCAAGATTTCGTTCTTGTATGCTTCAGCTTCACGAATGAAACGCTCTTCATCCTCACGTGCTGCGATTGCATCATCAAACGCATCTTTCACTTGCTCTGGTGGACGAGCAGACTGGAAGTTCACATCAACAAGTACCAGACCCATATCATAGCTATCAATGATTTGGTTCAGTGTTTCTTGCGTAGTTTGACGAATTTGCTGACGACCACTGGTTAGAATGCTATCCATCAATGAGTCACCAATTACTGCACGTAGTGCAGAATCCGTTGCTTGACGCAAGCTGTCGTCTGCATTGGTTACACGGTACAAGTATTTGTATGGGTCAGTCACTCGGTACTGAACATCCATCGCAACTGTTACAACGTTTTCATCTTTGGTCAGCATTAGACCAGATGCACGTAGTGAACGAATCGCTTGTACGTTTACCGCTTCGTACTCATCAATAAAGCGAGGACGCCAGTTAAGACCTGGGTCTACGATACGATCGTATTTACCTAAACGCAGTACAACACCACGCTCTGCTTCACCGATGGTGTAAAAACCAGCGAAAAACCAAACCGCAACAGCAATCAGAGCAATCACGCCAAAGCCAATTGCACTACCACCACCGCCGCCGATTGGAGAACCACCGCCGCCTTTTTTACCAAACTTGCCGCCCAGCTTTTGACTCAGTTTGTTGAACACTTCATCTAAATCTGGCGGACCTTGATCTCGGCCACCAGGACGCTGGCCACCACGATTATTATTACCCCAAGGGTCATTATCGCGGCCATTGTTGCCGTTGTTATTTCCAGGCTCATTCCACGCCATTAGAAAGCTCCATCATTTGATATGACGTTATACTGTAGCAGTCCTTTAAGTGACTATAAAGCCAGTCAAAACTGCCCCTTCTCTTTTTTCAAGTCTAGACCAATCTACTTGCTGCATTCGAATATCGATCAACAAGTTACCATCCTGGTCATATTCCTCACGTTGAATACACTTCATTTGGAAGAAGGTACTACGGAATCGTCCTTGATACTGTGGAGGAATTCGCAACTGATGCTCGACCATTTGTGACGCCAGACGTTCCGTCAGAGCCTCAAACAGGACATCAATGCCCAACCCATCCATTGCTGAAACCCAAACTGCGCGAGGTACGCCTTCCTCGTCTCGTTCTATACGTGGTTTCTGCGAATCTAGATTGTCGATTTTGTTCATGACAACCAGAGTCGGCACTTCATGCGCGTCGATCTCTTCTAGTACTTCATGAACAGCTTGAATATTCTCACGAAAACGCTCATCACTGGCATCAACAACATGTAACAAAATGTCAGCTTCTTGCGTTTCCTGCAAGGTTGCCTTGAAGGCCGCAACCAAGTCGTGTGGCAAATGTCGAATAAAACCAACCGTGTCTGCCAAGATGGCAGGACCAACATCTGCTAACTCTATCTTACGTAAAGTCGGGTCCAAAGTAGCAAATAATTGATCAGCCGCGTACACGCCAGCTTCTGTAATACGGTTGAAGAGTGTCGACTTACCCGCGTTGGTGTAACCCACAAGTGAAACCGTTGGGATTTCAGCTCGATTTCGGGCGCGGCGCCCTTGTTCACGCTGCTTCGCTACTTTGTCTAAGCGTCGCAGGATGGCTTTGATTCTGTCACGCAATAAGCGACGGTCGGTTTCCAGCTGGGTTTCACCCGGGCCACGTAAACCGATACCACCTTTCTGCCTTTCAAGGTGTGTCCAACCACGAATCAAACGAGTAGAGATATGACGAAGTTGAGCCAGCTCTACCTGTAGCTTACCTTCGTGTGTTCGAGCTCGTTGAGCAAAGATATCGAGAATAAGACCAGTGCGGTCGAGAACTCGACATTGGCACAGTGCTTCGAGGTTACGTTCTTGGGCAGGAGAGAGGGCGTGATTAAAAATCACAATTTCGGCACCAGTTGATTGTACCGCTGTAGCAATCTCTTGGGCCTTACCCTCTCCGACATAGTATTTCGGGTGTGGGGATTGACGACTACCAGTTACCACTTGTAGCGCCTCTACCCCAGCAGAAGAAACCAGCATTTCGAACTCAGCCAGATCTTCCCATTCACCTTCTTGCGTGAAGTTGATATGAACAAGTACGGCTCGCTCACCGGATTCATAACGGTCAAACAAGCAATCAACTCCTTATTTTAAAAATACTCGATGAAGAATTAATCTTCAGATTTCTCTTGTGGACGCTCACCTTGTGGACGTTCACCGCTGTGATGGCTCACTGGACGAGCCGGCACAACTGTTGAGATCGCGTGCTTGTACACCATTTGGTTAACAGTATTCTTCAGCAGGATCACAAATTGATCGAATGATTCGATCTGACCTTGTAGTTTAATACCATTCACAAGGTAGATAGATACCGGGATACGCTCACGACGTAGCGCGTTTAGAAATGGGTCTTGTAGAGATTGCCCCTTAGCCATTTTTATTTTCCTTATTTAATTTGTAGTTGTAATTATTTAGCTAGTGGTGCAATGCAAAAGATACGGCTTTTGCATCTGAGCTAAACGAATCAAAAATGCACTCTAAGTAATTAGCAGCATAGTATAAAAACCGCCAACAACAGATCCTTTGAGAGTGCGTTCACGCAAAAACGATCACATTATACACAGCTATGTCAATCAGATGCTATTGCTTCCGACATCGTTTCTAATGCCTGTTCAATGTTCTCGCTATCCAACCAAGTTAAATCATCCCAGCTGCGTAACCAGGTGATTTGACGCTTGGCCAATTGACGAGTCGCGCATACGCCACGAAATACCGCTTCGTCACGTGTACACTCCCCATCTAAATACTCCCACATCTGTCGGTAACCGACGCATCGTATGGAAGGAAGATCGGGGTGAAGATCTTTTCGCGAATGTAACGCTTTCATTTCTTCTTCAAAGCCCGCTTCCATCATCTTCTCGAAACGGAGTTCAATCCGACGGTGAAGTTCTGCCCTATCCTTGGGAGCTATTGCAAACTGCTTGACTCGGTATGGTAGGCTTTCACCTTTCGTTTGAGTCAATTCAGTCAAAGTTTTACCTGAAATGCGAAAAACTTCCAATGCCCGAGATAAACGTTGGGGATCATTGGGATGGATTCTCGCGGCTGACACAGGATCAACCTCTTTTAGTTCATCGTGCAACACTGACCAACCTTTAGTCAATGCCTCTTGTTCAATTTGCTGACGAATTTCAGGATTTGCAGCAGGAAGTGGTGATAAACCTTCAAGTAACGCCTTGTAATACAGCATTGTTCCACCCACAAGAAGTGGAATTTTTCCTTCTGCAACAATATCATCCATCGCTTTCAATGCATCTCGACGAAAGTCGGCGACAGAGTAAGATTCACTTGGATCCAAAATATCTATCAAGCGATGAGGCGCCAAACTTAACTCTTTTTCATCCGGTTTCGCCGTACCGATATCCATCCCTTTGTAGATCAAAGCAGAATCAACACTGATGATCTCAATCGGAAATTTTTGACGAAGACGAATCGCCAGCTCAGTTTTGCCTGATGCAGTTGGCCCCATTAAAAATAGCGCCAAAGGTAGTTTATCTGTCATGGTTTTAATTTGGCTATCGTGGCAGAGAAATCAACAGCGGATACGAATTTTGTATCTTCTAATGGCAATTGACCATGTCTTAGCTGTTCAAGTTCCGCAATAATTTGAATGGCTTCAGAAAAAGTATAGTGACTCTTCATTGTCGTGACCTGTAATGCGAGCCAATCTATCAACTCAGACAGCATCTGAGCCGCTGCTATACCTTCGTTCACACAAGATTGCGCGTAAGATAACAGATCTGGTACTAAATTTTGTAAGTTTTGTTGACGCAGCGGAGCTGGGACGCCCATCACCATTAAGGCGTGCTCGTTTCTCGCTTTCAATTGAATACCAAGCAATGCCAAATCTTGTTGATAATCTTGGGCCAGTCTCACTAATTTGGGCTCTAACTTAATAGATAGAGGAACAAGCAGAGGTTGTGCCTTGAGTGCACCATCGCTTGGAGTGAGCTGGCCTTTTACACGATAAAATTCTGCTCTAGGTAACGAGACTAACGCCGCCCCACTGTCACTGCTCATCAAAACAAATTGTTCATCGACCACCATCAGCGCTTTGCCTAATGCAGTAATCGATGGCATTGATGTGTGCGAAGTTATCGTTTGGGGCGCTATTGGAGTGACTGCCTGAGCCTCAAACTCTGGCGTTTTCAGCAGCTCGTGATAAGCGCGTACTTCTTGTTTAGTTGGCGCTGGTTCTACGTGGCGCTCTTTACTGTGACTTGGCTTTGGTGCAGGTTTGGATTCCACCCAATCATTACGTTTGAATGACTCCACTACGCGCGCCTCTCGCACGGAGGTCTCACTAGGACCGCTATTACGAGGCTTCACTTCATAATCACTGCGTCTAGGATAAGCCGGTGTACTCTCTATCGCTTGATAAACCCGCTCTGGCACCGGTGAAGATGCTGGCTCTTGTACTTTTTCAGGCTCTGGCGAATGCTCAATCTCTTCGGATTCAGTCGGTTCCACGCGATGAAATGCCGATTCATTCACCTGTGGTTTATCAATCACAGCGCTTTGTGAAAGTGCATCCGTCAAAGCTTGATAGATGAAATCATGCACCAAACGAGCTTGGTGGAAACGCACTTCATGCTTAGCAGGGTGAACATTCACATCTACTTGGTGCGGATCTAGCTCAATAAAGAGCACATACGCAGCAAACTGATCTGGCTTTAAGCTCATTTCATAGCTTTGACGAATCGCGTGATTGATTAATTTGTCACGCATCATTCGGCCATTCACATAGCAATATTGTAAATCGCTTTGCTGCCTTGCTCCCTCTGGTGTGGTAATCCACCCATGTAACTTTAACCCTTGATGCTCAAGCTCGATTCTGAGCATATGCCGCACAAACGCATTACCGCAGACAGCAGCAATACGCTTTTCGGTTTGAAGCTGATTTTTCGCCGCGCGATATTGACGGATGATCTTGCCGTTATGACGCACATTGATGGTGACATCAAAGCGGCTTAACGCAATGCGTTTCAATAACTCATCAATATGAGCAAATTCGGTTTTCTCCGTACGAAGAAACTTGCGACGCGCTGGAGTATTAAAAAATAAGTCCAACACCTCAACGGTAGTGCCAATCGGGTGCGCTGCTGGCTTAAGCTTCACCTGCATATCACGCCCTTCGGAGTAGGCACTCCAGGCTTCTTCTTGTGCCGCAGGACGCGACGTGAGCGTCAAACGCGAGACTGAGCTAATACTGGCTAACGCTTCACCGCGAAAACCTAGACTCATAATGGCTTCGAGATCATCTAAGGTATGTATCTTAGATGTCGCATGACGACTGAGCGCTAAGCCGAGTTCATCTTTCGCGATACCTTTTCCGTTATCACGAACACGAATCAGCTTTGCGCCTCCTTTCTCGATATCGATATCGATTCGAGTTGCGCCAGAATCAAGACTATTTTCAACCAGCTCTTTAATCACAGAAGCAGGTCTTTCGACCACTTCCCCTGCGGCGATTTGGTTTGCAAGTCTGGCTGGCAAAATTTTAATCGTCATAATGAGTTAGGAGCTCACCTACTTGTTTGGAATGATCAGGACTTGCCCAACCGCTAGCTGATCAGAGCGTAAGTTATTCGCTTTACGAATGCTCGATACGCTAACGCCGTATTTGGACGCTATTTTGCCAAGGAACTCACCCCGAGAAACCTTGTGCTTACGAATCGGTTTATCTTTTACCGCGACCGTTATCTTCAACTTTTGCCCTACCCACAAGGTATCTGACTTCAAGTTATTCTCTCGGCGGATATCTGAAACCTTCACTTTATAGTGATTCGCAATCTTACCTAAGAACTCACCAGACTTAACCTTGTGCGTAATGGTTTCTGTCTCAACAGTAATCGGTTTACTTGGCACTTTAATCGTACCAGCAGAAGGAATGTTGAGCTTCTGACCAATTGCCAAGCCTGTCGACTTCAAGTTGTTTGCCGACATCAGCGCTTTAGAGCTAAGCCCATATTTGTTCGCGATCACCGATAATGACTCGCCACGCTTTACAATATGTACCATTGGCTTCGCTGAAGGCGAGAACACCGTACCCTCTGGTGGGTTATCTTTTAAGTACTTGACGACCGCCTTAGTGATAGCCTGAGCTAACTTATCTTGGTGCGCTCGTTGAAACAGTAAACGCTCTTCTGTTGGGTTAGAAATAAAGCCCGTTTCCACTAGCACAGACGGAATCTGTGGAGAGCGTAAAACCGCAAGGCTGGTGTTGATCGGTTTGGTGTTATGCAGGTGCGCAACACGTCCCATCTCACCTAGGATTTCTGTTGCCAGTTTATAGCCTTCTTTTTGTGAATGACTAAACTGCAAGTCCAACAAAGTTTGGTTCACGTTACGATCTTTTGTCTTCGTGAAGAACGCATTACCCGAGCCGCCCAATAACTCAGACTGTTTCTCATGGTTCTCGACCCAACGAGCAATTTCGGTATTTGCACGACGAGTATTTAGTACGAAGACCGATCCACCGCGAGGCTTCGGTGAAGTAAACGCATCTGCGTGAATGGAAATCAGCAAGTGCGCATCATTTTCACGAGCAATCGCGACACGACGGTTTAAGTTTACAAAATAATCTCCCGTACGAGTCATGCGCGTTTTAATACCAGGAGTCGCATCGAGCTGAGCAGCAATTTTTCTTGAGATACTCAATACCGCATCTTTCTCGTACTTACGACGTGAAGGGCCAATAGAGCCAGGGTCTTCCCCACCGTGACCAGGGTCGATAACAATTAACACTTCTTGAGCTCGTTGAACTGAACTCATGTCTTTGCTGGCCGCCGCTGGCTTACTCGGTTTAGAGGTCGATGCCTTCTTACCGTGCGGTAAATCAATCACCAAGCGGTGACCATACTGCCCACCTGGTGTTGGGCTTAATTTAAATAATTCCGCTTGAACGCTCTTTTTTAGTTCAAACACCAAACGATAAGTGCCCTTCTCTGGAGGCGAGCTTTTTCGTACCAGTTTTAAAACAGGGCTATCCGTAACAGTAACAGGCAGTTTGGCCTGCATCGTCGTGCTTTTTAAATCCACGACAAGGCGATCCGGCCCTGATAAAGAGAAATAGGAATAGTCAGCTTCCGAGCCTAAATCGATGACAACACGTGTTTCATCAGGTGAAGGCCAAACTCGAAAACTCTTAACGACGTTAGCAAATGCTAAATTGGGGATGAGAAGGAGAAAAGTGGCGACAAACGTCGCCACTACTCTAAAATTTGAAAAACTCAACATAGCTCCAATCGACTGAGTAACTGCACACCATAATCATTATTAGCTGTTAGTTCGGCTACACGTTGCTCACCTTGGTAGCGAATGTTTACATCAAGATCCGGTTGTGGCAGTAAGCCATGCCCTTTTTCAGGCCATTCAACCAAGCAAATCGCATCGTCTGTGAAATAGTCTCGAATACCCATAAACTCAAGCTCTTCAGGATCCGCAAGACGATAAAGGTCGAAGTGATATACTTGCCACTGATCCAACTGGTACGGTTCGACTAGAGTATAAGTTGGACTTTTCACGTTACCTTGATGACCAAGAGCACGGACAAAACCACGACTAAAGGTTGTTTTACCTGCACCCAAATCACCATGCAGATAAATTGTGGTTTGCTGGGAACAAAGCTGAGCCAAAGCGGTGCCTAGTGCAACCGTTTCATGCTCATCTTTTAAATTGAATTGTTTCGTGCTCATTGATGCTTCTCTAACTAATGATCGTTGACTATATAAAAATCAAAAGAACAGGAATAGTAAACCGTGTTGGTTTTGAGAGACAAGCTTTCAAATGTCATATGTGCGAAAAAAGTATCCAATAAACGGTATCTTAATCATCTTAGTATCGACCTAGATTTAGAATATATGCAAATGACGTCAATAAGCAGTATTCACAACATCAAAAACGTACCTAACTGGGTAGCACCAAAGCCAGAGATCCGTTAAGATCCGCCCCCCTTTATTCCGGTGGTTAACATGAACTACGAACAACTCGCACAACAAATCAAAGTTTGGGGAAAAGAACTCGGCTTCCAAAAAGTTGGGATCTGCGACGTTGATCTGAGTGAACATGAAGCAGCACTACAAAAATGGCTTGATGCAGGCTATCACGGCTCAATGGATTGGATGGCTCGTCACGGTATGATGCGTGCTAGACCCCATGAGCTACTCCCGGGAACCGTTCGTGTTATCAGCGTCCGGATGGACTATCTGCCACCAGAGGCTCAATTCGCTTCGAACCTCGCGAATAAAAGTCATGCCTATATTAGCCGCTACGCACTAGGGCGCGATTATCACAAGCTCGTCAGAAAGCAGCTAAATAAGCTCGGCAAACTTATTGAACAAGAGGTTGGTCAATATGGTTACCGACCTTTCGTTGATTCCGCACCAATATTAGAGCGACCTCTCGCCCAAAAAGCGGGCTTAGGTTGGACCGGGAAACATTCCCTGATTTTAGATCAAGACTGTGGATCGTGGTTCTTTTTAGGTGAACTACTTATCGACTTACCACTACCCGTTGATGAGCCAAGCGTTGATCAGTGCGGTAAATGCAAAGCATGCATTACATCATGCCCAACACAAGCCATCGTTGAAGACAAAGTTGTCGATGCCAGGCGTTGTATCTCTTATCTCACCATCGAGTTCGGTGGCGTGATTCCTGAAGAGTTTCGAAAGCCAATGGGTAACCGCATTTATGGTTGTGACGACTGTCAATTGGTTTGCCCATGGAACCGCTACGCCGACATAACGGAGCAAGATGATTTCCACCGTCGTGACAGTTTCAAAAACCCTGACCTCGTCGACATGTTTAACTGGGATGAAGCGACTTTTCTAAAAAATATGGAAGGCTCCGCTATCCGTCGTATTGGTCATATACAGTGGCTACGTAACATCGCTGTCGCACTTGGTAATGCAGAATATAGTCAGCGAATCATAGATGCGCTGGAAAGTCGGCAAGGTGAAAATAAATTACTTGATGAGCACATTAAATGGGCTTTGACAGAGCAACTGAATCAACTCCCCACTGAGAGTAATTCATCTATAGAGACGAAAAAGCAACGCTTAATAAGGATAGTCGAGAAGGGACTGCCGAGAGACGCATAGAGCGTAGTCTATATGCAAGAGATTGAAAGTACTTTTGCATGTTCAATTCATGACCTTGTTCTCAATTTTGTAATGTGGAAAAAAATTTGAGATTCAAGAAAAACAAGCTAGCAGAAAAAAGTTAAACACAGCTCGGAGAAATGACTAGGATCAAAAAAATACCAGTTAATGATCGTATTTTAACGTACTCGATCCGACAAAAAACTTATTTTTTCTTTATATAACAAAGATTTAATTGATATTTCTTTGTTGTTTCCACTTCACTTTAGAGAAAAGATCTTTCTTCCCCATCATAAAAAGTCAAGCTAAAAACACTTTATCAACCAACTTATCCACAGAACGACGTATGTGGATAACTCTGTTAATTAAAGTAGATAAAACACGCGAAGCCTCATCATACTTGTACGTCAGCCGATTCATATCGTGTTTTAAACACAAACGAAATCGTCCGACATCATATGATGCGGATAAAAGTTTAGCTTTTGGGGATTCATGCTTCGCAGCATTATGAAAAGAGCGATGTGATTGGTTGCGAGAAGCAGGCGTTGAATCAAGCGGCGCATCCGTAGACGACTTAACAATTGTATACTAAATAAGTACTCAATCTATCGTCTTGTATTTGGTTGCGGGGGCCGGATTTGAACCGACGACCTTCGGGTTATGAGCCCGACGAGCTACCAAGCTGCTCCACCCCGCGTCCGAGTGCTTCATCTTCGTTGATGATGAAGGCTTTGCTTTCATTTATAAAAAGAAACTGGAGCGACACACGAGGTTCGAACTCGTGACCTCAACCTTGGCAAGGTTGCGCTCTACCAACTGAGCTAGTGTCGCCTTGTGTCACCGTTAAGCACGATAAAGGCTATATATTGGAGCGACACACGAGGTTCGAACTCGTGACCTCAACCTTGGCAAGGTTGCGCTCTACCAACTGAGCTAGTGTCGCATTTTGTCACCGTTGAGCACGATGAGGGCTATATATTGGAGCGACACACGAGGTTCGAACTCGTGACCTCAACCTTGGCAAGGTTGCGCTCTACCAACTGAGCTAGTGTCGCATATTAACAGCAGTCGCTATTAATGGAATTTGGTTGCGGGGGCCGGATTTGAACCGACGACCTTCGGGTTATGAGCCCGACGAGCTACCAAGCTGCTCCACCCCGCGTCCGTATTGTGTCACCGTTGAGTACCGTGAGAACTATATAACTGGAGCGACACA
>NZ_JAHGAP010000050.1:0-1407 GCF_030248655.1 Vibrio sp. D431a | reverse complement strand
CTACCTAAACCATTGTGCCGTAAACACTTAAGCTAATTCAAACCAAAACTGCCAAGCGTTGTGAATCCCTCTTGAATGCTTTGTTAGTTGCCAAACCTAAAGCTTTGATTTGAAGTTAATTACCGCTTTGCCAACACTTGCTTTACGTATGTTGGAAAACTCAAATCAGGTGCAGTTTCAAAGCGTTTGTCGCTGAAACCACTTGGAACACTCAACGCCGTAGAAAACGAACTGACAACACCAAAAAGACCTTTTGGAGAAACAATGCCACAAAGCTGACTTTCAACAAGTAAATCGGCTTCTGAAACGGCAAACCAAACTAGGAAAAGAACGAAGCTCAATTTCCGCGAACCAAGATCCCGAAGTTCGAAGTGCAAAATAGAGCAAAGCACACGTGCGATTAGACCTAAACATTCTGTTTTAGCTGCGTTTTCCTCGTTGGCAACTAACGCCCAGTTAAGGGGTGAAGCACGCAATACCAATGTTACCGCATGGCACTTCAACACCGAAACCACCGCATACCAAAAATGCCACGCGTGCTGAATCCCTCTTGAACTGTTTGTTATACAGCATTATTTATACGAGAATTTGTTAAAAATATCCGAATGGAAATCAATGCTGGCAAAACTAAAGTCATATACTTGATCTCTGGGTACATCTGTTGGAAATTTGACACGAAAGTAATCACCGATTGCTGATTGATAACCGTCACGGTCACCAGATGAGGTAGTAATAATATTATCCGACTGTGTAAAACTATACGTCCAGAATTGCGCAGCCAGTAGAGCACATAAGCCACATGCAGCGTCAATCAAAACATCAAATGTTGCTTTATGAAAATTACTATGTCGATCATGTTTTGTAGTGTTGTAAACTTGATACCAATCCAAGCCTGAACCGTTGCTCCAAGCGCTAAATGGTGTTCTAGTTCCTTTTTCACCGTACCAATTTGGAAGCATAACTTTATATTTTGATAGATAATGACTTTGTTCTATCTTTTTATAGTCACACATATTCAAATTTCTGCCTGATACTGAGTAACCATTTTCTTTTAATATTGCCGTACAATTTGCCTCTATTTCGACACAAAACCTCATTAGTAACTCTTGAATACGAAACGAATGTGTTTCTAAGTTTTGATCCGAAGGTTCGATATAGTCGAACAAAGATATAAGATCTTTCTGCAAAACTTGATAAGCACGAATGTATTGCGTCGGGGATTGCGCAAACAGTGGATGCTTAATGTATTCGCTTTTTCCCGAATTAGCATAAGAGCCGTCTGAAAATATTCTGCACGTTCTTTTGTAAGGTTTGTTTATCACCTAAGCCTCCTTTGCTGTATAACGCCCTGTTAAGGGGTGAGCAACGCAATACCAAAGCCGCCGCAAACCACCTTAAACACTAAAA
>NZ_JAHGAP010000005.1:0-2243 GCF_030248655.1 Vibrio sp. D431a | reverse complement strand
TGTGGCGGACATCGTGGCAGACAAAGCGACGGTTGTGGAAGACACGGCGACCATCATTAAGGTCTTAGATAACGACACGTTCGAAGGCGACGACAAAGTGGTGTCGCTTGATACCAATAACGGTCCAGCTAACGGCACGGTCTCGGTCAATCCTGATGGCAGCGTAACTTACACGCCAAACGACAACTACCACGGTACAGACAGCTTCACCTACATTGTCACGTCAGGCGGGGTATCGGAATCCACCACGGTGAGCGTTGATGTGACGCCAGTGAATGATGCACCAGTGGCAAAAGATGACACGGCGATTACTGACGAAGACACGCCAGTGACGATTGATGTCCTGCCAAACGACACCGATATTGATGGCGAGAAGCTGAGTATTGAATCAGCCTCTGTACCTAAAGAGCAGGGCACGGTTGAAGTGGTGGATGGAAAACTCGTCTTCACTCCGGCAGAAAACTTCAATGGTGACGCTGAAATCACCTACATCGTTACGGACGGTGAATTGACCGACGAAGCGAAGGTGACCGTTACAGTAAATCCAGTAAACGATGCACCAACTATCAAAGTTGATGCCGTAGAAAGCATCACTGAAGATGCAGTGAACACGGATACGGTAGTCGCAACCTTAACGGTTCGTGATACTGATACGCCAGAAGACCAATTAACCGTTTCTTTAGAAAACAACTCAAACGGTTACTTTGTGTTAGTTGGCGATGAAGTCAAGCTGACTCAAGCAGGCGTCGATGCGGTTAACAACGATGAACTTAACCTAAAAGACCTGACTATCAGCGCGTCAGTATCGGATGGTGTTAATCCAACGGCTAACGACAGTGATAGTTTGATTGTGAATCGTGTTAACGATGCGCCGACTGTTGATAATGTCATCTCAGATCAAGTGTTATCGGAAGATTTCGATGCATACACGATCGACTTGAATGAAGTATTCAAAGATTCCGATTCCTCGCTAGAATTCTCAGTCTCTGGCAATAACAACATCCAAATTTCTATTGTGAATGGTGTTGCTACCATCACTCCGACTGCGGATTGGAATGGCAAAGAGACAATTACGTTCACAGCTAAAGACCCAAGCGGTGAAAGCGTCAGTCAAACGGTGAACTTTACGGTAGCACCAGTAGCTGACATTGAGGCTGATAGTGCGGATGTAGTCGAAGACACACCAACCATCATTAACGTCTTAGGTAACGACACGTTTGACGGCGACGATAAAGTAGTGTCGCTTGATACCAATAAAGGCCCAGCTAACGGCACGGTCTCGGTCAACCCTGATGGCGCCGTGACCTACATACCAGATGATAACTACGTCGGCAAAGATACGTTCACTTATGTCGTGACATCAGGCGGTGTGTCTGAATCCACTACCGTTGAAGTCAATGTGACGCCGGTCAACGACGCGCCAGTGGCAAAAGATGACACGGCGATTACTGACGAAGACACACCAGTGACGATCGATGTCCTGCCAAACGATACTGATGTGGATGGCGATAAGTTGTCGATCCAATCTGCGTCTGTACCTGAAGCACAAGGTAAGGTTGAAATTGTTGACGGAAAACTGGTCTTCACACCGGCTGAGAACTTCAATGGCGACACCGAAATCACTTACACCATCACTGATGGTGCACTGACTGACCAAGCGACGGTCAATGTCACGGTGAATGCGGTGAACGACACGCCTGCGGTTGAAAGCAACCTCGCAGACCAAACCTTGGCAGAAGACTTTACGCCATACACCATCGATCTAAATACCGCCTTCAGCGATGTGGATAACGTGGATGGCGAGTTAACGTTTAGCGTCTCTGGTAATAGCAATGTCAATGTCTCAATAGAGAACGGCATCGCGACCATCTCACCAACGGCAGACTGGAACGGCTCAGAAATCCTAACCTTTACTGCCACCGATCCAAGCGGTGAAAGCGTCAGCCAAACGGTGAACTTCACAGTAGCGCCTGTGGCGGACATTGAGGCTGATAAAGCGACGGTTGTGGAAGACACGCCAACCATCATTAAAGTTTTAGGTAACGACACGTTCGAAGGCGACGACAAAGTGGTGTCGCTGGATACCAACAACGGTCCAGCCAACGGCACGGTCTCGGTCAACCCGGACGGCAGCGTGACTTACACGCCAAACGACAACTACCACGGGGCAGACAGCTTCACGTACATCGTTACCTCCGGTGGGGTCAGTGAGTCCACCACGGTGAACGTCGATGTCACACCAG
>NZ_JAHGAP010000049.1:0-1219 GCF_030248655.1 Vibrio sp. D431a | reverse complement strand
ACTCTTAAACAGATTGTTAAGCCGCAATTTTATCGCTTTCAATTTCTCTTGGAAGAACTGCTGCTAAACAATTTACAGAGGCTTCAAACTTTTCCGCTGGCCCTCGAGTTGATAATTGAATTAGCTCATTAAGACCTGATTGGCTTGTGAATGACATTTCCTGATATAGGCAAATTGGTAGCTCATGGTTATCTTTAAACCTGCGGTCTGGTCCACCGGACTTATTTACGTATTTCCACGTTTTATCAACGATCAATGCATCAGCAGGAACTGACTCTTCTTCGATAAATTTTTTGTCTCCGACCACCACAACCAAATCTTGGTAACTCACAGCTCCGACACCTGTAGTGTCATAGACCAACACTCGGTCAGGAAAGAAATGTAATGTTTGACGACCTACTGCAATAGAGACTGTCTTCACATTTGTTTTTAATCGTGGCGGTTCAGAGATCTTAATCGATGTCAGCTTTCGATCTATAAGATTGCTTGCACCTGCATGATATTTTTTATCAAGGACTTTGCCTGAGGCTGATATATGCCAACATTTATTAGCTTTTGCCATTTGTTCTGCTGCCGAAAACAGCTTGTCATAAGCAAGTTCCATTTCGGAGTCAAAGTCATAGAAAAGTACAGTTGTCTTAGCTAACGTGTCTCTCGTATAACAAACCCAAGTAGAAACACCCCCCAACACAGCAGTCAAAGCGACAACCCATTTAGGGAGCTCGGCATTATGAATTCCAAAAACAACAGCGAAAAATAGAATAAAAATAAAAGGCCATGAACTAGACTTTTTCTGTTTCTCATTAAGCTCCTTTAGCAGCTCAGCTGAAGAAGAGTCTACTATCTGCGAAACATGCGCTGACTCAATTTCTTTCAGTGGTTCGTGAGTCGGCGCTTCGAAGGACTCTTGATAGTTGGGCTGAATAGTGTCGTCGACAATTCGTTCCTGAGAACCAATCGGAATAGTCGAACGATAATAAATACCATTTGCTCCAATACGGACATAGTTACCTCTTGGACCAGTTCCGACTCTCAGACCTTTAACACCAGCTGAAACGCCAAATCCAGATTTTGACAAATTGAAACGAAATGGACCAACGCTGATACTCTTTCTTATGTAGAGTCCCATATCTTCTCCGAACTTAAATTGACACTCTTGCGGCTTAACGCCCTGTTAAGGGGTGAGCAACGCAACACCGAAGCCTCCGCAAACCACCTT
>NZ_JAHGAP010000048.1:0-2100 GCF_030248655.1 Vibrio sp. D431a | reverse complement strand
CCTCTTGAACAGATTGTTAGTTGCCCAACTTAAAACCTAGTGCTAACATTTGTACACACATAAAAGATGGAGTGCATCATGGACACTAGAATTCAATTTCGTGTTGATGAAGAAACGAAGCGACTAGCCCAACAAATGGCTGAAAGCCAAGGCAGAACACTAAGTGATGCTTGTCGTGAACTGACTGAGCAACTAGCTGATCAACAGAGAAAGACTTTATCTCACGACGCATGGTTAACTGAACAAGTTAACTTAGCTTTTGAGAAGTTTGACTCAGGAAAAGCCACTTTTGTTGACCATGAGTCAGCTAAATCTCGTATGGCCGAGCGTAAAGCTAAAATCCGTAACCGAGGCAAATTATGATTTTGTGGGAAGAAGAGTCTCTCAACGATCGCGAAAAGATCTTTGAGTTTCTCTACGACTTCAACCCCGAAGCTGCTGACAAAACCGACGATATTATTGAAGCAAAAGTTGAGAACCTTTTAGAACAACCTCATATGGGAGTCCAGCGTGACGGAATTAGAGGGCGATTGCTCATTATTCCTGAGATTTCGATGATTGTTTCCTACTGGGTTGAAGGTGATATCATTCGAGTTATGCGTGTGCTACACCAAAAACAAAAATTCCCAACGGACTAATTATGTCGACTGGGCAACTAACGCCCAATTAAGTAGTGAGCGACGCAATACAAAAGCTACCGCATTGCGCCTAAAACACAAAACTCACTGCAAACCAAAACTGCCACGCGTTGCGAATCTGCTTGAATTGTTTGTTATGCGAAGTTTCGACAACGCCAAATTGACTAACGAAAACATTACCTTAAACACGAAAAACTACAAACGCACAGATGACTTTTTGTGATTCAAGAACCAACGAATTCAACATTTAATAAAAAGGCCGCCACAAGCGCTGGACGCGAGCTTAAAGCGAAGAATTAGCTTTTGCTTGCGAGAAACTTAACGAGCCGAAATTTCAGCGAATACCAACTTTCCGTAAACTTGCCCTTTCCACACTTTGCGCCCGAAAACTTTCCGCGCCCAAATGCGATTTTTAATGAGGCAATTTCACGAACTTTGACATGTTTTACGGTTTAAGTGATTCAAGAATTTGAGCCGACAATGCTGATTTGCCGAAACCAAAAAGCGAATGGTCAAAGAGAGCGAAATTGGAGAAACCTAAAAACTTAGCCTTGTCGCATAACGCCGCGTTAAGTAGTGAGCAACGCCACCACGAAATCTGACCATACCACCGTAAACACAAAAACCAACGATGGAATGAAAAATACCAAGCGTTGGGAATCTGTCTTAAACGCTTTGTTATGTGCTAGTTACAATCGAAAAACCAATATTTCCGTTTACCAAGACTAAACAAATATACTGAGACATTACCAGCCTCTTTGTAATTCTTAAGCCTTTCATTCGGTAACGTTGCCCATAACCAATCAAAGTCTGCATCGGTATCTTCCGGAATATAAGCTTCAATGAATTCTTGTTTATCTGTGAAGTCCTCTTTTGAAGCTATTCGCTCAAAAACTGGATACTGGCCACTAATAAATGGCCACTCATGCTCTTGCCAACATGGTAAGGATGGAGTTTTATAGGTGACCGTCTTTGAGTCTTCTGTATCACTCTCAGCGCAATCGTTAGGTTCAATATCTAGTTCTATCAAAGCGCCAGAAGACAAACAAGAATCACATATACAATCGATGTCATTTTGCCCTGGGTACATTCCAGCGTCGAACCATATGCCTACTTTAAAACAAATTGAGCACTGTGTTGGTTCATCAACCTTGAATGCAAAGTTTTCCGTATCAGAGAAAAACTCAAATTTCATTTGTACTCCTTCTGGCACATAACGCCCTGTTAAGGGGTGAGCAACGCAATACCGAAGCCGCCGCATACCACCTTAAACAATAAAACCAACGCATAGTGAAAATGCCACGCGTTGCGAATCCCTATTGAGCAGTTTGTTATGTAGCACTACTCAACAGTATGCGCCGTGCACTCAACGCCTTTGGAACGAACTATATACTCGTTTACATACTCTACACCACCATACTCTAGCGCTAGCTGTAAATGATAAAGCCCCTTGCACTTATCT
>NZ_JAHGAP010000047.1:0-655 GCF_030248655.1 Vibrio sp. D431a | reverse complement strand
CATACCACCATAAACACTAAAACCAACGCATAGTGAAAATGCCACGCGTTGCGAATCCCTCTTGAACAGTTTGTTATGTGCGTGCTAATTGAGGTACTTTTGCCAATGTTGCTGCCCTGTCAAAACTACTCTGTAATCTTCGTAATCCAATGAGCTATAGAGCTTTTTAGCTGCAACATTATCATCACCGACCTCTAGTGTGATTTTGAGGTAATCATTATCACGACAATACTGTTCGATACCATTCAGTTGCGCTTTGCCCCACACCTTTACCACGAAAGTTGTCCGACACCATAAAATCATGGATATTCATCACTCTTTGCACACGATAAGTTGAGAACGATTCAAAGCAAACCGCAAAACCGGCAGGCTTATTGTCGACAAAACTGATAAATCCGTGGAAATAAGGCAACGCAAATAGCTGAGCAATTACTGAGAGATCTAGCTCAACTGAGAATCCAGATAAGTACTCTCTAAACAAAGTCTCGAATATACCCTTGTCCTCTATGCTTTCTGTTTCGATAAGCCTGATTGTGATTTCCATATTCATTTCCACCAAAGCACATAACGCCCTGTTAAGGGGTGAGCAACGCAATACCGAAGCCACCGCATACCACCTTAAACACTAAAACCAACGCAAAGTAAAAAATGCCAC
>NZ_JAHGAP010000046.1:0-567 GCF_030248655.1 Vibrio sp. D431a | reverse complement strand
TCTTGAACAGTTTGTTATGAGCGTATTCAGGTGACAGTCTTACTATATTGATATGACTGACTAGAACCATAATCGATCAACTTTGCTTTTCGGAAACCATTTTTCTCGTAAAATCGCTGTGCGGCAGTGCTGAATGTTGGTGTTTCCAGCTCTATAACGGTTCCAGGGCGAGCTATATCTAAAAGAAAATCGAGGGCAAATGTACCAACCCCCATATCTTGATGAGTTGGTGCAACAAAAAGCCTTAATAGCTTGAGGCTGTCCTGCTCCACTGAAAAGTAAAACCCACCAACAACACTGTTTTTATGCTTAATCACATAATATGAGTAGCGCTTCATTGCCTTGAGTTGATACTCATAGTCATCATAGCCAGGTGGAGCTGAGCCGCAGAGCTTTTGATCTGTGGAGAATGCTGAGACCTGAATATCTAGAAGAGCTTCAATGTCACTTTTACTCGCTTTTTCAATCGAATTCATTGATAAACCTCTTAGCTCATAACGCCCTGTTAAGGTGTGAGCAACGCAATACCGATGCTGCCGCATACCGCTTTAATCACTTAAACCAACG
>NZ_JAHGAP010000045.1:0-798 GCF_030248655.1 Vibrio sp. D431a | reverse complement strand
GTTGGCAAATCGACAAGGTTTGCGTGTTCAAAGGCTAAACCCTCAAGATACTCAGGAGTACTTACATCAATGAACTTCTGAATTAACGACTTAACGTCACCAGATTTTATTCCGAGCATAACCATTTGGAGCTCAAAGAAGGTACGAGACCGAACATTATACCACTCAGTGTTTGGGTGGTCGGCTAGGTTGGCAAGGTACTCGATGTCACTCACCTGCTCACAGAATAAAGATAGCCAACTTAAGTAGGTTAGATATAGCGCACCTTCAAGACCATTGTATTCCTCTTTCTTTGCTACTAGAGTGACCTCCGCTTTGGGGAGCACGACCGAAATCGTATCTCCATCACTCAATAGCTGTGACTGTACTAATTTAATATCAAAGTACTGATGCATATCCATTGCTCTAAGACTAGATTCTATGTCTCCAGCCTTGTGGTATAAACTACTGGTTAGATAAAGGCCTGTAAGACTCACGCTATATAAATCGACTTTCCCGATTTTAGAGTAACGCTCAAAGTCATCAAGCAGTCGTTTACATTTCATCCCGTATGGGTTAGAAAGTCTCTTTAGGTAGTCTGCATGACATGGTATTGGTTTAAAGTGTTCTTTTGATGTCATATAAACATTTCTCTTTAATTTATTAACTGGATCGAAGGAGTTAGTTAACGCCCTGTTAAGGGGTGAGCAACGCAATACCGATGCCGCCGCATACCACCTTAAACACTAAAAGCAACGCATAGTGAAAATGCCACGCGTTGCGAATCCCTCTTGAACAGTTTGTTAGGCGACATTTCTA
>NZ_JAHGAP010000044.1:0-1940 GCF_030248655.1 Vibrio sp. D431a | reverse complement strand
GCGACAATTTTAAGCTGAACTAAACTTTGCGAACAACAAACTTTATGTGCTTTGATGTACTTAAGTCAGGCGTAGTCTCAAAGCGGCTATTCAATGAAACCACTTGGAACAAACAGCGCCGTAGAAAACGGACTAACAACACCCAAAAGCGCTTTTGGAAAACCAATCTCACAGTGTGGACTTTCAACAAAGTCACTGAAACCATGTGGAACTTACCACACCAAAGAAAACGTCCTTTCAGCTAGTAAATAAGCCTTTAAACCAACAAACTCACCGAGCAGATTTGCAACCAAAAACAGATTTTCGATTGCCCCGCTCTATCACCACCAAAGAACGAAACAACCGCTTGGGAAATAGCAATGCATTGATTTAGAACCGATGAAACTGAGCTTTGACCGTCGAAGATAGAACTATGAATCAAACAACCAGTAGCCAAGTTTTGAGCTTAGAAACATGATTTTGACTGCTAGCTTTTTCTGGCGACTAACGCCGCATTAAGGGGTGAACAACGCATTCCACCCAAACTAGACCATTGTGCCGTAAACACTAAAGCCGACTCAAACCAAAACTGCCAAGCGTTGTGAATCCCTCTTGAATGCTTTGTTAGGTATTCTTAGCTCGCTTTCTCGCAGGCTTTTGATACTGCTACTGGCTTGTGGTTCGCGACCGCTCCAGCTTGTATAAATGGATTACCAAAATTTGGATTAAACTTATAACCACTTTCAAATAATGGCCATAGTTTTTCCCAAGCTTTTATATCACTTATCTTAGGCGCTTTAAACGCAGTACCTGTTTCGAAGGTTTTACCATTACACTGGGGACAAACGACTTCATATTTTACCTCTGTCCATTCACCAGTTTTTGATTGATCGTACTTGTGCTTTTTAAACACCTTCCTGCAATCTAAACATGCAAATTTCACTGTAATATTTGATTTCATCCTGAATACCTAACGCCGCATTAAGGTGTGAGCAGCGCTTGGCTATACTTGAGCGAAGCGAAACCGCCAAGCGTTGCGAATCACTCTTAAATGCTTTGTTAAATGCTATTTTCGTCGACTTCGTTATCAACTTTTATGAGCAATTCTTTCTCTGCTTCTTCCATTTCTTTCGTGACTGCTGCGTGCACAATTTTCAAACCTTCTGATAACTTATTAGTTAGTAGTATCTTTCGCTTTTGGCTTACTCGTTGCTTGAACTCTTGCGCTAGCCAATCATTTAAGAAAGTCTGATTTCTATATGTAGCCCCAAAGTCGCCATCGCGAGAAACAATTACAATATCTTTGCCACTGTCAATGGCACACTGTACAACCCACTCCCAGTTAACACCGTCTCCGATTGAAGTATCATTTTTCTTTCTCGGAGGGTAGCCTAGCGCAAAGCGCTTTTTGGCTAGATTTCGAATAGTAAACCTATTTTTCGCTTCTCGATTTAGGTTGTATGGTGAGTTATGTTTAAACACTCGCTGCAGACTCTGATAAACCGGATCATTCTGACTTGGATTACTTAAAATTTTTACGATTTTCTCATTAATTCTCTTTTGCTGTGTCTCAATCTCTTTCTTTTGCTTTGCAATCATTTGAGAAGGCTGCGAATCAGCTAAGAGAGCTGGTGTAGAGAGCTTACCCCAATCTGGTTTTGAGAATTGATTGAGCGACTCAACAATAACAACTTGTCGGTTTTTTTTATACTCCATCTCTACTTGAGAGCCCATAATCAATCGATCTTTACAAGCTTCGATCTGCTCAAGGTACTTCATACTAATATCAGTATTTCTAATTCTGTAAAAGTCTAACAAGATATTAGTATCTACAAATAGTAGTGCGTCCATTTCTTTTTTCTTATTTTGATTAGCCAACCTTTTCTCCTTTCATATAAATGGCATTTAACGCCCTGTTAAGGGGTGAGCAACGCAATACCAATGCCGCCGCATACCACCTT
>NZ_JAHGAP010000043.1:0-853 GCF_030248655.1 Vibrio sp. D431a | reverse complement strand
ACTCCAAAGCTATAACGCCGCGTTAAGGGGTGAACAACGCAATGCCACCTAACTTAAACTATTGTGCCATAAACACAAAAACTGAACTATGAGCTAAAACCGCCAAGCGTTGAGAATCCCTCTTGAACGCTTTGTTATGTGCGTACTATTTGGTGCCGCATTTCAATTAGCTGATGCTCACCCACAATCTCTACTTCTTTGATGAACTCAAAACCAAACCTTTCATAGTATTTTCTAAGATAACCATGAGCGTGGATTTCAATAGACTCGACACCAATACTCTGTGCATGAACCATTAATGCTTGAACAATTTTTGAAGCAACTCCAACCCCTCGATATGCCTCAGTAACCACTACCCTAGCCATAATAGAAGAACCGTCTTCTTTCACTGTTAGGCGAGCAGTAGCAATTGGTTCACCTTGTTCCGTTACTAACGCGTGAATTGACTCTTCATCTAATCCATCAAAGTCTAATTCTGTAGGGATCTGTTGTTCAAGTGTAAATACCTGATAACGGATAGATTGAGCCAGCTTGATCAACTCGGAATCGTTGCCGATAGTTACTTCCATTGCTATTTTCCTCCAAGCACATAACGCCCTGTTAAGGGGTGAGCAACGCAATACCGATGCCGCCGCATACCACCTTAATCACTTAAACCAACGCATAGTGAAAATGCCACGCGTTGCGAATCCCTCTTGAACAGTTTGTTATGTTTGGGGCTCAAGAGTTCTGCTTAACTCTATTTCCCTACCTGCGACTAAGTTTCCAGTAGGTATAAAACCACAATTTAAGTAGAAATCTTTTGGACCACCTGTGCTATCTACAACACTTGTATAAAGAGCCGATGCTCCAA
>NZ_JAHGAP010000042.1:0-1048 GCF_030248655.1 Vibrio sp. D431a | reverse complement strand
CATACCACCTTAAACAATAAAACCAACGCATAGTGAAAATGCCACGCGTTGCGAATCCCTCTTGAACAGTTTGTTAGGCGATTTTTCCAGCGAACTCTTTGCTTTGTTTCTGCACATCAGTAAAAGATACTAGTTCACTGTAATGCACGTGACCATTATTCATGTCAACTTCTTGGCAATAAACGAGCTCTTCATAGGGCTCGTTATTGTGGCTAAAGTGACAATAGATATGAGGAAAGTGATAATATTCATCACCATCTATGTTGACTGCTTCAATATCCTCATAAGGTATTTTTCCGACTAAATAGGCTCGTATCTCTTCTGTAGAGTTACCTTTTTTATTAGTATATTTCCCATCATGGATATACAACCTTTCAGCACTCAAAATGACCATAATTCCTTTATGGTAAGTGTCGACCAAAGCAACCTTAAACCAAGGTGATATACCCGACTTTGATTCATCAGTATTTGGGTACGAATCTACACGGTCAACGTGTCGAATTATTGCATCTTTTCGCAGCTTCTCGTGGCGACACCTAAATATTTCTTTTTCAAAGATTGGACGCAATTTTTCTCGATGCAGGACAAGCTCAGCAGGAGTAAATTTATGCTTATTCCCACTCGGCATGAAATAGCGTCGAAATATCTCTGTTGCAACAAAGACCAGACTAAACACAACAAAGTATGGTTCAAAATCGCCTGAAGGTTGCATAGCCCACGCGATACCAATTGCTAGTAATAGCAAAAATGTCGTAGCCTCAATAAATAGCACAACCTTGTCTCTCATGTTCAATATTTCTCCTATCGCCTAACGCCCTGTTAAGGGGTGAGCAACGCAATACCGATGCCGACGCATACCACCTTAAGCACTAAAACCAACGCATAGTGAAAATGCCACGCGTTGCGAATCCCTCTTGAACAGTTTGTTATGTAGCACTACTCAACAGTATGCGCCGTGCACTCAACGCCTTTGGAACGAACTATATACTCGTTTACATACTCTACACCACCATTCTCTAGCGCTAGCTGTAAATGATAAAGCCCCTTG
>NZ_JAHGAP010000041.1:0-9325 GCF_030248655.1 Vibrio sp. D431a | reverse complement strand
TAGGACATCGCCAGGCTTTAGTTTTATTTTCACTTTTTCGAAAAGTGAAGACAAAAGCGGACGCTTGCTTATTAAAGCGAGTGATACCACTGCGGAGTGGTAGTTCAGTTGGTTAGAATACCGGCCTGTCACGCCGGGGGTCGCGGGTTCGAGTCCCGTCCACTCCGCCACTTAATATCGACAACCTCGCTTATGCGAGGTTTTGTCAAATCTAGAATATGAAAATTCTATAGGGGTGTAGCTCCAATTGGCAGAGCAGCGGATTCCAAATCCGCGTGTTGGGAGTTCGAATCTCTCCACCCCTGCCACATATCAGGCTCTGACTTAGGTCAGAGCCTTTTTTGTATCTGGTTTCTTCTCATTATTACAGCTTATTTCTACTCTTATCCCGTAAGTATGGCTTTCTGCTGTACTTTGGCAGCATTTAATCTACTGAACGAACGAAACTACAGTTAGCTGTAATGATCAGTGGCCCGAAATTTTAATAATAAAGGGGAATCACTATTTATATTTAGTTACACTCAACCGATCTGGATTAATGAGTAACTATGTATGGATATATCTCGTCGACGCTTTCTTCAATCATCCTTAGCAATCTCCGCGCTTACCGTTCTACCTGCATGTTCTCTATCTAGGAGCACTAATAAGCAGGGACAATATATATACGATATCACTGCAGAACCTTCTACTGCAGAATTGGTCCCTGGGTTTAACACAGACGTACTCGCATTTAATGGTTCGATTCCAGCGCCTGTGATTCGTTGTCGCCAAGGCGAGAAAGTTATAATTCGGTTTACTAACAAGCTTTCAGAGCCGACTACAATCCACTGGCATGGCTTGCGAATCCCTATTGAAATGGATGGTGTCCCTTTCTTGAGCCAGCAGCCTATCATGCCAGGTGAAACATTCGTTTATGAATTTACACCACCAGATGCGGGCACATTTTGGTATCACCCACATATGAATAGTGTGAAGCAGCTTGGTATGGGCTTAGTCGGGCTAATTGTCGTTGAAGAGGCAGAGCCGGTTCAGTTTGATGAAGAGCATGAAGTCGTCCTCAAGCATTGGCATTTAGACAAACTAGGTCAGTGGAAGAACCTTATGGTGCCGCGCTTGAGCGCTCGTATGGGGACTCCCGGAGAGTGGAGTAGCGTCAATGGTGTGCATGAACCTGTTTATACGCTGAAGCAGAATGCCACTACGCGATTAAGAATTGCTAATGTCGATAATACCATTACTTACCCGATCGCTATTGAAGGTGCAGAGGCTTGGGTTATTGCTATTGATGGTAATCCTGTTAAAGCGCCTTATAAGCTCACTCAGCACAAAATTGGTCCGGGAATGAGGTTAGATATCGGATTGATTGCTCCGAAGGCTGGAACACGTGTTTATGTGCGTCAAATGAAAGGACGCTTCCCATTCCCTTTGTGCGAGTTTGACGTTGTTGAGTCTGACCTGTCGAACAACCAGAAACTGCCTTTATTACCTCTCAACCCTGTGCCAGCTCTCGATTTGAAAAATGCAGAGCAAATCGATTATGTGTTTGAGTGGGAGGGGGCGATCACTCCTGCTGATCAATCGGGCAAAGCGATCCCCCAATTCTGGCTGATGAACAAACGGGCTTGGGAGGGAATGAGCAAAGATAATATTCCAGCGCCGCTTTCAACATTGGAGATTGGAAAAACCTATATCTTCAACCTAAAGAACGTCACCCAATATCATCATCCTATTCATCTTCATGGACACACATTTACGGTTCTTGAGTTAGATGGCAAAAAACTCGACGAACCGTTTCATACCGATACGGTCTTACTTGGAAAAAACGGCAGTGCGAAAGCGGCATTTGTTGCAGATAACCCAGGGCGTTGGATGTACCATTGTCATGTAATTGAACATATGAAGACGGGTTTGATGGGTTACATTGAAGTAAAGTGACTCCCGTAACTTTTAAAATCTTGATAAGTTTTAAGCGCTATACTTTGCTGAATTCTAAGATTGTATAATCACTATTGCCGTAAATTTGATTACAATGTCGCCATTAACTTTTCTGGGGGAATTATGGGACAACTATCCGTTTTGGGTTTTATTGCATTGGGTGGTGCATTTGGTGCATGTTCTCGTTACTTAATTTCTGAACTTTGTGTCATTTTATTGGGGCGTGGTTTTCCATATGGTACGTTAACCGTTAACGTTGTTGGCTCATTTATGATGGGCTTATTGATAGCAGCTTTCGATAATGAACTTTTGGCAACGGAACCTTGGCGACAAGTGATTGGCTTGGGTTTTTTAGGCGCACTAACGACGTTTTCCACCTTCTCGATGGATAATGTTTTGCTTATGCAGCAGGGCGCTTTCTTTAAGATGGGGTTGAACGTATTGTTGAATGTCGTGTTAAGTATTTCAGCTGCGTGGATAGGCTTTCAATTATTGATGCGCAGCTAGCAAAGTAGTTAAAAATTGAACAGGTCGGCTTGGTTTCACCAAGCCGTTTTTATATACTGACATCACTTGTCGGAGTGCCATAAGGCTGAGACCGTTAATTCGGGATCCGTTGAACCTGATCAGATTAGAATCTGCGAAGGGAACAAGAGAAGATATTCACACCGGAGTTCTTTCTGGTTGACCTATCAAAAGTCGAATGTTGTTACAGGCAAATATCGTAAGCTTTAACTAGCCTTAATTTGACTCCTCTTGTCGCATCTATCCGCCAAGCATTTTTATCCAATTACTTTTTATCTAGTATAACAAAGCAAGGAAAAATGCTATGTCGAGTCGCAAACAAGCGAGACTGGAAGCAAAACAGTTCATTGATACACTCTCGGTACAACCGTACTCCAATTCAAGCAAAGTCTACGTAGAAGGCTCACGTCCAGATATTCGTGTGCCAATGCGTGAGATATCACTCGCTGATAGCCTTATTGGAGGCACAAAAGAAGCGCCTATATTCGAACCTAATGAGCCAGTACGCGTTTACGATACGTCGGGTGTATACACAGATCCAGAGCACACCATAGACCTCTATAGCGGCTTACCTAAGCTGAGAGAAGGGTGGATTGAAGAGCGTGCCGATACTGAGCTACTTGATGAAGTAAGCTCGGTATACACCAAAGAGCGCTTAGAAGATGAAACGCTAGACGATCTTCGTTACGGAAATCTACCACGTATTCGACGTGCCAAAGATGGCCATTGTGTGACTCAATTGCACTATGCTCGCAAAGGTATTATTACCCCAGAAATGGAATATATCGCGCTGCGTGAAAACATGGGGCGTGCCAAGTATCGCGATGAAGTGCTGAATCAACAGCATCCGGGTCAAAGCTTCGGAGCGAACCTACCAAAAGATATTACCGCCGAATTCGTGCGCAAAGAAGTCGCCGAAGGTCGCGCTATTATCCCTTCCAATATTAACCACCCAGAATCCGAACCAATGATCATTGGACGTAACTTTTTGGTCAAAGTGAACGCCAACATCGGTAACTCATCGGTCACTTCTTCGATTGAGGAAGAAGTAGAGAAGCTCGTTTGGGCGACACGTTGGGGTGGAGATACCGTTATGGATCTCTCTACTGGACGTAACATCCACGAAACTCGCGAGTGGATTCTACGTAACAGTCCGGTTCCGATCGGTACCGTACCAATGTATCAAGCGCTTGAGAAAGTGAATGGTGTTGCGGAAAACCTTAACTGGGAAGTGATGCGCGATACCCTGATTGAGCAAGCAGAGCAGGGCGTTGACTACTTTACTATCCATGCCGGTTTACTACTTCGTTATGTGCCAATGACTGCAAAACGCGTTACTGGCATCGTCTCTCGTGGTGGCTCTATCATCGCGAAATGGTGTTTAGCGCATCACCAAGAAAGCTTCTTATATACCCACTTCCGAGAGATCTGTGAAATCTGTGCTAAGTATGATGTCGCACTTTCTCTCGGTGATGGTCTGCGTCCTGGCTCGGTGGCCGATGCTAACGACGAAGCGCAATTTGCAGAGCTTCGTACCCTTGGTGAGTTAACCAAGATTGCGTGGGAATACGACGTACAGGTGATTATTGAAGGCCCTGGTCATGTTCCAATGCATATGATCAAAGAGAACATGGAAGAGCAGTTAGAGCACTGTCATGAGGCTCCTTTCTATACCCTTGGTCCATTGACGACAGACGTCGCTCCTGGTTACGACCATATTACTTCAGGCATCGGCGCTGCCATGATTGGTTGGTATGGCTGTGCAATGCTTTGCTACGTAACTCCGAAAGAGCACCTTGGTTTACCAAACAAAGAAGACGTGAAAGTAGGCATGATCACTTACAAGCTTGCTGCGCACGCCGCTGATTTAGCGAAGGGACACCCTGGTGCACAAGTTCGTGATAACGCGCTTTCTAAAGCTCGCTTCGAGTTCCGTTGGGAAGACCAATTCAACTTGTCGCTCGACCCAGATACCGCGCGTGCTTTCCATGATGAAACCTTGCCTCAAGAGTCTGGAAAAGTCGCTCACTTCTGTTCGATGTGCGGACCAAAGTTCTGCTCGATGAAGATTTCGCAAGAGGTTCGAGAATATGCGAAAGACACTGAGCAAGTTGCTGCGGACCAAGCTATCTCGATCAAAATGCTGGATGATCCTCTTGAGGGGATGCGTCAGAAATCGCAAGAATTTAGAGAGTCAGGCTCCGAGCTATACCACCCAGCAGCACATGCCGAGGTAAGTGACTAATGAGCAAAATCCTTATTCCGTCATCATTGATTGAACTGACAGGTTTAGTTCAGCAATGTTTGTTGTTGGCGAAAGAACAGGGTTTTAGCATCGAAGACATTGAGTTGGGTGTGAGCCCAACTCAATCTATTCAGCTTGTTCGCGACCAACAGATTACACATATAACGACTGACCTTATTGGTGGACATAACTTTGAGCCTGAGTGTTCATTTACTCTCTATTACCGTTCTGCTTTGTCGGTAGAAGCGTGTGCTAAGCAACCGTCGAAAGCGATTTATATTGGCATTGCTGATACGCAGGTTTCCGATGAAAAGGAGAAAGTGCTTCAGCTTGATATCTGGCGTCACCCAATCAACGACGAAGTGAGAGCGCTTTCTGTTAAGTCCAAACTCAACGCAATGTTCGATCCCGAACATCACCTTGCTTGGACAGTAACGCTGACAGTACTCGATTTTCCTATCGAAGATGCGTTAACACTTGCTCGAGGAATGCTAACTCAACAAGCGAATGTTTCACGTGAAACACTGTTGAATGACAACCTTGACGAGGGAAGATCTACTCAGTGGGCTGATCAATTTGATGATTTCCCCATACCTGTACTGGAGGATAAGCGACTAGGTATTCAAGTTGGTTGGTCTGCACAAGGCGAGAGTGTTAGCTTTCCAACTCTAACTAAGCAAAGTCTAGGGCTCTATCCAGTCGTTGATGATGTTGCTTGGATTGAGCGTCTACTGCCACTAGGCATCAACACTATTCAACTGCGAATCAAGAACCCACAACAAGCCGATTTAGAACAACAGATCATTCGAGCAATTGAGCTAGGTCGTCAGTATCAAGCACAAGTGTTCATCAATGACTATTGGCAGTTGGCAATCAAGCATGGCGCTTATGGCGTTCACCTAGGACAAGAAGACATAGAAGAATCGAATTTGGCTCAGCTAACTAAAGCCGGCATTCGTCTTGGTCTTTCTACGCATGGTTATTACGAACTACTGCGCATCGTACAAATTCATCCTAGCTACATCGCACTAGGGCATATTTTCCCAACCACCACAAAACAGATGCCATCGAAACCACAAGGCTTGGTGCGCTTGGCACTGTATCAAAAGCTGATTGATAGCATTCCTTATACAAACACAGAGGCTGCTTTCCGTCCTTCAAAAGACAAAGCAGTTAGTGACAATGTGCTTGGCTTTCCGACGGTTGCGATTGGTGGTATTGACCAATCTAATGCAGCCCAAGTTTGGCAAACAGGTGTTTCTAGTTTGGCAGTTGTGCGAGCTCTTACGTTGGCAGAATCACCTCAATCGGTCATCGAGTTCTTCGCACAACTGATGAAGGAAAGACAGCTAACGTTTACTGATAAGAATATTGAGTTGGCGCATAGCAAGAGAGGTGAGCATGCTCACGGATAAGCAGTTCCTTCGCTATCAACGCCAAGTCGCTCTGCCTGAAATTGCTGAAAGTGGGCAAGAGTGCTTGAGCAAATCGCATGTGCTGATCATCGGTTGTGGTGGGTTAGGGAGCGCAGCGAGTTTGTACTTGGCATCAGCGGGTGTTGGTAAATTGGTTGTGGTCGATGACGATGAAGTTGATAGCAGTAACCTACAACGTCAGATCATTTATCGTGAGCAAGACATCCAAGTTGCGAAAACAAAAGCGACTGTAAAGCAACTCACTGAACTTAATTCTATGGTCCAAATTCGTGCTCTCAATAGGCGATTAGACAAAGCACAGCTGCAGCTTGAGGTGATGCTAGCGGATGTGGTGCTCGACTGCACCGATAACATGCCAACGCGCCAGCTCATTAACCAAGTTTGTTTCGAGCAAAATACACCGCTCATCTCGGCGGCGGCAATTGGTTGGCAAGGGCAATTCGCTGTCTTTGATTATCAAACACCAAGTGAACAAGAAGCGCAGAGTAAAGCGTGTTACCGCTGTTTGTATCCGTTTGACGAATTACCGCAAACGCAAAAGTGCAGTGAGAGCGGTGTCGTCGGTCCGGTGGTGGGCACACTTGGCAACTACCAAGCGATTGCGGCAATTCAAAAATTGGCGACGGGAAAGTTTCATGTCGAGACTGCCAAGTTACACCTGTTCGATGGATTGAAGCTGCAATGGCAAACCATGGCGATAAGTAAAGATAAACAGTGCCAAGTGTGTGCTCAGATTTAGTTTACGAGTAATGGCCAGAATTAAGAGAGTTGGAAGCAATGACGTTATCAGAACAACAAACAACACAAATGACAGCTGCTGACTTAGATGTGATCACTATTGTCATCAATGACCAGTCACATCAAGTTGCCAGTGAGTCAAATCTACAGCAAATCATTAGTCAATTTGCGCTGCCTGAAATGGGCTGTGTTTTTGCAATTAATAACAATGTTGTGCCGCGCAGTGAGTGGGCTAGCACAGTTCTTTCACAGGGAGATAGCATCTCTTTGTTTCAAGCGATCGCAGGGGGTTAAAGTCGATGCTTAAAATTGGTGATAAACAATTCGAATCAAGACTGTTCACGGGAACAGGGAAGTTTGCCAACAGCCGATTAATGGCAGAAGCGATTCAAGTCTCGGGTTCTCAACTTGCGACCATGGCGTTGAAGCGTGTGGATGTGAACGACCAACAAGACGATATTTTGCTGCCGTTAGTACAAGCGGGTGTGAACTTATTGCCGAACACCTCAGGTGCAAAGAATGCTAAAGATGCTGTGTTTGCAGCACAATTGGCGAGAGAAGCGTTAGGTACAAACTGGTTAAAACTAGAAATTCATCCAGACCCGAAGTACTTGATGCCCGATCCAATTGAGACACTAGCAGCCGCTGAGCAACTGGTTCGTGAAGGCTTCATTGTCCTTCCTTATTGTCATGCTGACCCGGTTCTGTGTAAACGATTGGAAGAAGTAGGCTGTGCTGCAGTCATGCCATTAGGTGCGCCGATCGGTTCCAACAAAGGGATAGTTTCTCACGATTTCCTAGAGATCATCATCGACCAAGCTAATGTTCCTGTCGTTGTTGATGCGGGTATTGGTGCTCCTTCACATGCCGCGCGTGCGATGGAAATGGGCGCGGATGCCGTGCTCGTCAATACTGCGATTGCAGCTTCGAGCGATCCCGTTGCGATGGCGAAGGCATTTAAGTTGGCGGTAGAGTCGGGGCGTATGGCTTATGAAGCCGGACTTGCTGGTAAGGTTTCTCATGCGGTTGCGTCGAGTCCACTGACGTCATTCCTAGATGAGCTTTAGTCCTAGATTGGTTTAGCTATTAAGCGAGGAAAACATGAGCTTCGTTGAACAATTTAAGCAGCTGAATTGGGATGACATTTCAATGTCGATCTACGCGAAAACGGCACAAGATGTCGAGCGAGCATTGAATAAACCCAAGCGTGATTTGGAAGACTTTAAAGCGCTAATTTCACCAGCGGCTGAAGCGTACTTAGAGCAGATGGCGCAGCTGTCATATTCGGCAACTCGTAAGCGCTTTGGTAATACCATGTCGCTTTACATTCCATTATACCTCTCTAACTTGTGCGCCAATGCCTGTACTTATTGCGGCTTCTCAATGGAGAATAGAATCAAGCGTCGTACCTTGAATCGGGACGAAGTGGCAGCAGAAGTCGAAGCCATCAAGCGCATGAAGTTTGATAGCGTATTGCTGGTGACTGGCGAGCACGAAACTAAAGTGGGTATGAAATACTTCCGCGAAATGGTGCCGATGATTAAGCAACGTTTTAACTATTTGGCGATGGAAGTGCAGCCACTTGATCAAGACGAATACGCTGAGCTCAAGACATTGGGTTTAGATGCGGTGATGGTTTATCAAGAAACGTATCATCCTTCGACTTACGCCGAGCACCATCTGCGTGGCAATAAGATGGATTTCGAATACCGATTGGATACACCCGATCGTCTTGCAAAAGCAGGCATCGATAAGATTGGTATTGGCGCATTGATAGGGTTGGAAGAGTGGCGTACCGACTGTTTTTATGTGGCAGCGCACTTGGACTATCTTGAGCGCACATATTGGCAGACTCGTTACTCAATTTCTTTCCCACGTTTACGTCCTTGTAAGGGCGCGCTACAACCCAAATCAGTCATGACGGATAAGCAACTTGTTCAGCTGATTTGCGCTTATCGTTTGTTGAATCCAGAAGTGGAGTTGTCATTATCGACTCGTGAATCACCAAAGTTCAGAGACAATGCATTACCGTTAGGTATCACCAGTATGTCTGCTGCATCTAAAACTCAGCCGGGCGGTTATGCGATGGATGATGTTGAACTCGAGCAGTTTGAGATCAGCGATGAACGAAGCGCGGCTTCTGTTGAAGATATGATTCGAGCCAAAGGCTTTGACCCTGTATGGCGAGATTGGCACTCAGCGTATTCCGGTTAAGCAATAAATAAAGTCACTGGTCATCGTTATGTTTCACGTGAAACATAAGTAAAAAAAGAGGGTTGATGCAAAACATCAACCCTCTACTTTTTCTAGCTTCTAGCTTCTAGCTTCTAGCTTCTAGCTTCTAGCTTCTAGCTTCTAGCTGTGTGCTACTGGTATTGTTGCTTGACGAAGCCACTCTTTCACATCGCCTTCAACTAGCGGGCTGATCTCATCCCTTACTTTCTGA
>NZ_JAHGAP010000040.1:0-1835 GCF_030248655.1 Vibrio sp. D431a | reverse complement strand
CTTAAACAGTTTGTTAAGCGTATAATTTATCAAACGTTTTGCCTTTGAAATACATCCAAAAGAAAGAAAACTCGTTCATTTACGATTTGAGTTAAGCGAGTCATATAGTCCAAACTTTCATAAAGATATGTAGGGAAATCCCCTTGTGCTACGAAACTATGGATAAATGCAACTCTCTCTGATGCTGTCGGATGAGAATCTGAGGTTATGTTTACGTCCGGATTAATAACATTTTTTACTTTCTCGCACAGCTCTAGACTACTAAAAAATAGCAGCGGACCTAATAGATGACTGGCATAAATGTTATTTTTTTCAATACCATACGTAGTAACAACAGCTAATGCCATTGCGTCACAAAGTTCTTCTACGTCTTTTTCGGTGTGATCGGGTGGTATTCCATTTGACTCAGGATACTTTTCCTCTAAGTACAGATGGTAAAACTCGTGGGCTACAATGAACACTTCCATTGAATGAACTAAAATGGCTCTATCTGCATGCATTTCTTGAGGCTGTTCTAAACGACCAAAACCCCTTACCGTTCCGATATATCCGTAGTGCACACATAAGCGAAAAGCATCAATTGCAATATTTAAATCGGTTATTGTGTCGTTTACAGCTGCCTCCTCAAATACTGACATACCTCGCTGTGCTGCACCCAATGAAATAGTCGTGTAGATTTTCGCCCAATAATTGCAAAAAGACGTTGTTCCCGCACCAGCAAATATAGCATGCCCATACAATGATGGTCTTGCATGTGCTCCAACGGTCATACTAGGTGAATTATATAGTTCAACTTCTACGTCTAAATTAATTCCAAGGTTAGCATAGATATTGATTACATCTTCCAATACTTGACTAAATATCTCTGAGGGAAAAAAACTATCGTACTTTGTAGCTGGTTCAAAGTTGTCTAACCGAGAAAGCAGCGCATTCTTCTTGTGACTTCCATCTAAATCATTTTCAGGCACTTTATCTTTTAGTGCTTGTTGTAAAGTGGTTCGACTTTTTATGAACCAATCTCGCTCACCGTTTAGAAATGGCTCACTCCCCTCTGTCACAAGCTGAGTTTGAAGATATTCCACATATCTTAATAGCTCATTATCAATTATATCTGACATGTAAAATACTCTCTTTATACGCTTAACGCCCAATTAAGGTGTGAAGCACGCTTCCACAACACTAAATTTAAACGAGGTAATCACTAAACTAGACCCAAACCAAAAATGCCAAGCGTGCTGAATCACTCTTAAATTGTTTGTTATATTTTATTTCCAAGATCTCGCTTAATATCACGCCATGCTTTTTCCAATATGTCATTAGCAAGCTCTTCAAAAGCAAACATATATGCTTTCATTTCATCTCGTTCAACATTAATTTTTGTAACTGAATCTATCAAGTCAGCCAGTATAGATAATAGATTTTTAGTAGACTCCTTCTCAGAATCAAGCATTAAAGTAATCTTTGAACGGTATGAAAGTAACTCTTGGTGCAGATCAAAGTAATCTTGCCCACGAATAAATGCTTTGTCGGTTTTGCATCGAACTTTTATAACATGGCATAAAGATATAATTGACGAAACCGTATCTCTAGCCTCTTTTAGCCACTCTTGCCTCAACTCAGCTTGTTTTGCTCTATTTTGAGTCTTCTGGTTTGAGTAGGTGATATAGGCAACTGCTATAGATGTTAAGATACTCCCCAAACCAATCATGCCGGTTACTATAATTGAAGGCCAATCAGGAGTAACAGACAAAACAAATGCTTCTGACGCATTACTTAATAAAAAATTTTCCGACATTTTAAATACTACCTTAAAAATATAACGCCCTGCTAAGGGG
>NZ_JAHGAP010000004.1:0-673 GCF_030248655.1 Vibrio sp. D431a | reverse complement strand
CCGGCTGAGAACTTCCATGGCGATGCTGAAATCACTTACACCGTCACCGATGGTGCACTGACTGACCAAGCGACGGTCAACGTCACCGTGAATGCGGTGAACGACACGCCTGTGGTTGAGAGCAACATTGCAGACCAAACCTTGGCAGAAGACTTTACGCCATACACCATCGATCTGAATACCGCTTTCAGTGATGTGGATAATGTGGATGGCGAGCTGAGTTTCAGTGTCTCTGGCAACAGCAACATTCAAGTGGCGATCGTCAACGGTATTGCTACGTTCACTCCAACCGCAGACTGGAACGGCTCAGAAGCGTTAACGTTTACGGCTACCGATCCAAGCGGCGAAAGCGTAAGCCAAACGGTGAACTTCACAGTTGCGCCTGTGGCAGACATCGTGGCAGACAACGCGACGGTTGTGGAAGACACGCCGACCATCATTAAGGTCTTAGGTAACGATACGTTCGAAGGCGACGACAAAGTGGTGTCGCTGGATACCAATAACGGACCAGCTAACGGCACGGTCTCGGTCAACCCGGATGGCAGCGTCACTTACACGCCAAACGACAACTATCACGGAACAGACAGCTTTACCTACATCGTTACCTCCGGTGGGGTATCGGAGTCCACCACGGTGAACGTCGATGTGACGCCAGTGAATGATGCGCCAGTGG
>NZ_JAHGAP010000039.1:0-702 GCF_030248655.1 Vibrio sp. D431a | reverse complement strand
TCTTAAACAGTTTGTTAGGCTTTGCCGCGCCATCGCTTTTTCCAATTCTCAAAATCTATCGTATCAGTGCTTGAAGATAATGTGCAGACTGTTTCTTCGATCATATTCTCCAGATCTTGAATAACACCACCGCCTGCCATCACGTGAACAATGGAGCCTCCAGTACCAGCCCCATCAGGTTCTAGGTTTGATCTGTGAAACGAGAACCGACTTTGTGTGTAATCAGAAATGTAAGCGCGTGGCTCTTTACCGTCAAAGTGTAACGGTGGGAAAAATTCAGCAAGAGAAACCCAGTAATCTTGCAACGAATGGATTAGATCGTAACTACCTTGCCGCATGTTTGCTGTAATTCCACTGTCCCATAACTCTTGTGAGCTTTGCTCTACAGCTTTCTTTAGGTTGGGAAGATTATTGATAAAGTGACATTGATGAGGCTGATCAAGATAGCGCCTAGCATAGGATGTAGTTTGCGGAACCATATCAACTTGTTTGTTGCTCACTTTGCGTCTTGCTACCTCTAACATGGGTAAAAGAAAGCTCAGAAACACAAGAATAGGTTCATAGTTTGCGTCAGGTTGCTTTATCCAGAAAGCGCCAATAATTAGAGCAACGATTAGCAATACTATTTCACTAGCCGTAATAAATACCTTTATCAAAGTTACCTCCATTTTCTAGAAAGAAGCCTAACGCCTTGCTAAGGTG
>NZ_JAHGAP010000038.1:0-34635 GCF_030248655.1 Vibrio sp. D431a | reverse complement strand
TGGCTCTGCAGATGATACCTCTTGAGCCAACAGGTCAAGGTCTTCCTCAAGAGTCGTTATTTCAGTTTCATCATCCAGTAATGCATTAAAGTAGTCATCAAGTGCTTGTTCACTGGACAGCACATCATTACTGCTCATCGAACGCCAACCTCTCCAGGTAAATCAGTAGCTGTTTATAGGCAAACACACCACGGCTACTAGATGCAAAATGCGAAGCTGGCAAGTGCTTTAAACTGGCATCGCGGAACTTGGTATCAATAGGCACCGCTGAGGTCCACACTTGATTTGGGTAATCTTTTTTCAGTTGCATCAATGTCTGCAATGACGCTTTCGTGCGCTTATCGTACATGGTTGGGACGATAGTCACTTTGAAACCGCCCGGGCGAGATTTTTGCATAATGGTTAGCGTACGCATCATGCGCTCTAGACCTTTCATCGCCAAAAACTCTGTTTGAACAGGAATCAAAATTCGGTCACTGGCTGCCAACGCGTTCACCATCATCACGCCAAGGATTGGCGGACAGTCAATCAACACATAGTCATAGTCTTGTGAGACAGTTTGCAGCGCCCGTTTTAAGATTAATCCCATACCACTGCGATTACCCATTACGCGATCAAGCGTGGCAAGGGACATATGCGCGGGAATGATATCCATTCCTTCCAGCTCTGTTTCTAAAATCAACGGCTTAACCGTCTCACGAGAAAACGTCTTCAACTGGAATAAATCAAATAGGCTCGAAGTTACTGCATCAGGATCATAACCGAGATAAGTAGTCAGTGAGGCGTGAGGATCAGTATCAACCATCAATACTCGATGGCCTTTCTGGCTCAATAAGCCCGCCAATGTCACTGTTGAGGTGGTTTTACCCACGCCTCCTTTCTGGTTAGCTACACTCCAAACAATCATGATGAATCCTAAGCTAGGCCAACTTCCACCAACATGCGTTCAGCAATGCGGTCAAGCGGTAAATCTTCTGAAGAAATGCCTGCTTTAGCAACCGCTTGGGGCATGCCATAAACAACACAACTTTCTTCATCTTGTGCCCAAATTGTTGAGCCTGCAGACTTCAACATGCGAGCGCCCTCACGACCGTCTGCACCCATGCCTGTCAACACTAAAGAGAGCACTTTGTCGCCATATACTTTTGCGGCAGAACCAAAAGTCACATCCACACATGGTTTGTAGTTCATGCGGTCGCCGCCATCAATAATGCGAAGACGAGCAGCGCCCGCTCGTCCATCCACCATCATTTGTTTCCCACCTGGTGCAAGGTATGCCACACCGGGCTGTAACACATCGCCATCTTGTGCTTCTTTCACTTGAATCTTACACAAGGTGTTCAAACGACTGGCAAACGCAGCAGTAAACGTTGCTGGCATGTGTTGAATCAATACAATCGGATGCGGATAGTTCATCGGCAAACGCGTCAGAATTTTTTGTAGAGCAACGGGGCCACCTGTTGATGTGCCAATTGCCGTCAGTTGATACTTCTTACCAGAAGCACGGTACTTTGTCGCAGCAGGTCGAGTTGGTGTTGGAGTCACAGGTGAAGCCGTTCTTGAACCTAATGATCGAGTAGTCGTGCTGGTACTCGCTGTTGGGCGAGCGATAGGTCGACGCATGAAAGCGCGCTTCGAGGCAATCTGAATCACACGCTGTTGAAGTAATGACACCGCTTCTTCACGGTTACGCGCAATGTCCTCAAACTTTTTCGGTAAGAAGTCCAATGCGCCCGCATCTAGCGCATCAAGCGTAGCTTTCGCCCCGTCGTGGGTCAGGGACGAAAACATTAGAATTGGCGTTGGAGCAGCGGCCATTATTTCACGTACAGCTGTAATGCCATCCATCACTGGCATTTCAATATCCATCGTGATGACGTCAGGTTTGAGAGATTTGGCTTTCTCAACCGCCTCTCTACCATTTACCGCAACGTCAATCACTTCTAGGCGCGATTCTGAGTTGATGATTTCGCTCACGCGACGTCGGAAAAAACTCGAATCATCAACGACTAGTACTTTAATCGCCATCTTATTCCTTTTAATAACGTCAGCTTTGCTTAAAGGCGTGAAGCCGCAGCGTATCGCTTAAGTAAATCAGGCACATCTAGAATTAATGCAATGTGGCCATCGCTAGTAATTGTCGCACCAGCCATACCTGGAGTGCCCTGTAATAGATTATCGAGTGGCTTAATAACCACTTCTTCTTGACCAATAAGCGTATCCACAACAAAACCAACGCGTTGGTTACCAATCTGTACAATCACCACGTGACCGTGACCAGTACGCTCTTGGACGTTTTGCGATTTGGATGCTAACCAGTTTTGTAAGTAAAATAGCGGGATAGATTTCTCACGTACAATGATCGTCAGCTGACCATCTACCACGTTTGTACGGCTAAGATCTAAGTGGAAAATTTCACTCACCGAAGCCAGTGGTAGAGCAAACGGATGACCGCCAACACCAACCATCAGAGTCGGTAAAATCGCTAACGTTAGTGGTACTTTGATCGTAATCTTAGTGCCCTTGCCTAGCTCAGAATCGATATCGATTGAACCGTTTAAGGTATTGATCGCCGTCTTAACCACGTCCATACCCACACCACGACCAGAGATGTCAGAAATTTTATCTTTACTTGAGAAACCAGGTGCGAAGATAAGGTTGAAGCACTCTTTATCTGTTAAACGTGCCGCCGCATCTTCATCCATCATGCCACGCTTCACCGCGATGCCACGCAGTTTGTTCGGGTCCATACCGCCACCATCATCTACGATGGATAGTTCAATATGGTCCCCTTCTTGCGATGCTGACAAAATCACTTTACCTGTGCGTGATTTGCCGGCCTTCGCGCGTGCGTCTGGCATTTCAATACCGTGATCAACCGAGTTACGTACCAAGTGAATCAACGGATCGGCCAATGCTTCTACAAGGTTCTTATCGAGATCGGTTTCTTCACCGCGCATTTCTAGCACGATGTCTTTATTTAGGTTACGAGCCAAGTCACGGACAACGCGCGGGAAACGGCCAAACACTTTCTTAATTGGCTGCATACGCGTTTTCATTACCGCGCCTTGTAGATCCGCAGTTACCACATCAAGGTTAGCGACCGCTTTGGACATCTCTTCGTTGTCGCTATTCAAACCAAGGCTTAATAGGCGGTTTCGAACCAATACGAGCTCACCCACCATGTTCATGATGGTATCAAGCGTCGAGGTATCAACACGAACGGTTGCTTCAGCCTGAGGTTTTTTAACCGCTGGTGCTTTAGCTTCTTCTTTTACGGCGACTGGTTTAGATTCTGGCTTTGGTGCTGGCGCTGTTTGAACGGGTGCTGGCTTAGCAACAGGCTCAGGTTTCGCAGGGCTTTGCTCTACGTTTGCTGAAGCAGGCTTCGTTGCCATATCCAATTCTTCTAGCGTTGGACCTTTACCTGAACCATGTAGCTCATCGAGTAACTTTTCGAACTCTTCGTCCGTCATTAAGTCACTGTCTTGATTTGATGAAGATGACACTGGAGCGGAAGGCTCTGCCGCTTTAGGTGGCTCTACTGGTACGGATGCAGATGCAGCAGCCTCTGCCGTAGAAGGGCTTTTTCCTACACCGTGCAGTTCATCGAGTAAACGTTCAAACTCATCATCAGTGATATCACCACTTTCAACTGATGGCGCACTCGATTGAGGCGGTTCAGATGGCGTTGTAGATGTCGCAGACATTGAGGCGCCTGGCGCTGAACCTTTACCATGAAGCTCATCAAGTAGCTTTTCGAATTCGTCTTGGGTAATTTCATCAACAGAGCCGACACTTGATGGTGCTGACGGCGCAGCAGGTTCTTCGATGATAGGCTCGGGAATAATAGGCTCTGGAGTAGCCACTGGTTCTTCAACTACGGTTGCCGCTACTTCATCTTCTGACTCAGGTTTGCATAGACGATGAAGTTCTTCAAGAAGCTCAGGGTCCGCAGCTTCTAACGGCTCACGATCTTGAACAGCCTGGAACTGGGTATTAACCGTATCCAAGGCTTTTAGCATCGTATCCATTAAGTTTTGCGTTACCGTGCGTTGACCGTTTCGTAAAACGTCGAACACGTTCTCCGCACCATGACAAGTATCGACTAGCTCTGCCAATGAAAGGAAGCCGGCACCGCCTTTTACGGTATGAAACCCGCGGAAAATAGCATTAAGTAAGTCTTTGTCTTCTGGGTTATTTTCCAATTCAACCAACTGCTCAGAAAGCAGCTCGAGAATTTCCCCAGCCTCAATGAGAAAGTCCTGAAGAATATCTTCGTCTAAATCGTAGCTCATACGTTACCTTTAAAATCCAAGACTGGACAACAAGTCATCGACTTCGTCCTGCGATGAAACCGCATCTTCTCTCAGTTCTGGATGAAGAATCGGGCCTTCGGCTTCGCTTGTTTGTGTATTCTTTTTATCTGCCGGTTCTGACAAAACTTGAATATGTTCTTCAAGTTTATTTCCAGAGAATACGGTTAGGATTTCCACTAAGCGGCCTTCAACTTCATTAACCAACGTAATTACGCGGCGAATGATTTGGCCAGTTAGGTCTTGGAAGTCTTGCGCCATGAGAATTTCGGTCAATTGGCCGCGCAATTCAGTGCTGTCACCTTCGACTTGCACTAATAGCCCGTCGATTCGGTGACACAGTGCTTTAAATTCGCTTAATTCTATGCGCCCGTGCATGAGTTCATTCCATTGAGGACGAACTTTTAGAAGGCAATCATGCAGGTTATCAGCGATAGGAAGGCAGCAGTCGACCGCATCCATTGTTTTGTTGGCTGCAAGCTCTGTCTTCTCGATCACATAATTGAGACGATCCCTAGCGTTAGGGATTTCGTCTTTCGCAATTTCGGTCATGCGCTGATCGAGACTGAACTGCTTGAGTGATTCGTGAAGGTCTCGAGTTAACGCTCCAATTTCTTGCAGCATTGGGTTATCGGCACCTTCGTAGATCGAGGCAACAAGCATATTGGCTTGGTCTTGTTCCCCGTTTTCTAGCATTTGAACGAGTGACTTCGCCTGCTCTAGTGAGATCATTCTGAATAGACCCTTTTACGTTTAGTTCTTCTTATCACTTTGAAAACGCTAAACGAGTCATTTAATAGGTATTTAATAATTGGTATGAATGACTCGAATAACAAAGAGAAAGAGAGAGTTATAAACGCTCGAAAATTTTATCTAATTTTTCTTTTAATGTTGCAGCAGTAAATGGCTTAACAATGTAGCCGTTTACACCTGCTTGAGCAGCTTCAATGATCTGCTCACGCTTCGCTTCAGCCGTGATCATTAGAACTGGCAGATGCTTAAGTTCTGCATCCGCGCGGATGTGTTTAAGCAAATCGATGCCTTGCATACCTGGCATGTTCCAGTCAGTTACAACAAAATCGAAGTCACCTTTTTTCAGCATTGGTAATGCGGTTAAACCATCGTCCGCTTCTTGAGTGTTATTGAAACCCAAGTCACGAAGCAGGTTTTTAACAATACGGCGCATTGTTGAGAAATCATCAACAATAAGGATCTTCATGTTTTTATTCAAAATTGCCTCCACTGAATCGTAAAATCAGTGTTTTTAGTCATTTTGTGTCCACGCACTGAGCTTGGTACGTAAACGTTGCATCGCTTGACTCAGTATTTGACTTACGCGAGATTCGCTTACGCCTAACACATCGCCAATTTCTTTCAAATTGAGTTCTTCATCATAATAAAGCGAAAGAACCAAAGCTTCACGCTCTGGAAGCTGTTTTATTGATTCAACCAGTGCTTTTCGAAATGATTCATCAACTACCCCTTTGAATGGGTTGCTGTCATCGGTTTCATCCGCCGGTGAAATCACATCATCAGAAACGCCTAAATCTTCAATACCGACTAATTTTGAGCAGTTGATATCGGTAAGAGCACTATGATATTGATCCAGTGTCATACCGAGATGCGTGGCTACTTCAGAATCAGTAGGATCTCGATTTAATTCGCCTTCCAGCTCCGCAATCGCTTGGTTAATCTCTCGATTATTTTTATGAACAGAACGCGGTACCCAATCGCCTTTACGCATGTCATCTAACATTGCGCCACGAATACGGATACCTGCATAAGTTTCAAAGCTCGCACCTTTAGAACCATCATAATTCTGCTGAGCTTCGATAAGACCGATCATGCCGGCCTGAATTAAATCCTCTACCTGAACACTCGGCGGTAAACGGCCTAGTAGGTGGTGAGCAATGCGCTTAACCAACACTGAATAACGTTCAATGAACGCCTGCTGGCTATTAAATTTGCCATGTTGGTCATAGGTTATCGCTTTATTCACCAAAAGGGTCCTCTGCGAATTCGGTACGATTTAGCAACCTTTCCACAAAAAATTCCAAGTGTCCACTTGGTGTTTTCGGTAGTGGCCACGTCAACGCTTTGTTTGCTAGTGAGCTGATAGCTAAAGCGGCAGGCGAGCGTGGGAACGCATCAACGACAATTTTTTGTCTTTTTACAGCCTGTCGTACTTTATCATCTAATGGAATACATGCTACGAGTTCAAGGCTAACATTCAAGAATCGCTCTGTGACTAGTGTCAACTTTGCAAACAATTCTCGCCCTTCACGGTAGCTTCTGACCATATTTGCTACAACTTTAAAGCGTTGAACTTGGTGTTCTTTACTCAACAGCTTGATTAATGCATAGGCATCTGTGATTGACGTCGGTTCATCACACACAACTACAACCACATCTTGAGCTGCTCGCGAAAAACTGATTACCATGTCAGAGATACCAGCAGCGGTATCAATCAGCAGGACATCCATTTCGTCTTCAAGACTACCAAATGCTCGAATGAGTCCAGCATGCTGAGCGTGAGAAAGCTCTGTCATGCTCTGTGTGCCAGAAGTTGCAGGAATTATCTTTATACCATAAGGCCCTTCGACAATCGCATCTTTTAGCTCACATTCACCCGCTAAGACATGTCCTAGATTACGTTTTGCACGAATTCCGAGCATCACGTCCACATTGGCCAGACCTAAATCAGCGTCGAGAACCATCACCTTCTTGCCTTGGCGAGCCATACAAATCGCCAGACCCAGTGTTACGTTTGATTTCCCCACACCACCTTTGCCGCCAGTAACAGCAATCACTTTGGTCAACGATGGTTGTGTTAAGCGACGGAGGCCGCTTGCTTGATCGTGTATCATATTCTCAGTCATAGTAGTCCGCCGCCTTAGAGTCCTTCACTGTCACTGTTCCAAAAGTGAGGTTCGTTCTCTGTCGACTTCTCTAACAGTTCATTTGCTTTCGCAAGCATATATTTTGGTTGCGCTATCACAATGTCTTCTGGTACGCGCTGACCATTAGCGATGTAAGCTACTGGCATTGCGTTTTGAATCACTACACTGATGAATTCGCCTAGGCTTAATGACTCATCAAGCTTCGTCATAATACAACCCGAAAGTGGTATACGTCGGAAGTGATCCAGCGTTTCTTGTAGAACACGACGTTGTGCGGTAGCCGGCAAAACAAGGTAGCTGTGAATCACTTCCCCGCTCTCTTGCATTAGAGTGTCGAGCTGCTCGGAAAGCCTCACATCTCGTTGCCCCATCCCTGCCGTATCGACCAAAATCAGTCTTCTGTTTCTTAGCTGATATATAACATCGGCTAACTCGTTAGAATCTTTAGCAACTCTTACGGGACAACCCATAATTCTTCCGTAAATTGAGAGTTGCTCATGTGCACCTATGCGATATGTATCTGTTGTCACAAGGGCCACATTGTCGGCACCGTATTCCATGGCTGCGCGTGCTGCGAGTTTCGCTACGGTTGTTGTTTTCCCAACCCCCGTCGGACCCAACAATGCGACTACGCCACCACGTTTTAAAATGTCCTGTTTAGGAATATTGATTTGATCCGCCACCAGCGACAATAACGCTTTCCACGCTCGCGCTGGCTTTGTATCTTCCGGGATATAACAGGCCATCTGGTCTGCTAACTCCGGAGAAACGCCCATTCGCTCTAAGCGCTTAATCAGCATTGCTCTTAGTGGCTCACGACGTTCTACTTCTTGCCACATCAGACCAGAAACTTGGTGCTCCAACAGACGACGAATTGACGTCATCTCTTCGCGCATGCTTTCTAGCTCATCGGCCGATTCGTCACGCTCATCACTTGGGCGACGTCGGTCATAGCGCGTCGGGTCCAGCTTGGGCGTCGGACGTTCAAATCGATTGTCCTGTGCGATTAGCTTCGCCAAAGGTGAATCTGGTTGATATGGCGCTGGCTTTTCTTGGTTGTAGCCGTCGCGATGCTTATTTTGGCGTTGCAGCAAAGCAGAGAGCGAATCTTCATTTTCCGCTACGTGGTCGTCAGCATCTGCTGCACCACCGCTATATTGCTTAAGCATATTAGCGAATCGCTGCGTCATTGAGCCTGTTTTTTCATTGTTACTGTTATTACTGTTCAGGCTAATTTTATCTTCATCTAAATGACGATCTTGGTAACGATCAGCAGAAGACGATGACATTTGACGATGTTCGTTATAGCGATTCGATTGAGAAGCACCGCGATTTTGCTGTGACGCTGCGCTTGCTTGAGACGGATTAGATTCACTATCTATCGCCGCAACAATCGCTACTCCACCAGCCACTTTCTTGTTTGACATGATCACCGCTTCCGCGCCTAACTCCTCTTTCACTTGGAGCAGCGCCGTTCTCATGTCTTTGGCAAAAAATCGCTTTATTTTCAAACTATGAATCCATTAATGATGCGTGAGATCAGTTACCCACGGCTTGCACAATTCTGATCTGTTTTTCATCCGGGATTTCTTGGTAAGACAGTACCCGGAGATTAGGTATTGTGTTCTTCACAAATTTCGCCAACGTCGAGCGTAATACGCCGGAAGTAAGCAGAACGGCAGGTTCGCCTTTCAGTTCTTGTTCCTGTGTCGCTTGGCTTAGTGAAGACTGCAATCGCTCAGCGAGTCCCGGTTCAATCCCCGCAGATTCGCCTCCTGATGCTTGCATAGTTTGATGCAATATTTGTTCCAGTTCGGGTATCAAAGTAATCACTGGTAACTCAGGCTCTATACCATTGATTTCTTGAACAATTAGACGTTTAAGACTAATTCGAACTGCTGCCGTCAATATGTCAGCTTCTTGACTCTTACTTGAGTACTCAGCCAAAGTTTGAACAATCGTGCGAATATCGCGGATTGGAATGGCCTCGTTTAACAAGTTTTGTAGGACTTTCACCACCACACCTAATGGTAATTGGTCAGGAACAAAGTTCTCGACCAACTTAGGCGCGCTGCGTCCCAACATTTCTAATAAATTCTCTACTTCTTCATGACCAATTAGCTGTGATGCGTTGTTGGTCAATAGCTGGCTTAGGTGCGTCGCTAATACCGTTGATGAATCAACAACCGTATAACCCAGAGCCTGCGCGTGCTCACGCTGATCTTCTCGGATCCATACGGCTTCCAGTCCAAAAGCAGGGTCAATGGTTGGCTCACCATCAATCATGCCATACACCTGACCTGGGTTAATCGCTAGCTCTTGATCCGGACGAATCTCTGCTTCGCCCACCGCAACCCCCATCAATGTAATTCGGTAACTGTTTGGGGTCAGCTCAAGATTGTCACGAATATGAACCGCTGGAATTAGGAACCCAAAATCTTGCGATAACTTTTTACGCACGCCTTTTACGCGCTCTAACAGTTCCCCACCTTGGTCTCTGTCCACCAAAGGGATTAAGCGATAACCGACTTCCAAGCCAATAATATCGACTGGCTGGACGTCATCCCAAGACAGTTCGCGCTGTGAGGAAGGTTCTGTACCTTCGTCTGCTGTTGCTGGTAAAGCGGGCTCTTTCGCTTTCTGCTTCTGCCGTTTGTCGATGAAATATGCCGCTGCACCGGCCGCGACTGCCAGGCTCAAAAACGCAAAGTGTGGCATGCCCGGTACGATGCCCATCACACCAAGAATAGTCGCAGTAATCATCAGCGCTTTTGGGTTGTCGAACATCTGGAAGACCAGTTGTTCCCCCATGTCTTCATCGGTGTTTTGGCGCGTCACCATCATTGCCGCTGCAATCGACAGCAATAGCGATGGGATTTGTGCGACCAAACCATCACCGATTGTCAGTAAGGTATAGATTTCAATCGCTTCACCGAAACCCAATCCATACTGCGCCATACCGATCGACAGACCGCCGACGATGTTGATAAACAGAATCAAAATACCGGCAATTGCGTCACCTTTTACGAACTTCGAGGCACCATCCATCGAGCCATAGAAATCCGCTTCTTTGGTCACTTCAAAACGACGAACTCTTGCCTGCTCTTGGTCTATCAATCCGGCATTCAAGTCGGCATCAATCGCCATTTGCTTACCCGGCAACGCATCAAGCGTAAAGCGAGCACTTACCTCAGAGATACGACCCGCACCTTTGGTCACCACCATAAAGTTGATGATCATTAAGATGAGGAAAACCACTAGGCCGACCGCGTAGTTACCACCAATAACGACGTTACCGAACGCCTCAATTACGTTACCTGCCGCATTACCGCCTTCATGACCATGCAGTAAGACGACACGAGTCGAGGCAACGTTCAAAGCCAAGCGGAGCAACGTGGCGATCAGCAATACCGTTGGAAAAGCAGCGAAGTCCAAAGGGCGACGTGTGTAAACGGTCACTAACAACACCACCATCGACAGCGCGATGTTAAAGGTGAAGAACATATCCAGCAAAAATGCTGGAATCGGCAGTACCACCATTGCTAGGGTGGCCAAAACCATCACCGGAGCACCAATAGCTGGCATTTCACGTTGAGGGATTCGTGGCAATTTATCTGCAAACGGCAGGCTTAACTTCATACTGCGAGAGATCTCAATCGATTGAAGCGTCACGTAAGCTCTTACTATTAATACGCGACCGCTTTAGCCTAAAAGTTTAGGTAGGGTTGATAATTAAAGCGTTTTAAGCAATCTATGTACCATAATTAGCGCCAAAATAATGACTAAACACTCAAATAGAGCTTAGCTTTTGATCAAACGAGCTTTTTTAAGGCTTTACCGCTTTTCGTATCAATGACGGTGCTCGGGCGGGATTGGCAAATCATAATCTTGAATTTTCGGGCGCTGTCCACCTCGTTTTCGGTATTGCTTCAATTGGAATACAAATGCCAAAACCTGAGCGACGGCAGTAAATAACCCATCGGGGATCTCTTGCTCGAGCTCTGTCGTGTGGTACAACGCACGAGCCAAAGGTGGTGCGGGCACAATCGTAATGTCATGTTCGCGGGCGACTTCTCGAATCTTCATCGCCATGTGGTCAGTACCTTTAGCGATCACGACTGGCGCACGGTCTGTCTTCTGTTTATAACGAAGCGCTACCGAGAAGTGCTCTGGGTTAGTAACAATAACATCAGCTTGAGGAACGTCCGCCATCATTCGACGTTGAGCCGCTTCCCTTTGCAACATACGAATACGGCCTTTCACTTCCGGCTTACCTTCAGTCTCTTTGTATTCGTCTTTGACTTCTTGCTTGGTCATTTTTAACTGATCGGCGTGCTGCCAGATTTGAAATGGAATATCGATGGCAACCACAATCAATAGCGAGCAACTGATCAGCAAAATAAAGTTCAGCAAAATATCTAAAGCATGGAAGATGTTTTGCGGATACGCATCCATGCTCAATTGAATCAGATCGGCCTGTGATGCTTGGATCAAATAGATGGCGACACCAGTGACCAGAACCACTTTAAGGATTGATTTGATCAACTCTACCCAGCTTTGCATTCCAACCATTCGCTTTAAGCCGCTAAACGGATTCATTTTCGACAGCTTGGGCATGGCCGCTTGGGCAGAAAAACTGATTCCTCCCACACCTGCTGCTCCAATCATGGCGGCGGTAAACAATGTCGCTAACACCAAAAATAGTGGGAACAACAAATCACTCATCGCGCCCAAAGCGATATCAAACAGTTTTGCAGTATCGAAAATCTCTTCTCGTTGAAGATCAAATAAACGGCTCATGATGGAAAACAATGAACGTGCTAACGCCTCGCCAAACCACATCAATGAAATGGCGCCAACGATCAGCACAGATGCTGATGCAAGCTCTTTAGATCGAGCGACCTGCCCCTTTTCTCTGGCTTGTTGTAACCGTCGGGGTGTGGCTTCTTCGGTGCGTTCCTGACCGTCTGATTCTGCCAAATCTTAGCACTCCAAGCGAATAAGCCGACAAATCTGCGCCTCACCCACTGTCCAGAACATTTCATAATGACTGTATAGACCAGCCAGTATGTACCAACAAAGTAATAGACCCACCATCAAAGCAAAAGCAAAACCAAGCGAGAAGATATTCAGCTGTGGTGCGGCACGGGTCATTACACCAAACGACAAGTTAATGGTCAGTAGCGCAATAATGCCAGATAGAGACATACTCAGTGCCGTTTGGAACATAATACCAAGCCAGCCTGCCATTTCACGGAAATCAACCGCGTTGAGCGAGCCGGAGCCAATCGGCAAAGTTTTAAAACTGAACACCACCAATTGCAGCATTTTTAAGTGTCCATCGGTGGCAAGGAAAAACATTGTCGTTAAGAACATGAATAACTGGCCAAGCAATGGCGTGTTCTGACCATTTGCGGGATCAACCATAGAAGCAAAGCCCAAACTTGATTGCATACCCAATATTTGACCAAGTAGGACAAAGGTTTGAATCATAAATTGAGTAACCATACCCATCGCTATGCCGATGATCATTTGCTCGGCAATGGTCATGAAGCCACGAAACGAGAGTAGCTCAATGTCTTGAGGTACAGCGGGGATGGCTGGCATGACAGCGAAAGTGATGGCTAAACCGAGGTAAAGGCGGATTCTTGGCGAAACAAATCGGGCCCCGGTTACTGTCATCACCATCAACATGGATGAGATACGAACATAGGGCCAGAAGTAGTTTGCGATCCAATCTAAGACAACGCTAGTGGGGTACTCCATAGGCGCCTCTAATAAAGCACCTGAGGTAAGCGTTCAATCAAGCCATAGAAATATTCCATCAACATTTGCGTCATCCAATGCCCAAACAGCATCAGGGCCAAAAGCGTGACAATCAAACGCGGTAAGAAGCTCAATGTTTGTTCGTTGATGGATGTCGCAGCTTGAAAAATCGCAACTACAAGGCCGATCAGCAAGCTTGGGATGATAATAGCGCAGACCATGATAAGCACCATCCAAAGAGCTTCACGGAAAAGCTCGACAAACATTTCTGGTGTCATGTCTTATCCTCTATCTGCGCTTATCTAAAGGGCAAAGCTGCCCGCAAGTGTCGAGAGTATCAAGTTCCAACCATCGACCAATACGAACAACATCAACTTGAACGGCAACGAAACAATCATTGGTGACAACATCATCATACCCATTGCCATCAGTACCGAAGCGACTACAAGGTCAATAATCAAAAACGGCAAGAAGAGCATAAAGCCAATTTGGAATGCAGTTTTTAGCTCTGAGGTGATAAAAGCCGGAATCAACACCGCCATCGACACATCTTCTGGATTCTCGACTTGCTCTCCTGACATGGTTACGAACGTCTCCAAATCTTTGATTCGGGTCTGCTTAAGCATAAATGCTTTCATTGGCGCTTGTGCAGCATCAAACGCTTCTCGCGCCGTAACTTGCTCGTTCAAATAAGGCTGAACAGCTTTGTCGTTGATTTCGTTCAGGACAGGAGACATAACAAAAAAGGTCAAAAACAGCGCAATACCAATAATGACCTGATTAGAAGGCGTTTGTTGCAAACCCATTGCCTGACGCAATATCGACATCACCACCACAATTCGAGTGAACGAGGTCATCAGAATCACCATGGCAGGCAAGAAGCCAAGCATGGTCATTAACGCTAAAATTTGTAGTGTAACCGAGTAGTCTTCACTGCCATCAGGGTTCGTGGTCATGGTGAATGCTGGAATACCACCGCCACTAGAAACGGACATAGCACGGCTAGCACCAGTATCACTTTGCATAGCCTGAACTGTAACACCACTTCCATCGGCTAAGTTATCTGGCAGCGCTGACTCCTCTGCTTCAGCAAAGGTAAATGAAGAAAACAGCACGCCGACAAAAAGTAACAACGTACTCAGGAGCAAACGAATTGGATTACCCTTTGTCATGTTTTTTGATCAGCTGGCTAAATTGAGTCGCAAAAGCATTGGTCGCCAACTCTTCCTCTTTCAGTGGCTTATCTAACTTGGCTAAAGTTTGGATCGATTGGCTAGTAATCCCAACCAAAAACTGTTCTTCACCCACTTGAACTACTGCGATTCTTTCTTTTGTACCCACTGGCAACTGACTCACTATACGCAAGCCCTTTTGTTGTCCCATCGCTGGCACTTGCATACGTTTCAGCAACCAAGCCAGCAAAAGAATCACGCCGATTACAAGCACAAGCGAGCCAAGTGTCGTCGCAAGATCCAGATTATTTGGTGCGGCAGCAAATGCATAAGGAGCACTTAGCATTAAGCTCAGTGCTCCAGTGATTTGCTTCAATCGCATTTTGATTGAACGACTCATCTTAACGCAGCTTCTTAATTCGTTCAGTTTGGCTGATCACATCCGTCAAACGGATACCAAACTTATCGTTGACGACCACGACTTCGCCGTGAGCAATCAAAGTACCGTTAACCAATACGTCGAGCGACTCACCGGCTAGACGATCCAACTCAACAACCGAACCTTGGTTAAGCTGCAACAGGTTCCGAATGCTAATTTGAGAACGACCGACTTCCATCGAAATCGTCACCGGGATATCCATAATAGTGTCGAGTTTACGACGCTCATCTTCGCTAATTGGGCTTGAAGTGTCTTTTAGCTCTTCCAGTGGCGCAGCCAATACTTCATCTACGTCTACAGAAGGGGCAGACGGGTCTTCGCCAAGAGCGGCTGCCCATTCGTCTGCTAGCTTTTGATCGTCACTTGGTTCCATTTTTCTATCCTGTGTTACGCCTTACTCATGCCATAGCATGTCTGTTTAATAAGGTATCTTAATGGTCTATATCGTCTTCATTCTCAAGCTCGGACATGATGTCTTTACCTAAGAAAGCTAAATCTGTTTTGACGACATGTGGGCGCTCAATTTCCTCAGAAATTTGCACCGCTAATTTGTCTTCCGAACGACCCATTTTTACGCGATAGGTCGGTAGGTCTTCTACAAACATCGTCGCATGTTCTGGCATTTCAATCGGGATGATGTCGCCCGGTTGCAGCTCCATGAGATCACGCAAAGAAATGTCTTTTTCGAGCAAGTTCACGCGGAAGTTAACCGGACAATCCATGATCTCTTCACGTAGTGCTGAGCTCCAGCGAACGTCCGTTTCCATCTTGTCGGACTGAACACCTGCATCCAATAGTTCACGGATAGGCTCAACCATGGAGTAAGGCATAACGACATGAAAATCGCCGCCACCGCCGTCAACTTCTATATGGAATGAACTCACGACAATCACTTCTGTCGGGCTGACAATGTTTGCCATACTTGGGTTTACTTCAGAGTCGAGATATTCGAACTCTACCCCCATCACTGGCGACCACGCTTCTTTATAATCTTCAAATACAATTTTCAGTAACAACTGAATGATGCGGCGTTCCGTTGGGGTAAATTCGCGGCCTTCGATTTTGGCGTGGAATCGACCATCACCGCCAAAGAAGTTTTCTACCAGAATAAAGACTAAACGAGCCTCCATGGTGATCAACGCAGTGCCTTTTAACGGACGAAAACGCACCATGTTCAAACTGGTTGGCACGTACAATGTGTTCTGGTATTCACCAAACTTCATCATCTGCACGCCATTGATCGACACCTCTGCCGTTTTACGCAGCATATTAAACAGACTAATACGCATGTGCCGTGCAAAGCGCTCGTTGATAAGTTCGAGCGTCGGCATTCGACCACGTACGATTCTGTCTTGCGACGAGAAATCAAAATTGACGGCACCCTCAGTGTCGTTTTCTATCGGTTCATCGACGTCATCAACATCGTCAACCCCATGCAATAGCGCATCAATTTCGTCTTGGCTTAATAGATCGGTCACGTTTTACCTATTGAATAACAAAATCTGTAAACAGTACTTTTTCAATCACTGGCTTACCGACCGCAGCATTCAGCGCTGCTTTGATACCTTCGGAAGCACGATCGCGCAATTCCACTCGTCCTGTAGGAGAGCGCAATTGATCAACCGTCGCGGAAGCAAACGTTGATAGCATAGAGCTTTCAATCAGTGGCGAATGATACCGCGCCAACTCTTCATTTTCTGCACCGCGAACCATTAACTGCGCTTTAATTTGAACCAGCCTATCGCGGCTATCCCCAGTAACGTTAAATACAAATGCCTGAGGAAGATTCACATACGCGATGGGCGCAGCATCCGATGCCTTCACTTGAGCCTGTTGAGACGATTCAGCATGAGCAGGTTCATCAGAGCCCATTAGAAAAAATGCCGCTGCCCCGCCACCAAGTAGTAATACTACAACAGCGATGATGATGATAAGTAACTTGCTTTTTCCTTTCGGCGCATCGGCCCCTTGTAACTGTTCTTCTGCCATTCTTGTCTCTTATTGTTTTTTTGAGTTACCAAGACGTTTTAGTGAGTTGCTTGGTAACCATATTCCATTGCCGTTAAACGGCCTTTTATGCGTAAAAACTAATTCCATCACGCTTTGAAGCGACATTCAAATCCAGATTGACATCAGATTCAAAACCCTCTTCGGACTGTCCAGAAAAACCGCCACTTTGCGCGCTTTGACCATGTTGTTCAGCAGTATATCTACCTTGCTGTTGCCCGCTGTTTTGTTGCTGGACGGAAGAATCAGCCAGCTGCATACCTTGTTGCGCTAACATTTCTCTCAAACGAGGGAGCGTCTGTTCAATAATGTCACGAGCTTGCGGGTTGTTCACTGTAAAATGTACATTGGCAACGTCGTTATTCATGGTCATACGAATTTGCATACGACCTAACTCTGGTGGATCAAGACGAATATCGAGATTTTTCAGATTCTTCGACATCATCATTTGCACTTTTTCCGCAACTTGCTCGTTGGCCAGCTCTTTAGTTAGTTGCAACGGAAACTGAGCTTGTTGTGCAGCATCAATACGCGCTTGTTGCTGTACATTAATTCCTTGCTGACCTGCCATAGCCTGAAGCTGTCCAGCGAAACCGTGTTGGAGGTCCGGCTTATCTTGTTTATCAGCAGTCGCCTTTAGCGCACCAGTCGCCAATGCTGCGTTCATCACTTTCTGGCTAATCTCTCCGTCTTTCACACCTTGAAGCGACGTCGGCACTTGCGCGGCTATCAACGTATCAGGCGTTGGAGATAATGCGACTTTATCTCCACTATGAGCAGTTTGTGGCTGGGGTACTTGAGCCGCTGTATGCTGGATTTGCTGAGACACTGCCATAGGTCCAGCCTGGCGAGTTAAATTATGTTGTACTTGTTGCTCTGCGAGAATCTGTTTAATGTCATTAGGGAGCGCAACAAATTGGGCAAGGTCTTGCTCAGGAATATCCGCCGTGATCCTTCCTTGTTTCAACCCTTCAATGATCTGAGCTTCTTGCTGAGTCAGTGGTTTTCCTTGCGCCAACTTGGTATCTATAACTTCAAGTTCATCCAAGGAGACTCGTGGAAGCGCGTCGATGTTGGAACCATCAACGTCTGTTAACAACGGCGACAGCTCATTAGCTACTTCACCACTGACTGCGCTCTTAGCCGTCGGATGGCTGGCTTGTTTCGCTAGCTCTTGCCAAGCAGCAAACTCAGGCGAAAGTTTGTCGACATCGATAGGTTGACCATTCTTATCTAAAATTGGCTCTAAGTCTTGTCCTGGGATCATCTGTGCTTGTTCAAGCGAATGAACTGATGGCGTTTCATTCAAAGCCAGCTCATCAAGATGTGTCGAAACGGTTGCTTGCTCGTGGAACGAATGCACTAAATTCGCGCTCTGAGGCAAAACTTTGCCACTATCGATGGATGCATTACTCGCATTCAGGGTTTGATTCGCTTGTTCAATTCGACCAAGAAGCTGTTGTCCTTCGCCCATCGTGCTTTTTACGTCCATTGTATTTGATGGGTTACTCGTATCGATTGATGTTGATTTCACTTTTTCAATAGCTTCAACATCATTCTCCAAAGGTGTGCTGTTACTCGCCTGTTGTAAACTTGCTTCTTCACTTAAGGTTGCATTCGGTTTGTTTGCTGATATTTCATCAAAACCATGGGTCTCGTCACTGACGGATTCTTGGCTTTCTTGCGCCAACAATTCGTCCGAGACGTTAGCAGAAGAAGTACTGCCTACATCCGCTCTTTCTTTTTCTTCAACCACTGTCGATTCTGTTGCTACTTTTTCGGGCTTTTGTTTACCAGCAAACGCATCGGTTAACGTTTCTAAAAATCCCTTGCTCTCAGTGCTCTCTGCGGACGCTTTAGCGGACACATCAGAAACTGGCGCCTTGGTAGTCGCAGATACATGGGACAAATTCACACTCATTTAGAAACTCTCGTTCTCGTGGCTCTGAGCGTATCGCTGACAGGCAGCAATACTGGCGGCAAACAAAGGTCAAAAAGACCCGATACTGACAGCTAAAATGCAAAAATCACACCACAATATTGAGCCAATTCTCGGCAAGCTAATAGATGGCATGTTTATGGAACAAACATCAACAGTACTATCCGAGAACCTGGTTCCTAACATGATGTACAGCTACTTGATTGACTTTGAAAAACGATAAGCGTAAACAGACACTTTGCTTAACAATTAAGGAATCACTTTGAAGATCACAGAATTACGCCAATATAGAATCAAAGCAGGCAAAACAAAGCAATGGCTAAGTTGGATGAAGGAAGAACTGTTGCCCTATCAACGCTCACAAGGCATGCGTGTACTGAATACTTACGTCCACACTGGTGACGATGGACATGACTATTTTGTTTGGCTTAGAGAGTTCGACAATGAACAAGCACGCCAGACTCTCTACGAAAAAACATACAACGAGTGGTGGGTTCGCGAGATTCGACCGAAGGTATTTGAGCTAATTGAACAAGACTCAATCAAAGTTACCTTACTTGAATCGGTAGAGATGTAGTCAACTGCAACACCGTAATGCAATATCGAACCGATAACGTTTAGAAACGATGTGGTTTTCGACTGTAAAGTAAGGTGGAAAACTCGTCCATTTGCTTTTGTTCGCGCTTAGCTTCAGCAAGTTGTTTCTCTTTTTCGCGTTTGCCTATCATCCACTCATAGGATTTGCGTTCTTTACGCACGGTTAACCAATATTCTTTACAGTTTTCAACCTGCTCTTTGAAATGACTTTCTGCTTGCTTTTGCTTAGATAAAGTTTCATCTAGCTGGGTAAGGAATCGATTTAAATGTCCATATTGACTTGCCGTTAGGCCCGCCTGACCACGGTCGACGAGTTGCTGGCAATAATCAAGCCGATACTTTTCAATTTGTTCAACCTGACGGTAATAATCTTCGAGTTCAGAACGCGCTTTGTTCAGTGCAAGCACAGCTTGGTCTTCACGATCCTTAGTTTGCTCAAGTAGAAACTCCATCGCATTATTCATGCGCTATCACCCACCCAAAATGTTTCTAAGCATATTGACGCACATATCGTATGGCACCGATTCTTTCATGCTCTGCTGCAAGTATTCGTCTAACTTCGGTTTCAAAGTAAATGCGCCATCAATAGCAGGATCGGTACCCGGTTTGTACGCTCCAATCGAGACCAAATCTTGATTCTTGCGACAAATAGACAAGACCTGTCGCACGGCTTTTGACATCAGAACGTGCTCTTCGGTCGTGATTTGCGGCATAACACGGCTCACCGACTTCTCGACATCAATCGCCGGATAATGGCCTGCATCCGCCATTTCACGAGAAAGAACAATATGGCCATCAAGAATGGCTCGCGATGCATCCGCTATCGGATCTTGCAAATCATCCCCTTCGGTCAAGACGGTAAAGAACGCCGTAATCGAGCCTTGTTCGGCACTTCCATTACCCGCTCGCTCAACCAGCGCTGGCAGCTTGGCAAATACAGAAGGCGGGTAACCTTTCGTCGCTGGCGGCTCACCAACAGAAAGTGCGATTTCACGCTGTGCTTGTGCAAAACGAGTCAACGAGTCCATCAATAGCAGAACATCTAACCCTTGGTCCCGGAAGTATTCAGCAATCGTTAATGCCGTTTGGCACCCCTTTAAGCGCATTAGAGGTGAAGCATCGGCAGGCGCCGCGACCACCACTGAGCGGCGACGACCGTCCTCACCCAAGATCTCTTCGATGAACTCTTTAACTTCACGTCCACGCTCACCTATCAGGCCGACGACCACAACCTGTGCGGTGGTGCCTCGCGTCATCATGCCAAGCGTGACCGATTTACCCACACCAGAACCTGCAAACAGACCGATACGCTGACCTTTACCAACCGTCAACAAACCATTGATGGCTTTTAGGCCAACATCGAGCGGTTCAGAAATTGGTTTTCGAGCCAACGGGTTGATCGGCTCGGCATTAAAAGAGGCACGATGATCGGTATACAAAGGGCCAAGTCCATCAAGTGGATTCCCAACCCCGTCTATCACGCGCCCAAGTAACTCCATGCCGACAGGCAAACCAGCGTCACTGGTTAAAGGGGTGACTCTCGCGCCAGGTAAAATGCCCGTAATTTGTTCGCTTGGCATTAAAAATAGGTTGTCACCTGAAAAGCCGACAACCTCGGCTTCCATCTGACCTGACATGGTTTCCACTAAGCATAAACTGCCAATTGGTGCGCGACAGCCGGTCGCTTCCAACGTTAACCCAACCACACGCACCAGTTTGCCAGAGGCGACAGGGCGCGTCGTAAGGCCTTCAACTTTGTAGTTTTTTAAGCGGTCAGCGAGTGCTTGCATGGATTACTCACCCTCTTGATGACGGTTTGCGCCACAAAAGCTGTGCAATACGCTTTTGACGCGTTCTTCCATGCGATAATTAATGCTTGATTCACCGGCTTCAATCTGGACATCACCTCGATTGAGCGATGGCTCAGCAACTAACGTCCAGTTGCGACAATTAAGGTCTTCTTCACCATAAGCTGAACGAATAATCGCGACATCCTCTGGATTCAGGTGCAAGGTAATAGGGTGGCCTGATATTGGTAGCGCTTCGACCGACTGCTTCACTGTATCTAAAATAATTTGAGGGTTGGTTTGTACTTCAACGTGCACCACTTCTTTAACTAAACAGAGCACCATATCCACCAGCTGCTTTTCAACCTGAGCATTCATCAACTCCAAAGGTTGAGCAAACTGATTGGCCAAGTTCATAAAAGTTTCAACTTGCTGCTGAATGTATTCTTGCCCTGCAGTTACCCCTTCAGCTTTTCCGAGCTCGAGACCTTCAGCATGGCCGGCTTGCAACCCTTCTTCTTTACCTTTGTCGTAACCTTGCTTAAAGCCAGCTTCCTGACCTTGATGTAAGCCTTCTTGATAAGCACCTTGCTTAATCAGTTCAATTTGCTCTTCGGTTAGCGCAAGTGGCTGCTCTTCTTCAGGCTCATCAAAATTCGGCACCCATCCCGGGTCATAGTTGAACGCGGTTTGTTTTGCTTGTTTGGCTTTAGGCTCGCCATAATCAGGCAGCCCCCAACGTTGGGGTTCGATCATCGAATCATCTTCATCAGGACGGATAAATCCACGTTTTCTATCGCCAGCCATGGGTTACCTATTGTGTGTTCGATTAAGAAGTGAGGGTGCTCCGCAATAGGATAATTGCGAAGCAATAGAAATTATAAGAATTCGTCAGCACCGCCAGATAGCATAAGCTCACCAGCATCCGCCATTCGACGGGCAATTGCTAAGATTTCTTTCTGAGCGGCTTCTACATCTGCCACTCGTACTGGCGGCATCGCTTCTATGTCATCACGCATCATATCAGCAGCACGTTTAGACATGTTCTTGAAGACTTTCTCACGTAACGAGTCATCTGCACCTTTGAGTGCTTTTTGCAACACGTCTTGTGGTACGTCACGCAGCAACTTCTGAATACCTTGGTCGTCCACCTCGACTAAGTTTTCGAAGACAAACATTAGGTCTTGGATTTGCGTCGCCATGTCTTCGTCCTGATCGCGAATTTGTTCCATCAACAAACCTTCGACGTTGTTGTCTAGGTAGTTCATGATCTCCGCTGCTGCTTTCAGGCCGCCAATTTTGGCTGCTTGTGCACCCGCTTGACCCGCGAACTGTTTCTCCATGATTTCGTTCAGCTCTGCCAATGCTGATGGCTGAACTTCTTCAAGGTTGGCAATACGCATCATCAGATCCAAACGCACGCGCTCAGGGAACTGAGACAAAATCTCTGCAGATTGGTCTGCTTCTAAATAAGACAGTACGATAGTTTGAATCTGTGGGTGTTCATTGACAATAATGCTCGCCACTTGGCGTGGGTCCATCCATTTCAAAGAATCCAAACCCTTTGAGCCCGTACCAAGTAGGATCTGGTCAACTAAGTTGTTGGCTTTGTCTTCACCAAGAGCGGCAACCAATGCATTACGCATAAAGTCTTCGCTGCCCATACCAATGTTGGTGTATTTCTGGATATCCTCCAAAAACGCACGATGAACAGCAGATACCTTGTCTTGGCTGAGATCCTTCGCGCGAGCCATCGCACTACCAACACGCTGAACCTGTTTTGGTTCTAGGTGACGGATAATGCCAGCTGCATCTTGTTCATTAAGGCTCAGTAGCAAAATTGCCGCTTTTTCTTCGCCAGTAATGGTTGAAACATCCAGCTCTACTGGCATTCCCGCGGCGTTGTCATCTTGAGGTACGATATCGTTAGCCATTGTCATTCATCCAGTTTTTCACTACTTGAGCAGCCAGTTCAGGTTCATTCGCAACCAGAGCGCGAACCGCTTTCAATACATCTTCATCTTTATGAAGGTTTGGCAAATCAATACTTGAGCCAAACTCGAACAGTTCGCTGCTTTCGATGTCACTGCCAATCAAGCTAGTTTCACCATCCGCACCAATCGGCAAGCCGTCTGGTCCGTACATTTCGTCTTCATCATCGCTGGTAGGGTTAAGCAATTTCTTCATTGCTGGGCGAACCAGAACCAACACAACCACAATAATCACTAATGCACTTGCGAACCAACGAACCCAATCACTGAAGTTAGGGTGCTCCCAAATTGGTGGTTCTTCTAGCTGCTCAGCCTCTGGCTCAGCAAACTTTACACTCAATACATTCAGCAAATCGCCACGGCCTTGATCAAAGCCAACGGTACCAATTAATACTTGGCGAATGGCATTGATTTCAGATTCGGACATTGGGGTATAAGTCACTTCACCCGTATCAGGGTTAACTTGACGACGGTCTTTAATCGCAACAGAAACGGTCTGACGAGCCACTGTCCCGGTCTGCTTTCGCTCGTGGCTGATGGTCGTATCAAGTTCAAAGTTACGCGTGGATTCTTTACGAACTGAACCCTGCCCCATGACAGAACCATCTTTCATTTGAGCCACATCTTGCGGAATTGAGGCATCCGCTGGAGGCTGATTACTCAACGCACCCGGAATACCCGCTACCATGTTACCGTTATTGTAATCTTCGAGTGCGTACTCACTGCGAGTCGCAGGGGTGTTTGGATCAAAGCGTTTGCGGGTTTGTTCAACCGCACTGAAGTCCATTTGGATATCAACCTGCGCCGTATAGTTGCCATAACCTAAAATGGGTAATAGTACGGAATCAATTTTTTCGCGCAGCGCTTGCTCTTGGCTGCGTTCTAATTCTTGTTCTTTGCGTCGCGCCGCAGAAGCGGGATCTTGGGAGCCTGAGCTGAGTAAGCGGCCATGCTGATCTGTGACGGTAATTCGAGAAGTTTTCATTCCCGGCACAGCACTAGCCACCATGTCGACAATAGAATCCACTTCTTGTTGCTTAAGGTTCGTGCCTGTCGACAATGTCAAAAATACCGACGCAGACGCTTCTTGGTTATGACGCACAAACACGCTGTGCTTTGGCAGTGCCAATAACACTCGTGCTTTGCGAACTTGCTTCATTTCTTCAATTGCTTGAGCCAATTGGCGCTCTCGACTGAGTTTGAGACGCTCTTGCTCGAGACGTTGTGAAACACCAAAACCCATGTCTTGCAGCAAAATATCATCGCCCGCTTCTGTAGCTTGGTTAACGCCGGAACGAACCATGCCAAGTTTGATCGAGTTGTACTCACTCGATTCAACAGAAACAGTATTGCCATCAAGCTTATAATTGATTTTCTGCTGGTCCAGATAATCCAGAACGGGGATCAATTCTTCGGTCTCATACGCACCAAGTGGGCGCATTTCCGGTTCTTTGACCCAAAAGAACAGCATCACGATCAATGCAACACAGATGGATATCGACAGCACAAGCACAACCTGACGAAGTAAATCGAGGTCGCCCACTGCCATATCGAATTTTGACGCACTACGCTCCTCTAGATCTGGATTTTGACTCTCCACATCCACATCGGAACTTGCTACCAGTGCACCATCTGAGCCGCCTTCAGTGACGGTTAAATCTGTAGACTTGTCTGCCACACTTATTACCTAAATTACACTGGCATGTTCATGAGATCTTTATATGCCTCAACGAGTTTATTGCGAATTTGAACCGTCGCATCAAAAGCGACACTAGACTTGTTACGAGCGATCATAACGTCAGAAAGGGATACATCGGCATCACCACGATCAAAACGGGTTTGTAAATCACCAGATGCTTTTTGAAGTGTGTTTACGTTATTGATGGCTTTAGTTAGGAGATCGTTAAAATCTGCTCCAACTTTCGCCCCACTTGCAGTAGGAGCCGTATTGGTTGCTTCTACCATCATGGCGCGCATTTCTGCCTGAATACCATCAATTTTCATTAGCACCTCTAAGCCAAAAGATTGACTATTAACAAAACTGATTATTGACACAGCAATTAACGTGCCATAAGACATTAGCAATCAATTTACTTACACTTTTCGTCTTATGGCCGTTGTCTGTGTTAATTCGGGATATCTATACCAGCATCACGCATTTTGGCAAGCTTATAGCGCAAGGTTCGAGGGCTTATACCCAGTTTCTCCGCCATTTCTTTGCGTCGACCATTACACTCAACCAAAGTCTCCAAAATAATGGCGTATTCTTGATCGCGCAGCTCGCTGCCTAAGCCTTCTCCACCAGTTACTGGGCGGCTGACACTCTCAGCTTGAGCAACTGGCTTAACATTGGGCACGACCATATCTGCATTTTGCACCACGTGTTGTAAGCTATTGGCATCTTGCCAATCTACGCCCTCAAGCAAAATGTGCTCAGCATCGATGTCGCCATTTTCACTTAATATCAGCGCTCGTTGAACCACGTTATCCAACTCACGAACATTACCCGGCCAAGGGTATTGCAATAGTTTTTCTAACGCAACGCTCGAGAATTGAGGCACTGGCATGCCCATTTTACTGCAATGACGCTCAGCAAGATGCTTGGCAAGCGGTGCAATATCGCCTTTACGTTCTTTAAGTGCAGGCCACGCAATTGGGAATACATTCAGGCGGTAATATAAGTCCTCTCTGAAGTTTCCTTCTGACACGTATTGCTTAAGATCACGGTTACTCGTCGCTAACACACGAACATCTAACTTGATGCTTTTGCGACTGCCTAGGCGCTCTACTTCTCGCTCTTGCAAAACACGCAACAACTTCGCTTGCAGGTTCAGGTCCATTTCGCTGATTTCATCAAGCAAGATTGTGCCACCTTGTGCTTGTTCGAACTTTCCTGGGCATGCCTGAACAGCACCAGTAAATGCGCCCTTTTCATAGCCAAACAGTGTTGCTTCGAGCATATTGTCAGGAATCGCGGCACAGTTAATTGCGACAAAAGGACCATTTTTACGATTCGACGCGTTGTGAATATAGCGCGACATCACTTCTTTACCTGAGCCACTCGGACCTAGCACCATAACATTCGCATCTGTACGTGCCACTTTATCGGCCAACGCGAGTAAGCGCAGACTTTTCTCATCAGCAACGATAGCATCACCGTTGTCATCACTTTTTATCGGTGCATAACGACTGACCATATTTAGCAACACTTCTGGTGCAAATGGTTTCGCCATGTAGTCGATCGCGCCATCTTTCATTGCAGACACGGCATCTTCAATGTTGGCGTACGCCGTCATTAGCAATACTGGTAAGTTAGGCCAATTCTGCTTGATGCTTTTGAGCAGAGCTAAGCCACCCATACCCGCCATTTGCACATCAGAAACGACGATATCAACCGTATTCGATTTCAGCTTTAACAGTGCATCTTCAGCACAGTCCGCTTCCAACCACTCATACCCTGCCAGAGCCAGAGTATCGACTAGGGCTTCACGAAGACCTTCATCGTCTTCTACGATCAGCACTTTGCTTTGCGCCATTATGATTCTCCAGAAATTGTTATTACCAAAAGCCGCTTATTGCGCTTCTGTTTGCACTCGCTCTAGCGGAATGCACATGGTGAAGCAGGCTCCATCACCCTGCTCTGAAATAAGTTCCAATCGACCGTCATGGGCACGGCAAACCATTTGAACAACTGCCAACCCTAATCCAGTTCCTTGAGAACGTGTGGTAAAAAATGGCTCCATGATTTTGGCTTGCAGTTCTTCGGGCACACCCGGTCCGCTGTCTTGCACAGAAATGCGTAACTCACCATTTACCGGGCGGAAAAAAATATCGACTTGCGATTCTTTACCAGACATTTGAATCGCGTTCATGACCAGATTACTTAATGCGGATGCAATAGCGTTCGCATTGCCTAGTAGTTCAGTTTGTTCTTCTTCCACTTCTAGGCAGTAATCAATACTGTTGTTTTTTAGCGCGGTTTCGACCATCGGCTGGTATTCCGCTACCAACTGGGCAATCGTAAATGGCTTAATGACTTTATTATCACCACCTTTAGCAAAAAGCAGCATATCATTAACCTGCTTTTCCAAATCGTGCAGTCGATCCATTAATTTGGTTTGGAAGCGATCTTTTGTCGCTGGAGGAAGATTTGGCGCTCCCAAATTGGATGCATATAACATAGCGCTCGACAGCGGCGTTCTTACTTGGTGAGCAAGCGACGCAACCATACGTCCTAACGACGATAAGCGCTGCAAATCACTGACACGAGCTTGAAGTAAACGGGTTTCGGTTAAATCGGTAATCAGGATCAATTGACCTGTTGTGGACGCCGAGATGGCGAGTCGAACTTTACGGCCATTACGTAATGAAACTTCGTGGCCATCATCTTCACGTGGGTCAAACACCGCCTGGATAACGTTGAACCATTTTTCGTTAACCAGTGGAATCTCAAGAATTCGGTGCGCTTCTGGATTTGCTTCACGCACTACTCCGTACGTATCGAGCAAAATCACTCCAGCAGGCATCACATCGAGCACCTGTTTGTAGCGCTCAACCTGATTCTCTACGGAATCTAAATGGGATTGATTGGTGTTGTTATCCATTACTGCCTGTCGAAATATCGCCGCTAAAACTAAAATAGCTTGGTAAGCAATTAGCGTACCAAGCTATTTTTTATATTTATCAGGACGTTAAGCTATCGACAATAAGTTGACACTCAGAGATAACGGTTTTGGATGCCAGAAAAGCGATGTTAACCAGCCCAAGTGATTATTCAGATATCGTCTTAAAACTTCACTTTACCTAGCGCTGTAAGTTGTACTTACGCATTTTTTCCACCAGCGTAGTACGTCGCATACCCAGCATGTCGGCCGCTCTTGCAACAACGCCTCCCTGCGCTTCTAATGCTTGGCTGATCATATTAACTTCTAAATCAGCCAGCAGCTCTTTCAAATTAACCCCTTCCGGTGGCAGCGCTTGCGGGGCGTTCATGCTGTGATCAAGGTCGTCTTGATCTTCAAAGCTAAAATCTTCAGAGAAGATATCTTGGAATACATCACGCTCTTGCTCTTCCACCGAAACAAATGGATTGCTCTCTGGTTGGAACTCTGGGATGTCACTGTAGCGATATTTGGTTGGTAGATGGTTTACATCCACCAAGCTATTTGGATACAGAATAATCATTCGCTCAACAAGATTAGCCAACTCGCGTACGTTGCCCGGCCAGTTATGCTCCATCAGTGAGTTGATTGCACGAGGTGTAAAGCAGATAGGTTGTCCGCCTTCCGCCTCTAAACGTGTCATCAGTTCTTGCAGCAGCAATGGTATATCTTGTTTGCGCTCTTTCAGCGCTGGCATCTCAATTGGAAACACGTTCAGACGATAGAACAAGTCTTCTCGGAACGTACCTTCTTCAATCATATTTTCTAGATTACGGTGTGTCGCCGCCACAACTCGAACATTTACCTTGATGGTACTATTGCCACCTACACGTTCAAAGCAGCGTTCTTGCAATACACGAAGCAACTTTACTTGCATCGACATTGGCATATCGCCAATCTCATCAAGAAAGATAGTGCCACCGTCTGCGAGCTCAAATCGACCTTTACGGGCAGTTAACGCACCAGTAAACGCGCCTTTTTCGTGACCAAATAATTCGCTTTCTAGGAGCTCAGGCGGTATTGCACCACAGTTAATAGGTACAAATGCGCCATCGCGGTATGAAGAATGATAGTGGATGTTACGCGCAACAACTTCTTTACCCGTACCGGACTCACCTAAGATCAACACGTTTGCTTCCGTGTTTGATACTTGCTCAATCAGGTGTCGAACTTCTTGAATACCTCTACTTTGACCAACTAAGCTGCGAAAAAGCGTGTTTTTGCGTGCACTAGCAACAACATTCACTCCTTTTCGCCCCAGAAAATCTTTGCAGTGGCGTAACGCTTCACTAAGCTGTGGGTAATTAAGCGGCAGCTCTAGTTCACCAACAAAATTTGGAAGATCATCAACAGGCAAAGGAAAACGGCCCATGACTAGAAGAGGGATGTGGTAAGCGCTGTTTAAATGAGAGATAACCGTACTCGCCGCTTGACCTGCTGGAATATTACCAACAATACAGCACGACCATACGCTAGACCAATCAACATCGCTGAGCTGATCAGAACTGACCGCTTCGCAATTTTCTCCAACAAATTCCAATATATTGCTTAAATTTAAACGACTTGATGCGTCATCATCAATTACAAGCAGCTTTGCCAAACCATGCATAAGTAAGAATGATTGCCTTTATTTTAGGTGCGTTGCGGCCAAACCTTGATTTGCGCAATTGGGTGCTAAAGAAGGCAGAACCACCACACTCAATTTACGATAGACAAAATAGGAAAATCAGCAACAAAAAAGCCATTAGGGCTACTAATGGCTTCTATTTTATTTGAATATAAAAATAAGGCAACCAAGCAATGGAGAGGTGTGAGCTTGATAGAAACTTTGCTACACAACTCGTTGCGCAATTGACAAATATATTCGTCTAGTATCTTAACGCATTGTTTTGACTATTAAATACCAACTTCAGCAGCGGTAAGATTATGAAACTCTGTTGGGATTTGGTCCCAAGCGGACTTGATCTCACGGATAATGTCGATAACGTCGTCGATCAGCTGAGGCTCATTTTGATGGTTAGCAGCAGAAATTTGCGTGATCATAAACTCATACAGTGAATCTAAGTTTGAAGCAATATCACCACCGTCATCCATAGATAGACAGCTGCGTAGCGCGATAATGATGTCTAACGCTTTACCTAAGCGCTCACCTTTTGCTGGAATATTGCCTGCTTGCATGGCTGCTTTACCTTGAATAAGGCGCTCAATCGCACCAGCCATAAGCATTTGAATGACTTTGTGCGGAGAAGCCGCGCTAAGCTGGCTGTCGACTGATACCTTTTTGTATGCTTGCAAAGAACCGCGCATAGTAATCCTCTTTTAAATAAATTTTTTGTACTGCTGAAGTGAACGCTGGCCATAACGAAACTTATGGAGCTCTTTTCCGACCTTTGACGTTTCCGATTGCATCAGCTCGACAATTCTTTTGGTACGAGTTAGCAATGCTTGCCACTCTGCATCCTGCTTAACCAAAGGATTTTGATGAATAATTGGTAACAGGTTTTGCAATAACCGTTCCCTGATATCGACCAAGCGAAGAATTTCTTCAGCATTAAAATCAATTTTTTCTAATTCTTGCGTAATTAGTTGATCTATATCACTAATTTCCATGAGTTCTTTTTGCATTTATTAACCCAACGCACTCATCAAAGCGCCTAACTGGCCTTGCATTTTACCGGTCGCATCTTGCATCGCGGTAAACTTCGCATGAGTACGCTTCTCTAGGCTTTCCATGCGGCGATCTAATGCCGCTTGATCGTCACTCAAACGGTAGTTTTGTTCTGTGAGACTTTTTTCTCGAGTACGAATACTGCCTGTAATACCTGTGATACCGTGAATCGCATCTTCTACTCGTTTAGCAAAACCTGTGTTGCCACCGAAGAACTTTTCTAACTCGTTGAAGTTATTGTTCAACTGGCGGTCTAGCATGTCATAGTTGATTTCTAGGGTGCCTTGACGTGTGGTCGTAATGCCAAATTCTGTTAAGGACTTTAGGTTTTCAGGTGCTTTATCGATTCGAGTAGAAAAGACCGATTTTAATCGTGAATCTGCACTGCGTACGGTGCTGTCACCTGACAACGGCCCTTTTTGGCCAGTTACCGGATCCACACTCGCCAACGCTTGGGAGGTTTGATAAAACGAGTTATACGCTGCCACAAAGTTTTCGATATCGTTGCGTACACTTTGACGGTCGTACTCGACACCAATTTCAGCAGGCGGTTTATTCGGTTCTGATTTGCCTTTTAGCGTTAAATCAACACCTTCGATCGCATCTTCAATCACATTGTTGTGGCTAGATAGCTTTGCCACGCCATCAAGCAGAACTTCTGAATCTTGCCCTGCTTGTACTTCTGTCATTCCAAGGTATTGTTCAAAAGCAGATTGTGCCTTTGCGATTTTCGCTTCTGCTTCATCAATTTTTTCCAGACGCTCACGTTCTTGAGGATCAAGTTTAGCGCGATGAATTTGCTTAGCTTGCGCTTCGGAAAGTTCACCACGTGCCACTTTTTCGTCTAACGCTTGCTTTTCACTCGCAATTTTTTGCTCGATTTCCGCTTTTTCTTGCTCGAGAAGCTGCTTAGCCTCTTTCGTCGTAACGTAAGAATCGGTTAGGGTGCCCGATGCGGCATTATTCCAGCCTGGTACATCTGGTGCCTTCTCTATTGCCTTTTCGTCGAGTTCGAGCTCTGGTTCTTCATAAGAGTCCAACAAAGTACCTGACGCAGTTTCTGTCCACCCTGGAATTCTGTCTTCAGGGCGTAAACTCGCGCGTCGGTTGGCTTCATCAATGGCTTCTTGACCAGCTTTGGCTGCTTCTGCACCCGCCGCAGAGATTGGCGCTTGCGATGCATCATCTTGTACATCGTCTGCCGCTTTTTGCTCTTCTGGAGGTAGAGGATTGCCGTTTGCATCTAGCTCTTCTGCTGGTTGTTCCGGAAATTTAAGAGGACCTAAGACATCTTCCGCCGCTGAACGAGCTTCTTCAAGCGCGTTGACGCGGTCTTCAAGTGTTTGGTATTCGAAGTATTTAAGAGGGTTGCCTTTTTCGGCCTCCACACTGACTCTGATTTGATGATCCTTACCAGAGAGGTTAGAAGCAAGGATAAGGCGTGGACCTTCGACGTCGTTAATAAGAGATGCACGAACGCCAGGGTTATCTTTAGCGCCATTGATGCCGCGTACGACATCGATGAGCTTAGATCGGGAACGAACATCGATATTAAAACGCTCATCACCAAGCGAAATCTGCAGCTTACCAGGGCCAAATTTTGCGTCTTCTGGCAATACGTCAGAAGCGACTTTGTGGCTCTGAGCAAGCTGCAACACATCGATAGCATATTTGCCAGCGATAGCATCTGTGGTTGCCGTGGCAGATACGATATTGTCATCGGTCGTTTCGACAGTGCGAACGGCAAATGCTTTCTCCTGGCGAAAGTTCGCCATGAGATTTTTCATCGTATCCAATGATTCTCTGAGTCGTCCGTAAGCACTGATACTGGCATTAATTGTCGTGCGTTCGTTGTCGATGCGTTGCTGCTTTGGTACGCGTTCGGCATCCACAATTTTGCTGACCATGGAATTAATATCCATGCCGCCAGACATCCCCAAAGGGCCTAAACTCATCAAATCACCTCTAAAAACGACTTACACTTTTTCAGTCAACAACCCGCTGTTGGCTGTGTGCTCAGCTAGGCGACGCAATACCACTAGCATTTCTTCATCAGGAATTTGACGAATCACGTCACCGGTATTGGCTTCATAAATCGTCACCACATCTCGTCCGGATTCTTCATCCACTCGAAATGCGACTCCTTTGTTTATGGACGTTACAAATTCATTCATTTGTGCGACCAATTTTTCACGTTCTTCTTTGTTCAGTTCTTGACGGCTTTCAGCCATCTCGATCGCAGCTTGAACAGAGAAGTCGTATTCGGTGTTTTTCGCTTTTTGCGGCGAAATCTCACCATTTGAATTTGCTGGGCTAGACGTGCCTATATCATTGCCATTTTTATTTGCAAACTTTGTGCCATTTGGCGTGCCGTAAGGCTGGATGTTCGATGCGTAGGAGGATATATCCATTACAATCTCCCTTCCACCTTATGGGCTAACGATAGAATCTATCGCTTTGGTGCCCCAGCACTAAGGTGTTGACCTCAGGCTGGGTTTACCACTTAGCCCAACAAGCTTAGCGCTGCAGATGGAGACTGCTTCGCTTGAGCCAGGATTGAAGTACTTGCTTGCTGAAGAATTTGCGACTTAGTCATCGCAGTGGTTTCCTTCGCGTAATCAGTATCTTTAATACGGCTTTTAGACGCGTTAACGTTCTCGTTAATGTTGTCTAGGTTGCTGATTGCGTGGTTGAAGCGGTTTTGGAAAGCACCGAGTGAAGCTCGTTGGCTGTCTACGGACTTAAGAGCGCCGTCGATAACCGCTACTGCTTCTTGAGAGCCAGCTACTGTGGTTACGTCGATGTCTTTCACTGTTACGTCTTTCGGACCACCAAAGCCGATCTCGTCTGCTAGGTTGCCAGAAAACTCAACATCACCTTCAACTTTTTGAGAAGAAGCAAATACTTGTAGTTTGCCATCTTCGCCAACAGAGGCTTTTACATCATCGTTTTGACCGTTGATGTATGTCGCTAGCTGTTCAATATCATCGCCTTGCTTAGCGCTGATTGATAGCTCTTTCTCTTCACCCTGCTTGTTGGTGTAGCTCATTTTGAACTCTGTTTTCTCACCAACAGTCCAAGATGCGTCTTTACCCTCTTCTGCTGCGTAGCTCTTACCACCCATTGCTGAAGTGTCTGAGCGTAGGTTACCCATAGAAAGCATCACTGCTTCACCTGAGTCCGCCCCGATTTGGAAAGATTGAGTACCGTAAGTACCGTTTAGAAGCTTGTTACCACCGAAAGAGGTAGTTTCAGCAATACGGTTTAGCTCGTCGTTTAGCGCTGTTACTTCTTCTTGGATCGCTACACGTTCTGCTTTTGAGTTAGAGCCGTTCGCCGATTGAAGCGAAAGATCACGCATACGTTGTAGGATGTTGGTAGATTCATTCATTGCACCTTCAGCAACCTGTGCAATAGAAATACCGTCGTTTGCGTTTTTCACTGCCATGTCTAGGCCACGGCTTTGTGCATTCAAGCGGTTTGAAATCTGTAGACCTGCAGCATCGTCTTTCGCGCTATTGATTTTATAACCCGAAGACAAACGCTCCATTGATTTTTGTTGACCGTCAGCTGCCTGGTTTAGGTAACGCTGTGCAGTCATCGCAGAAACGTTAGTATTAACGTTAATCGCCATAATTGATCTCCTTAAGGCTTTAGTGAATGTACCGTCGTGTCTCTCACCTCACTTAGGTACATCTCATTTCTCTCAGTCCCTTTAACGGCGACCGATGAATATCCTTTAGAAGAAATTTTCAATTTTTTGCGATTATTTTCTTTGGCTTACTGAAATGTGATGCAGCTCTAATGTCGTGATTCGCAGAAATCCTGGGGGCCCAAAAGACAGAAAAAAACCCAGCCGAAGCTGGGTTTACTCGCTCATCTCTCACCACGAGCCAATGAGGTTCTCGTCTTAGGTTTGAAATTAACCTAGCAGACTTAGCGCTGAGTTTGGCGCTTGTTTCGCTTGCGCAAGGATTGAGCTTGACGCTTGCGATAGAATTTGTGATTTGGTCATTGCCGTCGTTTCTTTCGCGAAATCTGTATCTTTGATACGGCTCTTCGACGCATTCACGTTCTCGTTAATGTTGTCCAAGTTGCTGATTGCGTGGTTGAAACGGTTCTGGAATGCACCTAGCTCTGCGCGGTGGCTGTCTACGTATTTCAGTGCCGCATCGATGATAGCAACAGATTCTTGTGCGCCACCAACTGAGGTTACGTCGATAGTATCTACCGTTACTTTTTTGCCTTCGCCCAAACCTAGTTCACCAGATAGACCGCCTGAAAACTCGACCTCGCCCTCAACTTTGTTGTTGCCAGCGAAGATTTGCAGTTTACCGTCTTGGTCTACTGACGCTTTCACTAGGTCAGTTTGGCCGTTAATGTAAGTCGCAA
>NZ_JAHGAP010000037.1:0-69963 GCF_030248655.1 Vibrio sp. D431a | reverse complement strand
GTCCGTATTGTGTCACCGTTGAGTACCGTAAGAACTATAAAACTGGAGCGACACACGAGGTTCGAACTCGTGACCTCAACCTTGGCAAGGTTGCGCTCTACCAACTGAGCTAGTGTCGCATTGGTTGCGGGGGCCGGATTTGAACCGACGACCTTCGGGTTATGAGCCCGACGAGCTACCAAGCTGCTCCACCCCGCGTCCGTATTGTGTCACCGTTAAGTACCGTGAGAACTATGAAACTGGAGCGACACACGAGGTTCGAACTCGTGACCTCAACCTTGGCAAGGTTGCGCTCTACCAACTGAGCTAGTGTCGCATCAACAACGTTTCCGCTGTTTAGGGCTGCGAATTATAAGAGCATTTTTTTGTGATGCAAGTCCTTCCTTCAAAAAAACTTTATTTTTTTACTGAACGACGAAAAAGCAATCAAAAGCGATATAAATTACAACAATTTGGATCGCAACCTTAACAGTTAAATCTTGAAAATAGTACCTCGATAGTACTTAAGTTCTGCGATGGACTCACGAATGTCGTCCAAGGCCAAATGTGTTCCCTGTTTTGTGAACCCATTTAGCACCTCAGGTTGCCAGCGACGTGCTAGTTCTTTAAGAGTACTAACGTCAACATATCGGTAATGGAAGAACTCTTCCAACTCAGGCATATGCTTGTATAAAAAGCGGCGATCCTGCCCAATGCTGTTACCACATATTGGCGACGCCCCTTTTGGCACCCATTTTTCTAAAAATTCAATGGTTTGTGCGACTGCGTCTTGTTCTGAGATTTGACTGTTTCGAACGCGCTCCACCAAACCGCTTGCCGTATGCGTATTAGTACACCAGTCGTCCATTTTCGCCAGTTCTTCTTCCGGCTGATGAATCGCTAACACTGGACCTTCAGCCAAAATATTTAGTTCGCTATCCGTGACAATAGAAGCAATTTCGATGATTTTGTGCGTTTCAGGATCAAGCCCTGTCATCTCTAAATCAACCCAAATTAGGTTTTGATCGCTAAAGGACATGGTTACGCCGCCTATTTGTTTATCGATAAAAGAGGTACTATACCTCAAAATACGAGAAACACGATACTCATACACGGAGCCAAGAGTACGGCTCAACCATTTGAGTAAATTCACATAAAGTACAGAATTGTGGCAAAGAAGAAAAAGTTAACCAAAGGTCAGGTGCGACGCGTACGTAGCAACCAACAAAAGCGTTTGAAGAAGCAAGAAGATTCCATCCAGTGGGATGAAAACATGCTAGGCGCCAGCAAGCAAGGTCTCGTGATCACTCGTTTTGGTCAGCACGCGGACATTGAAGACCTTGAAACAGGCGAAATTCAACGCTGTAACCTCCGCCGTGGTATTGAGTCTCTAGTATCTGGCGATCGTGTTTTATGGCGCGAAGGATTGGAGTCTATGGCGGGCATCTCTGGTGTTGTTGAAGCGGTAGAACCTCGCTCTTCAGTGCTCACTCGTCCAGATTATTACGATGGTCTAAAACCCGTTGCAGCCAATATTGATCAAATGGTCATTGTCTCTTCGGTATTACCAGAGCTATCGCTAAATATTATTGACCGCTATCTCGTTGCATCAGAAACACTGAATATTGCGCCATTGTTGGTCTTAAATAAGGTCGACCTTCTAGAAGCCGATGACCGTGCAATGTATGAAGAATGGCTCAAAGAATATGAACGTATTGGCTATAAAGTGCTTCTGGTCAGCAAGAAGTCTGGAGAAGGCATTGCTGAACTAGAAACCCTACTGCGTGATCGAATTAATATCTTTGTTGGTCAATCAGGCGTAGGGAAATCCAGCTTAGTCAATGCGTTAATGCCGGAACTAGAGAGCGAAGTGGAAGAAGGTGAAGTCTCTGAGAACTCTGGCTTGGGCCAACACACCACGACGGCTGCACGTTTATACCACATTCCAACGGGTGGCGATTTGATCGACTCACCTGGAGTACGTGAATTTGGTCTTTGGCATTTGGAAGCAGAAGAAGTAACAAAAGCATTCGTTGAATTTCGACCATATTTAGGCGGTTGCAAGTTCCGAGATTGTAAACACAATGATGACCCAGGCTGCCTTCTACGTGAAGCTGTCGAGAACGGGGAAATTAACGAAACTCGCTTTGAAAACTATCATCGCATTTTGGAAAGCATGGTTGAAAATAAAGCAAATCGTCAGTATTCACGTAATAAAAAAGCCGATCTGTAATTGAGTTAAGGCTGTAACTGTGTAAAAAGTCTTCACCTAATACTGACAAGCAAATTAAATTTCAGTAACATCACGCGCCCTAAAGCGCGAATCTAACAGAAGTATCGGAATTAAAGATGGACAAGTTTAAAGTTGGACTGCAGTACTGGATCCCACAACACGGCCTCACTCGCCTAATGGGTAAACTGGCTTCAGCAAAAGCTGGCGGTCTAACAACAGCAGTTATTCGTTGGTTTATCAAACAATACAATGTGAATATGGATGAGGCAAAGCACTCAGATCCTAAGCATTTTAAAACGTTCAACGAGTTTTTCGTTCGTGAGCTAAAAGAAGGCGCACGCCCAATTTCTGAAGGCGAAAACGTCATCACTCATCCAGCCGACGCTTGTGTTAGCCAGTTTGGCCCTATTGAAGATGGTCAACTTATCCAAGCAAAAGGTCATCACTTCTCAGCACAAGAATTGCTGGGCGGTGACGCGAATTTAGCGGACGAATTTAAAGATGGTTCTTTTGCAACATTGTACCTATCTCCGAGCGATTACCACCGTGTACACATGCCATGTGACGGCACTCTGCGCCAAATGATTTACGTACCAGGTGACCTGTTCTCAGTAAACCCTCTGACAGCAGAAAACGTACCGAACCTATTTGCACGTAACGAGCGTGTGGTGTGTATCTTCGATACTGAGTTTGGTCCAATGGCACAGGTGCTTGTTGGTGCGACAATTGTTGGTAGCATTGAGCAAGTATGGGCTGGCACGATCACTCCGCCTCGTGGAAACACTGTCTACAAATGGAATTACCCAGCAGAGGGTGACAAGGCCGTGATCTTGAAAAAAGGCGAAGAGATGGGCCGCTTCAAACTGGGTTCTACTGTTATTAACCTGTTTGCCAAAGACGCGATTGAGTTTGACGCAAGCATGGAAAACGGTAAGCCAACCGTTATGGGCACACCTTACGCCTTGAAAAAATAAGTAAAACACCGTTAAAGAGCCCTTTATTAAGGGCTCTTTTTATTGATAAAAAGCAAAACTCCGTTCGAAATTTAGCCTCTATTTCTCAAACTCATACCTGCCTCTAAGACCCTCATTCCACAATCAATTATCCTGCGCTTAGAATGAATATTTAGAGGGGCAGCCAATGCCAAAGATGAGTGTAAACACGTTGGCGAAATTGCTGGTGTGCTTTTTAATTCCGCTCGGTGTTTTGATGATGCCGATCGATGCTATTCCTATTGACGATCTCACTTTAATTCAGCATCGCCTGTTGGCTATTTTTCTTCTTGCTGCTCTACTTTGGGTTCTCGAGCCGGTTCCCGTTTTTGCTACGTCCATTCTTATTATCGCTCTTGAACTGATCATGATATCGGATAAAGGTTTGCATCTATTTCGCAATCCACCAGCGGGGCATGATTTAGGAGAGTTAATTGCTTACACCGATATTTTCTCGGCCTTCTCTTCACCGATCATTATTCTTTTTATGGGTGGTTTTGCTCTCGCGATTGCGGCTTCCAAATACGAGCTCGACAACAACCTCGCCCGAGTTCTATTAAAACCATTCGGCACACAACCTAAGTTCATAATGCTGGGCTTGATGTTAATTACCGCCGTTTTTTCAATGTTTATGTCCAATACTGCCACGACCGTGATGATGCTAGCCCTGCTTGGCCCCATCGTCGCTTCAGCACCTAAAGGGGATTTAGGCATTAAAGCACTGGTGTTGTGTATTCCAATTGCCGCGAATACAGGCGGCATTGCGACTCCGATAGGCACACCACCTAATGCGATAGCGCTTCAATATCTCACTGGAGAAAACGCGATAGACTTCCTATCGTGGATGACAATGGGTCTACCATTTGTGTTGGTACAACTCACTGTAGCTTGGTTCTTGTTGCAAAAGCTGTTTCCGTCTAGCGAACCAGAAATGAAACTAAAGCTAGATGGTACATTCAAAAGGAGCTGGCGTGCGATCGTCGTCTACATCACTTTTGCACTAACCATTTTGCTTTGGATGACAACGAAAGTGCATGGCATGAATACATATGTTGTCGCGATTATCCCACTAGCAGTGTTCACGTTAACGGGCATTATGGGAAAAGAAGAGCTCAAGCTGATTAACTGGGATGTTTTATGGCTAGTTGCCGGTGGTATAGCAATTGGCATTGCCTTAGACAAAACGGGCTTAGCCGAAGCATTAGCGCACGCCATTGATTACAGCCTGCTATCACCATTTGCCGTTGTTTTAGCCCTATCGGTAGTGTGCTGGTTAATGGCGAACTTTATGTCTAATACCGCAACGGCAAACTTATTGATGCCTATTGCTGCCGCTATTGGTACATCCATGCCAAGCCTTATTGCGGTTGGTGGCCTACAAGGTTTACTGGTTGTCGTCGCCTTCTCCGCATCACTTGGCATGATCTTACCGGTTTCCACACCACCAAACTCTTTGGCTTATTCAACAGGCCTCATCGAGAGCAAAGACATGGCGAAAGTAGGCCTGATTCTCGGTTTGATTGGTCTACTTATCGTGTATGGCGCAGTTTTGGTACTGTTTTAATCGAAGAGCTCCATGAAAAAGCGTGTTGTCATGGAGCTGCTCTCCAGCTACTGCCCTTACAGAGCGGCTTTTACATCCCATAAATTTCGTGCATATTAAGACTCCTCTACTCTACAAGGACGTCGACACATCATGGGTTACGAATGGCTTGCTTTATGCGCCGCTTTTCTGTGGGCAGTTTCTAGCCTAATTTCGGTCATTCCTGCACAACACCTAGGCGCATTTTCTTACAGCCGCTGGCGTATGGGCTGCACAGCCGTGATCTTATCAACAATGGCCTGGATAACTGGCGGCTGGTTAACGGTTTCTTGGGAACATGTAACGCCAATGATGGCCTCAGGACTGATTGGTATTTTTATTGGCGATACCGCTCTATTCGCGTGTTTGAATCGTATGGGGCCAAGACAAGCCGGGTTACTCTTCTCTTGCCACGCCGTGTTCTCTGCCATCTTGGGCTACTTCTTATTTAGCGAAGTCATGACCACAATAGAACTACTGGGCGCATCATTGGTATTTAGCGGCGTGGTGATGGCGATATTCTTTGGCCGAAGAGGTCAAGTGAATAACGTCTTGGAAGACATTAAAGGTAACATCTGGGTGGGTATTGGACTTGGCTTAACCGCAGCAATGTGCCAAGCATTGGGCGGCATCATCGCCAAGCCAGTAATGCAAACCAGTATTGACCCAGTTGCGGCTTCTGCTATTCGAATGATCAGTGCCTTTTTCGCCCACAGCATGTTGTTAATTCTAGGAGTCAAAGTCGCTCGCTCGACGCAACACATTACTTGGCGCATATTTGGTATTACTGCGCTTAATGGTTTCTTGGCGATGGCCGTCGGCATGACGCTAATCTTATACGCACTACAAGAAGGAAATGTAGGTATGGTTGCACTTCTATCTTCAACCACGCCAATTATGTTGCTACCACTGCTCTGGATTTACACTAAACGCCGACCAAACCGATTTGCATGGTTGGGCGCAGCCCTAGCTGTGATTGGTGCGGGCATATTGGTTCAGTAACCTTACAGACCAGCCCTTACTGCCAGATACAAAAAAGCCCGAGTTTAAACTCGGGCTTTTGTCATTCGGAGCCGTTAGTTAATTATTTAACTAGTACTTCACCCGTCATTTCTGCTGGGATTTCTAGACCAGCTAGAGAAAGCATGGTTGGTGCAAGGTCAGACAGTTTACCGCCTTCTTTGAATTCAACCGCTTTGTCACCTACATAGATTAGAGGTACTGGTAGGTTAGTATGAGCAGTGTGGATGCCGCCAGTTTCAGGGTCGATCATCATTTCTGCGTTACCGTGGTCCGCAGTGATCAATAGTTGACCGCCAACTTCTTTGATTGCTTCAACCACTTTACCCACACTTTCATCTAGAGCTTCGATTGCTTTCTCAGCCGCTTCATAAACGCCAGTGTGACCAACCATATCTGCGTTCGGGTAGTTACAGATGATGGTATCGAACTTACCAGACTTGATAGCCGCAACCATCTTATCTGTTAGTTCTGGAGAGCTCATTTCAGGCTGCATGTCGTACGTTGCAACTTTTGGTGAAGCAACCAATTGACGCTCTTCCCCTTCAAATTCGTTCTCAACACCACCGTTGAAGAAGAAAGTCACGTGTGCGTATTTCTCTGTTTCAGAGATACGTAGCTGAGTTTGACCTTGTTTAGATAGCCACTCACCGTAAGTGTTTTCTAGAGACGCAGGTGGGAATGCGATAGCTAGAGGGATATCAGCCGCGTATTGAGTCAGCATCACAAAGTTGATTGCTGGGAATACTGCACGCTCAAAGCCGTCAAACGCAGGAACGAATGCACGAGTGATTTGACGTGCACGGTCAGCACGGTAGTTCATGAAGATAACCGCATCACCATCTTGCATGATTGCGTCTTCTTGACCTTCCGCTTTGATAGCTGTTGCTTTAACGAATTCGTCGTTTTCTTCACGAGCGTAAGCCGCTTCTAGACCTGCAACTGCCGTTTCTGCTGTGAACTCAGCTTTAGCTTGAGTTAGAAGATCGTAAGCAACTTGGACGCGATCCCAGTTGTTGTCACGGTCCATTGCGTAGTAACGACCTACTAGAGAAGCAACGCGGCCTTTACCTAGTTTCGCAAATAGGTCTTGGAAACGTTGTAGTGAGTTTTCAGCACTACGTGGTGGTGTGTCACGGCCGTCTAGGAAGCAGTGTAGGTAGATTTTCTCTGCGCCACGCGCCGCTGCCATTTCAACTGCAGCGTAAATGTGGTCTTCGTGAGAGTGAACACCGCCTGGAGACATCAGGCCCATGATGTGTACTGCTTTTTCAGCTTTCACAGCAGAGTCGATTGCTTCAACTAGCGCAGGCGTTTGTTCGAACTCACCATCAGCAATTGATTTAGTGATACGAGTCAGGTCTTGGTATACAACGCGGCCTGCACCAATGTTAGTGTGACCAACTTCAGAGTTACCCATTTGACCATCAGGAAGGCCAACATCCATGCCTGAAGCAGAGATTAATGTGTGTGGGTTATTCGCAATCAGAGCATCCATTACTGGTGTTTTCGCATTCGCAATTGCGTTACTTGCTGTGTCTTCACGGTAACCGTAACCGTCAAGGATAACTAGAGCCAGTGGCTTCTTAGCTGACATAGTGATGACCTCATCAAATTTAAGTAACTTTTGGCGTAGGGCCTCGCTGCCCTATCTAACCTTGAAACAAAACTAGCGTAATTTTACTACACTTTTTAACCAAAACTGTAGGTTAAGATCAAATAATGTTTGCGATTTATTGTTGCTATCTTACAAGTTAAGCGAACAACGAGTCAGTGCCGACAATCGTGTTCCACAAGCATAGTCATTTCTAATACGCTTTGTACACCCCAGTCTAAGTTCGGTTTTCTTACGCTTCTCATTCTTATTTTTGCACTTGAAACAGCGCTAATTTAAAGCAACATCAAACAAGATGGGTTAATACCTATTGTTCTCTTTTCTCAGTAAAACAGAAGTCACTTAAACCGATAAGTCCAATAGGCAAAAGCAATCAAGCTACCAGAGCGAAATGTACGGATAGTAAGGGCATAAAGGGTTTATAGAGATCTCAATTATTCGTTAGAAAATTTTAACCCTCTCGCCTAAGAGCCGTAACCTCGCTATACTCCTGCTTTATTTTTCCGCCAACAGCGTAAGAGCTCAAGACATGCAAGAGTACATTGAATTTTTCCAACAGAACATGATTCTATCTTTGGTTTGGGTAGGTCTTCTTGTCGCCTTTATCATGAACATCGTGAAATCAGCGACAGCCGCATACAAAGAAATCAACGTAAACCAACTGACTCATCTTATGAACCGTGAAAACGGCGTTGTAGTGGATATCCGTACCAAAGACGAGTTCAAAAAAGGTCATATCACCGACTCACTTCACATTTTACCGTCAGACATCAAAGCGGGTAACTTGGGTAGCCTTGAAAACCACAAATCAGACCCAATCATTGTTGTATGTAAGACAGGACAGACCGCTCAAGAAAGCGCAAACCTACTAGTAAAAGCTGGCTTCGAAAACGTGAGCCTACTAAAAAATGGTTTGATTGCGTGGAACGAAGCGAACCTGCCGTTAGTTCGCGGTAAGAAGTAGGAACGTGGCAAGAACGAAAGTTCGCGTTTAAACGCGCTTTTACCAAGCCTCGCGGACAAAAAACTGAGCAAATTGAAAGCAGTTGGAGCACTAAGTTGTGACGCTTTGCACGTAATACACGCTTCATCTAGTCAAGGTAGATTGGCTCAGTTAGTCTCAGGACATACCAGTTTTCTGAGCTTAGACGTTTCTAGGCTCAACAAATATTGATTTAAGGATTAAAAAATGGCTGAAGCAGCACCTCAAGACGCACAACAAAACTTCGCAATTCAACGCATCTTCCTAAAAGACGTTTCTTTTGAAGCGCCGAACTCTCCAGTAATTTTCCAGAAAGAGTGGAACCCAGACGTTAAACTAGACCTAGACACTCAAAGCCGTGAGCTTGGTGAAGGCGTTTACGAAGTTGTTCTACGCCTAACCGTTACTGTGAAGAACGAAGAAGAGACTGCGTTCCTATGTGAAGTTCAACAAGGTGGTATCTTCACTGCTGAACAAATGGAAGCTGGTCAACTTGCACATTGCCTAGGCGCATTCTGCCCGAACATCCTATTCCCATACGCTCGTGAAACTATCTCAAGCCTAGTCGTTAAAGGTACGTTCCCTCAACTGAACCTAGCGCCAGTAAACTTTGACGCGCTATTCATGAACTACCTACAACAGCAAGCTCAACAAGGCGAAGCTGAAGCGTAATTCACGTTTTATAAGTGACGAATAGCCACAGTGCTGACGTCACCGACTCAAATAAAATGCACAGAGCGTCTACCATTCGATGCAATGTGCATTTTTTATTTCTGACAAAAGTTCCTAGTTCCTAATCGCCAGAAGGCGTAAAATTTGACGATTAGGAACTAGATTCTACTAGTAGCAAGACAATTAGGCGGTAGCATGACACAAGCAAATACAAACAATGCTTACGGTAAAGACATCGCAATGACTGTGATTGGCGCAGGCTCATACGGCACCTCTTTGGCAATCTCACTCGCTCGTAACGGCGCGAACGTTGTCCTTTGGGGACACGAGCCAGAGCACATGGCTCGCCTAGAAGCAGACCGAGCTAACCATGCCTTTTTACCAGGTGTTGATTTCCCTGAAAGCTTGATCATTGAATCGGATTTAGAAAAAGCCGTTCAAGCAAGCCGAGATTTGTTGGTTGTGGTTCCAAGCCATGTCTTTGGCATCGTGCTAAACAGCTGTAAACCATTCTTGCGCGAAGACTCTCGCATCTGTTGGGCAACCAAAGGGCTTGAACCTGAAACGGGGCGCCTGCTGAAAGACGTCGCTTATGACATTATCGGTGAAAACTACTCACTAGCAGTATTGTCTGGCCCAACGTTTGCGAAAGAGCTCGCAATGGGTATGCCGACTGCAATCTCTGTTGCGTCTCCAGATTCTGAATTTGTTGCGGATCTACAAGAAAAAATCCACTGTAGCAAAACCTTCCGCGTATATGCCAATAGTGACTTTATTGGTATGCAATTGGGTGGCGCTGTGAAAAACGTTATTGCGATTGGTGCGGGTATGTCTGATGGTATCGGTTTTGGCGCCAATGCCCGTACTGCATTAATTACTCGTGGCTTGGCTGAAATGAGTCGCCTTGGTGCTGCGCTGGGTGCACAGCCAGAAACCTTTATGGGCATGGCGGGTTTAGGCGATCTTGTCCTGACATGTACCGATAACCAATCACGTAACCGACGCTTTGGCTTGGCATTAGGCCAAGGTAAAGACGTTGATACGGCTCAAGAAGAAATTGGTCAAGTGGTTGAAGGTTACCGCAATACAAAAGAAGTATGGCTACTTTCTCAACGTATGGGTGTTGAGATGCCGATAGTTGATCAAATTTATCAAGTATTGTATCAAGGAAAAGATGCGCGCTTAGCAGCGCAAGATTTACTTGCTCGTGACAAAAAAGCCGAAGGAAAGTAGCAATCTACCGCCCTTTGCAGCTCATCTGAGAAAAATTGAAGTTGTCGGGTCACGGAAGAACCACTCTGGATATTGAGAATGAAACACTGCGAAAAACAAAAAGTCTGGAACAAAATTGTCTCAGAAGCCCGTGAAATGTCAGAACAAGAGCCTATGCTGGCGAGCTTCTATCATGCCACCATTATCAAGCATGAAAGTTTGTGTGCCGCTCTGAGTTATATTCTGGCTAACAAATTGAACACCGCTTCCATGCCAGCGATGGCTGTGCGTGAAGTGGTTGAAGAAGCCTTTGCAGCTGATCCAACCATCACTGACGGCGCGGCTTGTGATATTTGTGCCACGGTCAATCGCGACCCTGCTGTTTCAATGTACTCAATGCCATTGCTGTACCTAAAAGGCTATCACGCACTGCAAGGCTACCGAGTAGCAAACTGGCTATGGAAGCAAGGTCGTCACGCTCTTGCGACTTACCTACAAAATCAGATTTCGGTAGCATGTCAGGTCGATATCCACCCTGCAGCGCGCATTGGTAGTGGCATCATGCTCGACCATGCAACAGGCATCGTGATTGGTGAAACTGCCGTGGTCGAAAACGACGTGTCTATACTGCAAGATGTCACCCTTGGTGGTACTGGTAAAGAATGCGGTGATCGTCACCCGAAAATTCGCGAGGGTGTGATGATCGGAGCTGGTGCAAAGATTCTTGGCAATATCGAAGTCGGTGAAGGCGCGAAAATCGGATCTTGCTCTGTGGTATTGCAAGCCGTGCCTCCTCACACAACGGTGGCTGGCGTGCCTGCAAAAATCGTCGGACGTCCAAAAACGGATAAACCCTCTCTCGATATGGATCAAGGCTTTAACGGCAAGTCGCAAAGCTTTATCCATGGAGATGGTATTTAATCGTCAACAAACCTTTTTGACAACAACGTGGTAGGTAACTCTCAAGTGCGAAAACAAAATCACCCTGTTCTACGCTCGGCTATTTTATTAACTTGTGCTTTATCTGCCACTTATCCCATTACCTCCTCTGCTGTGAGTCAGCAAGAGCTCAAAGGCGTATCCAGTGAGATAAGCCGTCAGCGCAAATCGCTCTCTTCCCAAGAAAAGCAGCTCAATGAGTTACAGAAATCATTAAAAGATCAAGAGCTTGGAATTTATAAGCTTGAGCGTGAAATACGACAAACCAAGTCTAACCTCGCACAAGCAGACAAAAACATAGAAAATCTAGAAGAGAAAATTGCCTTGCAAGAAGCACAGCGTCAAGAGCAAGAAGAAGAACTCAAACAGCTGCTGCAAACGTATTACGTAACCGAGCGAGCGAAGGCCAATGGTCACTTGTTAAATCAAGGTGTGGAAGAAGACCGCATGAGCCAATACTTCCAGCATTTAGCTAAAGCACGTGCTGAAGTGATTGATGCGATCACCAAAATAACCCAAGAATTAGCGCACAACAAAAACCAGCTCGAGCTAGAAAAAGAGCAAATCGAGACTCTGCTCAAGCAGCAATCCGAAAAACGTACAGCGCTAGCGAGTACACAATCCAAGCGTAAGCAAACCCTGAATAAAATTCAGAGCAGTATCAAGAATGACAAACGCTACTTAGCCGAGCTGCAACGCAACGAAACCCGTTTAAAAGCAGAGATCGCCAAAGCAGCGAAGCGTAATGCGGTGCCAATGGACGGACTCGGCAAACAGCGCGGTAAGTTGCCTTGGCCACTCAAAGGCAGTGTGTTACACAACTTTGGTACGCGACAAACTGGGCAGGTAAACTGGAAGGGTATGGTGTTGTCTGCCAACTATGGTCAACAAGTGAAAGCCGTTTATCCTGGTACTGTCGTATTTGCTGAGTATCTGCGCGGATACGGTTTAGTGGTACTGCTCGACCACGGAAAAGGTGACATGACCCTCTATGGTTACAACCAAGCGTTAACTAAAAAAGAAGGCGATCGAGTCACCGCCGGCGAAGTGATTGCTCTCGCGGGTGATACGGGTGGTCAAGACAGGCCATCGCTGTACTTTGAAATTCGTCGTAATAGTGAAGCGCAGAATCCGAAATCTTGGTTAAAACGCTGATTATCTGACTCATCGACTTATAATAAAAAAGGAGCCACTCGGCTCCTTTTTTGCATTCATATTTTGGAAAATGCTATGCGTAGTAGGTTTCTACCGCATCAATAAAAGCATGCACATCATCTTTGCTTAACGCGTTGATTCCTGCCGCCGCCTCTCGGCCCCCACCTGTCGGGAACTGACCACACACGGCCACGGCACCTTGTTTATTGTTTAACGGGGCACGAAGTGAAACCGTATAAGTCCCATCTGCATTTTCAGTAAGTACCGCATGCGCAGAGTCAGGGGTTTGGTTTGCCAGCCAGTTGCCATAAACACCACTGATTCGGCGTGATGCCGCCGTGTTTGGTAACTCAAACAACTTTAGCTTACCGCTCTCATGCATGGCAGGCACTGCGAGAGCCGCCTCCATGTCTTGTTGGTAAGCCGATTGCAATTGGTAGTATGGCGAGGCCGTATCTTCAATAGCTTCAAATGGTGACATGTACTTCAGCAAAGCTCGGTACAGCTCCGCAGGATGAAAGTGTAAATCTTCGACTTTCGAGCCGTAGCCGTTGTAGTTAATTAAAGTACCCAGCTCTTTTAGCTGCTCTTTCTGTTGCTGCGACAAGCCCGCGTTATTCGCTAACTCATCGGCTTTAGCAATCATGTTATCGCCATAAGCCGCCGTAATCGCCCAGTCATGAAAACGCCCATCAAGCAACTTATCGACAATCAACGCCGTGCACATGTTGGCATCGAGATCGATGTGCGCATCCAAATTACCATGCTGAGGAATGTCGCCCGCTTTGTGATGGTCGGCGTAAAAGACGTGAGCGCCTTGAGCCAAAGCTTGCTCTAGACCTGCCATGTTCTTTTCCATCGAAATGTCTAACACAGTCAGCTCATCACCCGCTTGCACGTCTACTTTTTCCACCAGTTTGATGTCGCGCTTTACACCGGTTATTAACTGGGCATCGACAGGATCAGCCAAACGTAATTGCAGAAGAGCAATGATGCCATCAGCATCACCATTAAAAATGTCGTAATTCATGGGGCGATAGTTCCTTTATCGAGAATCTTATCCCTGCAAGGGTTTTTAGCGTATGGGACTATTGTGCGTGGCATATTTGACAAGTCAACTCGAGCCACGACTCGAAAATGAGAGTGACTCTCGAAATATTAAGCAGTTTGACGTTTAACTGTGTAGATTGCTAACCGCATCTTCTAATAACAGTAGCTGCTCTAAGCCCTGCTCAGTTGCTAATGGCTTAACGACATTAAGCATCTGCAACATCCCTTGCTTCACCATTTGCTCAGTAATGTTGGTTTTTGAAGCCATCGCAGATTGATACGCCAACCAACTACACGCAATCAAGTGCAATGTACATACCAGTGACTTCAACTGTTGTTGATCGACATTCAACAGCTTCATCGTTACGAACTCTTGCATAATAGCAATGAGATTCGCTTGCAGCTTCTCTTGCACATCGATGTACTGCTCGTGTAGCTGTTCATCTCGTGACAAGATTTCTGGTAGGTTTGCGTAGAAAAAGCGGTATTTCCACATCAAGGTAAAAATAGAGTCTAGGTAGCTCTTCAGCATAGTCAGGCTCTCTTGCGAACCTTGAATAGGGGTAAATCTTTCTAAAAGTTCTGCTGAATAAAGCGCAAAGATCTCACGAACGATTTCTTGCTTATTGCGGAAGTGGTAATACAGATTACCAGGGCTAATTTCGATGTGATCGGCAATGTGATTGGTGGTGATGTTGCGCTCACCATGTTGGTTGAACAACTCCAGTGCCGCGTAGACGATTTTGTCGCGCGTTTTCATTGTTATCGTGTTCCCTCTTCATTAACGAATCGAGTATAGCGACTTCACCAACCTAGGTCGATAGAGGCTCCAAATCCGGTAACATAACAGACCAGTTAAGATACCAGTTGAGTTGGCGACAAGGTCTAACCAAGAAGTTTGTCGCCCTACATACCCTTGCAACCACTCAATAACGGCGCTGAATAGCAAAATACTAATCGCCACCGCCCAACGTTGACGCCAACGCCACACACAAAAACAACCTAAAAACGCAAAGCCGCTGTATGCCATAGCGTGCTGCATTTTGTCGAGATACACGATATTGCCCCAGTCTTGCAGTTCACCTGAACTCAGAGATAAAAAAGCGATCAATATGGCGTAGCTAAAGATGACGAAACGTGCAGCCGTCAGGTTCATTGGACGTCCTTATGCAATTGGAAATGGAAAGGCCGTCACTTGATCAATGTGGTCACAGCCTAGCGCCAGCATGATCAAACGATCGATACCCAACGCGACCCCTGCACAATCTGGCAACCCTGCTTCCAGTGCAGAGATCAGATGATAATCGATCGGCTGTGGTTTTAAACCCATTTCGATACGCTTTGCGTTATCTTGTTCAAAGCGCGCTAATTGCTCTTTCGGGTTATCCAGTTCATGAAATCCGTTCGCCAGCTCTATCCCCTTAAAGTACACTTCAAAACGATCCGCGACGCGATGATCTTGAGGATTGATTTTCGCAAGCGCCGCCTGTGATGCAGGGAAATCGTACACAAAAGCCGGCACGTCCTGACCAATTTTGTTTTCTACTCCCACGCTAAATAGTAGTTGCAGCAGCGTATCGCGATCTTCTTCTGGCTCAGCAATGTCACTCAAACCCAGCTTGCTTGCCGCCGCTTTCAGCTCAGTCATCGAGCCTTCCAGTGGACACACACCCAACACATCAATGAAGGCTTGCTGATACGTCATGCGCTGCGCTGCGCCACACTTCAATACCAGCTGCAACAGGTCATCCATTTCATCCATCAATTTATGATGGTCAAAGCCAACGCGATACCACTCCAACATCGTGAATTCAGGGTTGTGGTAGCGACCATTCTCTTCATTACGAAATGCTTTGTTGATTTGATAAATACAACCGCTACCCGCAGCCAAAAGGCGCTTCATATGGAATTCTGGGCTGGTCATAAAAAACAGCTTACTGCCATCGGCGTAGCCTGGGCCAACAAACTCGGTTTGGAAAGTATGCAAATGAATGTCAGTCACGGTTGCGTGACTCATGGCTGGCGTATCGACTTCCATCACCTGTCGGTCAGCGAAGAATTGTCGAATCGACGCGATTAACGTCGCACGTTGACGAAGTTGGTCAATGGAAGCAGTAGGTTGCCAGTTGGTTTGCATAACAAGTCTCTCAAACTTTAATTCAGCGAGGAAAGTCTCATTCTACATGCTTTTTACTCTTCAAGAAGAGAGGAATATCCCTTCTTCTTTTTACTAATGTGCTCGCAAATTTGAGGTAAGCATTACTCGTGCCGCAGAACAAAAAACACTCGGTTAAAATCCTATTATCCATGCGGTTAATGTCACGCAACACGGGTTTAACATCCCTAATGTTAATGCTTGAGGGCCAAAACCTCGATGCCGTGATAGCAGTCACATAACCTATAAATTCTATGCCCTTAAGTGCATTACCGAAGCAAAAACCCAATTACATCAATTTTTCTGCCATGTGGCTCATCTACACTAACCCTACTACTTTTGGGGAGTTCTTTTTAAGGAGCGCCTCGTAATGACAATAACAAGCGGATTTCCGCAATCACACACTGGAGGATAACTGTGCAAATTATCACCACAGATATCGCAGTCATCGGCGCAGGCGGCGCTGGTCTTCGTACTGCTATTGCAGCGGCTGAAGCAAACCCAGACTTAGAAGTCGCTCTGATTTCTAAAGTTTATCCAATGCGCTCCCACACGGTCGCTGCAGAGGGTGGCTCAGCAGCAGTTATCAAGGATGAAGATAGCTTAGACAACCACTTCAACGACACTGTTGGCGGTGGTGACTGGCTATGTGAACAGGATGTTGTTGAATACTTTGTAGAGAACGCGACTCGCGAAATGATCCAAATGGAGCAATGGGGTTGCCCATGGAGTCGTAAAGAGAACGGTGAAGTCAACGTACGCCGCTTTGGTGGTATGAAGGTTGAACGTACTTGGTTCGCTGCAGACAAAACTGGCTTCCACATGCTTCATACGCTATTCCAGACATCAATGAAGTACAGCAACATCAAACGTTTTGATGAGTACTTTGTGGTGGATCTGCTTGTTGATGAAGGCGAAGTTCAAGGTCTGATTGCTATTCACATGTCTGAAGGCGAGCTTGTTACTATCAAAGCAAAATCTGTTGTTCTAGCAACAGGTGGCGCGGGCCGTGTTTACCACTGTAACACCAACGGCGGTATCGTAACGGGCGATGGTATGGCAATGGCGTACCGTCACGGCGTTCCTCTACGTGATATGGAATTCGTTCAATACCACCCAACCGGTCTTCCTGGCACAGGTATCCTGATGACGGAAGGTTGTCGTGGTGAAGGCGGTATCATCGTTAACAAGAACGGCTATCGTTACCTACAAGATTACGGCATGGGCCCTGAAACTCCAGTTGGCCAACCGAAGAACAAATACATGGAACTGGGTCCTCGTGACAAAGTTTCTCAAGCTTTCTGGCACGAACAACAGAAAGGCAACACCATCAAACACCCACTGGGTGACGTGGTGCACCTAGACCTTCGCCATCTTGGTGAAGAGTACCTACAAGAACGTCTACCGTTCATCTGTGAGCTAGCAAAAGCTTATGTAAACGTGGACCCTGCAAAAGAGCCAATTCCAATTCGTCCAACCGTTCACTACACCATGGGTGGTATTGAAACGGACGGCGGTTGTGAAACTCGCATTAAAGGCCTATTCGCGGTGGGTGAATGTGCGTCTGTTGGTCTTCACGGTGCAAACCGTCTAGGTTCAAACTCACTGGCTGAGTTCGTGGTATTTGGCCGCGTAGCAGGTGAAAACGCCGTGAAACGTGCGGCAGAATTCAAAGGCTGGAACGACGCGGCAATTGACGCGCAAGTAAAAGCGGTTGAAGAACGCATCGCTAACCTAATGAACCAAGAAGGCGACGAAAACTGGGCAGAAATCCGCACGGAAATGGGTCACACCATGGAAGCGGGTTGTGGTATCTACCGCCAAGAAGATTTGATGCAAGCGACTATCGACAAAATCACTGAGTTGAAAGAACGCTACAAACGCATCAGCATCAAAGACAAAGGTAAAGTGTTCAACACTGACCTTCTGTACGCCATTGAAGTAGGCTACGGCCTAGAAGTCGCAGAAGCGATGGTTCACTCTGCGATTCTACGTAAAGAATCTCGCGGTGCGCACCAACGTCTAGACGACGGTTGTACAGAACGTGATGACGTGAACTTCCTAAAACACTCACTTGCTTTCTACAAGCCAGAGTCAGCACCAAGTATCGATTACAGCAATGTGACCATCACTAAGTCACAACCAAAAGCTCGTCTATACGGTGAAGCAGCAGAAAAAGCCGCGGCTGAAGAGAAGAACGCAGAGGAGCAAGCATAATGTCAGCAAATCGCATTCAAAAAGTAGACATCCTGCGTTACGACCCAGAAAAAGATGCAGAACCATACAAGCAAACATTCGAAGTCCCATTCGATGAAACCATGTCTGTACTTGACGCACTTGGTTACATCAAAGACCACCTAGACAAAGATCTGTCTTACCGTTGGTCTTGCCGTATGGCGATCTGTGGCTCTTGCGGCATCATGGTGAACAACGTACCGAAACTTGCTTGTAAGAGCTTCCTACGTGACTACCCAGACGGCGTGACTATCGAGCCTCTAGCGAACTTCCCAATCGAGAAAGACTTGATTGTTGATATGACGCCATTCATCGAGCGCCTAGAAGCAATCAAACCATACATCATTGGTAACGATCGTAAACCAGAAGACGGTACGAACTTGCAAACGCCAGAACAGATGGCGAAATACAAGCAGTTCGCTGGCTGTATCAACTGTGGTCTGTGCTATGCCGCATGTCCTCAGTTTGGTCTTAACCCAGAGTTCATCGGTCCTGCTGCACTAACGCTAGCCCACCGCTACAACCTAGACAGCCGTGACAACGGTAAAGATGAGCGCATGAAGCTTATCAACGGTGAAAACGGTGCTTGGGGTTGTACGTTTGTTGGTTACTGTTCTGAAGTTTGTCCGAAAAACGTTGACCCAGCAGCGGCAGTAAACCAAGGCAAAGTGGAGTCTTCTATGGACTTCGTGATTGCTATGTTGAAACCTGATGGTTCACCAAAGAAAGTGGAGGCATAAGGATGAGCAATCGTAAACCTTACGTTCGTGAAGTTAAACGCACTTGGTGGAAGAACCATCCTTTCTACCGCTTCTACATGCTACGTGAAGCGACGGTGCTTCCGTTAATCCTATTCACTCTGTTCCTAACTTTCGGTTTAGGTTGCTTGGTGAAAGGTCCTGAAGCATGGCAAGGTTGGTTAGCGTTCATGGCGAACCCAATCGTAGTCGCAATCAACATCGTTGCACTACTCGGTAGCCTATTCCACGCTCAAACTTTCTTCAGCATGATGCCACAAGTAATGCCAATTCGTTTGAAGGGCAAACCAGTGGACAAGAAGATCATCGTATTGACTCAGTGGGCCGCTGTTGCGTTCATCTCACTGATCGTTCTCATCGTGGTGTAAGGAGCTGAGCAATGAAACCGAATTATAGTGTAAACACATCACCAAAACGTTCTGATGAGCCAATCTGGTGGGGTCTGTTTGGCGCAGGTGGTACTTGGTTCGCGATGATCACGCCAATCACCGTTCTTGTGCTAGGTGTCTTGGTCCCACTAGGCGTGATTGACGCAGAAGCGATGAGCTACGAGCGTGTCTCTGCCTTCGCAACCAGCATCATCGGTGCGCTATTCATCATTGGCACGCTAGCATTGCCAATGTGGCATGCAATGCACCGTGTACACCACGGCATGCACGACCTTAAGTTCCACACTGGTGTGATTGGTAAAATTGCATGCTATGCATTTGCAGGCCTCATCACTGCACTAGCAGTTATCTTTATCTTCATGATTTAAGAGACTGACCAAAAAAAGAAAAAGCTGGCTAAATGCCAGCTTTTTTATTGCTTTGGGTTACCTATGATCTTTTTGCTTTTTAAGCTTTTGACCACCCATGATCTTATTGCTGTGCGACCTTCTTTGTCTGGTCCATAAGACCCAGAGCACCAAAGCCAGTAATCACATCTAGGTTTGTTTTCAAGCCCGTTTCGTCACTTCCACCAATGTAATTTTGTGGCATCTGAACTTGGAAGTTTTGCAAATTGTTGTACAGCGAGTTCGCTACGTCTCGATTCAATTCTGCCAAGTAAACTTCACGGTTTGCTCCTAACGCCGCATACTTACCTTTTAGGACTTCAGATTCTGCGCGACCTTTCGCTAATATCGCTTTCGCTTCAAACTCAGCAGAAAGTGCGTTCGCTTTTTGAATCGCTAAGTTAGCCTCTGCGATAGCTAGCTCTTTCTCCTTCTCTACTTCAGCAAGTCGTTTGGTTTTTTCCACTTCAACGATTTCACGCTCTGCAATCTGACGTGCAACTTCCACTTCTTTTTGCTGAGCAATAATTGCGAGTTCTTTACCACGCTGAGCGTCTTGCACCTCACGTGTTCGTTGAATCTCTTTGCGTAACTGCTCGGTCTCTGCCTGTGCTTTCGAAGTTTCTTGTTCCTGAATCGCGCGAATACGATCCGCCACTAAACGCTTTTTATCTGCCAATAGCTGATCTAATTGCTTTTCTGGCTGCGGGTCACCAATGGTCACCTGCGTCACTTGAATACCGTATTGTTGTAACGGATTGTCTTGACGAATTGGTTGCCCGGTTTTGTCTACGACTGGCACAGTTTTCCATACCAGTTGATTGGTGCGCTGTAATTGGTTCGGATTGGCTTGATTCGCCCCAACAGGCGCAAGATCCAACTCTTCCACTTCAACCTGACGTCGCTCTGTTAGATAAATCCCCTCTCGTAACTGATCGCCAAGTTTCGATTTGAATTGGTTCAAACCACCTTGGAAAAACTCTTCACCCGTGTATTGGGTTGCGGTAATCACCGTTACGTTACGTGCGTTCTTTACAAGCAGCGCATCGATCAAGTTACTGTTGTTGCGGAACTCTTTATGCATCTTCTTCACCGCTTCAGGGTCATTACTGAGCTTAAAGCGGAATGTTACGGGGATCTGACCAATATAGGTGTCGGCAAATCGAACCTGAATCGCATCAAGACGTTGATAAAAATCTTCGCCCTTGCTGTTACCGAATGACACGGTGATCACTTGGTCATACTTGGTGATTTTGGACAGAAATGGCATACGAAAATGAATGCCAGGTTCAGTAAACACATCCAACTCACCAGTAATATTATTCTGATGCACGTAGCTGTAACCCGCATCGGTCATCAGCACCGAGCTATTAATCGTTAAGCCTATTGCCAACAGCGGTACGCCAAATACGGCTGCTTTTAATCCTTTATGTAGTAACTGACGTCTTTCTTCCACCTTTAAACCCCTTCCTAAACCTCTGCTTTCCATTTTGTTCTCCTTTTTTGGATTGTTACTGAGTTAAATCGATAAAAATCAGATTGCTATGCAACTCAGCAACAAGTACTAATGTATCAAAATGTTACATTAAGGAATAATCGACAGATTCATGGAATAAATAAGATTTTTACGAATAATACAAAATCATCAAAAATTTGCGGAGGATATCGATGTTTTACGCAGAGGGATTAAAAGAGAAGAATCACAGGCAATAAAAAAGGCCGCCGAAGCGACCTTTCTAACAATCATATAAAGTGCTTACTTCACACGACCTACGTATTCAGCAGTACGAGTATCTACGCGAATCACTTCACCAATTGAGATGAACAGAGGAACACGAACAACAGCGCCAGTTGATAGCGTCGCTGGTTTACCGCCAGTACCTTGAGTATCACCTTTCAGGCCTGGGTCAGTGTCTACAACTTCTAGCTCAACGAAGTTTGGTGGAGTAACAGTAATTGGGTTACCGTTCCAAAGAGTGATCATACAAGTGTTGTTTTCTACCAACCACTTAGCGTTTTCACCTACCGCTTTTGCATCCGCTGCGATCTGTTCAAACGTTTCACTGTTCATAAAGTGGTAGAATTCGCCGTCTGAATATAGATAATCTAGGTCGATATCCATTACGTCTGCCACTTCACAAGTGTCACCAGACTTGAATGTTTTCTCTAGCACTTTACCAGAAAGAAGTTTACGAATTTTAACACGGTTGAACGCTTGGCCTTTACCTGGTTTAACGTATTCGTTTTCCAGAATTACACAAGGCTCGTTATCAAGCATTAACTTAAGACCGCCTTTAAATTCATTGGTGCTAACTGTAGCCATTTTTTCCTCTTACATTCTTAGAGCTAAATTCAATGCCGCACATAATAACCCGAAAAGTCGAATCTGTTGAGCAAAACTGGCTCAAACAGTTGGCGAATGGGATCTCTGATCCTGCAAAATTGCTCGAAATACTGGAAATTGATCCTTCACCGTGGCAAGACGGGTTTGCCGCGCGCAAGCTGTTTGCACAGCGTGTACCGCAAAGTTTTGTCGATAGGATGGAGAAAGGCAACCCTAAAGACCCTCTTTTACGTCAGGTTTTACCACTGAGCGACGAATTTGAGGTGCATCCGGGTTACTCCAATGATCCATTGGAAGAGCAGGACAATGAAGTCCCTGGCCTGCTACACAAGTATCGCAACCGCGCCCTGATGATTGTCAAAGGTGGCTGCGCGGTAAATTGCCGTTACTGTTTTCGTCGTCACTTCCCTTATCAAGAGAACAAAAGCGGGAAACAAGCCTGGACCAAGTGCTTAGAGTACATGGCACAACAACCAGAGTTGAACGAAGTCATCTTCTCAGGTGGTGATCCATTAATGGCAAAAGACGATGAGATTCATTGGCTTTTAGAGCACATTGCTCACATTCCTCACATCAAACGTCTGCGTATTCATAGCCGTTTACCTGTGGTGATTCCTGCTCGAGTCACTGATGAACTATGCCAACTTCTGCAAGCATCAAGGTTACAAATCATCCTCGTCACTCACATCAACCATGCCAACGAAATCAATGACGAATTTGCTGAACAGATGTTCAAGCTCAAAAGAGCGGGCGTTACGCTTCTAAACCAAGGCGTTCTGCTGAAAGGCGTGAATGATTCGGTAGAAGCTCAAGTGGCGTTAAGTGAGGCCTTATTTGACGCGGGTATCTTGCCTTATTACCTCCACGTTCTTGATAAGGTGCAAGGCGCAGCGCACTACTTTATTTCGGACGAAGAAGCGAAAGCTATTATGCGCGGACTCATCACGCGTGTATCGGGTTATCTGGTACCAAAACTCACACGAGAAGTTGGTGGCAGGCCAAGTAAAACGCCGTTGGATTTGCATTTAGAATAAGCTCTGACACTCAATTAAATTTGTCGTCTAGATTGATTATTTTTGTTCGCTTTGCACGGTAAGTCTATGCATACTCCGCACTTTTGGAGGTCAAGATGCATACAGCATTCGAACAAATTTTCGATCTTGGCCCATTCAGTTGGCCTGCCCTACTATGCTGCGCCATTAATGGGCTCATGATCGGTATAGAGCGCCAAACTCGTGGTAAACCGGTTGGCATTCGCACAGCAATATTAATTATTTCAGGCACCTACCTGTTTATGTCGATGGCAGTGTCGTTATCGCCAAATACACTTGATCAAGCACGAGTGCTTGGTCAGATCATTACTGGCGTCGGCTTCTTAGGCGCTGGCGTTATGATGACACTTGATGGAAAAATCCATGGCGTAACATCCGCGGCTGTAATATGGGTGCTAGCAGGTTTAGGTTTGATGATAGGTTTGGGTTATTTAACGCAGTCGGTGGTTATTACTCTCCTGACACTAACCGTGTTGTTAGGTGTGGATAAAGCAGAAAACCACATCAAAGCATTACGCCGCGGTGTTCATCAAAGAATTCAACAACGCAAAACTTCATCACGATTAATTAAATAGTTAACGCTCCGAGAAACTCGCTTCATCTCATCAGTAATTAAAGAGCCCTCGACAAACATCGAGGGCTTTCTGTATATAAAGATTCTGACTTTCTCAGGGATTACTTAGCAAAGTTGATGAGTGGGAAACACTTGAAGAAACCGTTATCCGCACAGTTCAAAAGACCAATTTGCACGCCATCGATTTGATCGGTCATGTTGAAGAAACCAAACTGGAAATTAGACTTCTTAGAGATACTCGCTAAGCCCACATCCGCCATGGTGTAGCCTTCAGAATAGTTCACCGCGCTCCAGTTCAAGCCTTTTACGTTGTTCGTAATGTTAACAGCACCCAAGTTAACACCCGTCGTCTGACCTTGGTTCCAGTTAACTAAGCCTAAAGACGCGCCTTTCATTTCTTGATTTACTTTTGCTGCACCAAAAAACAGACCAAAGTTCACACCTGTCGTACGATCCGTTTCTGACATACCAAGCAGTGAAAAGTCGACACCTTTAACCTCATTTACCTGCCCATGCAACACAGCTAAACGAACGCCACCTACTGAGGAATTAGAGGGTGCGTTTGTGTTATCGATAGTAGAGAACATCACAGGTGTACTGTCGGCTAAAGCAACAGGTGATGCGATAGCGGCTGCAACCGCCAATGACGTCATAAGCTTTTTCATTTTCATCTCCATGATGGGAAGCAACAATTTACAACATAGTGTAATGTTCAGATTTTGCTCTGTCCCCGTTCAAAAAGTGTTAGCAATAGGTCAGATTTAACCATCTGACTCAAAAGAAAAAATATTTCTCTTCGATTTTTTGCTTCTGAAATGGCGCTTTTTACGCTCAAAAATTTCATGATAAGCCACACCAGGACGTCATGTTTCTCAGGTGGCACGCATAAAAAAGTCGAGGCATCTGCCTCGACTTTTAAAGGTTTGGTCGGTTATCTTTCCGCTATAAGGGCTTCCTTAGAGCGATGAGATAAGCTGGCTGTCGGGTAAGGAACAGCCATTACTAGCCGTCCCTCCCCTAAGAACCGTACGTGCGAGTTTCCCCGCATACGGCTCAAGCCTTTATAAGTATCCACTAGAAATGGATACCAGCAACTTTGATGAAATAGGTTGAAGGAGTTGATTGGATTCAATTTTCACTTGGCCTACCTCTCAACTTTCGTGGTCCGCTCAATATCAACTAGCATTAATATTTTCGGTCAACATGAGCATGACAAAAACAGCTCTCGTATCTATCCCACTACCTTCCTGATTTGTCCCCTCTCAGCCAAGACTACCAGTGCTAGCTAGTATGTGAATTGGAGACACTCAAAAATGCTTCCAAAAGAAACCTCCTGAATATCTCTATATTGGTGACAAAAGTATCTTATCTCACAAAAGTAAAAAATTACACGTATGAAGAGTGTAATTGACGGTGACAATTTACATGCAACATCATCAAATTCGAGCTATTGTCGGTGCCACCATCAACCCGCCTGACAATATGGTGAATATCCCATTCGTCTTCTGAGTTAAACTGTTGATGGCAAACCGCACATTGAAAGTTTTGTCTATCAACAATCTTCCACAGTTTCATGTTACCCGCCAAAGATTTCTTCAATCTTTGCATCCTCAGACGCTCAAAATATTGTTCGTCTTCAGGCAAATAACAGTTGGCTGTAGCCCGAATTTTTACGTGCTTGTCGATTTTCACTTTCGCTGCACTTAGCAGGCGATAGTGGCCATCTTCTCCTTCTGGTTTTGGCGCACTAAATACCCAACTTCGGTTTCCGACTGCCTTAAAGTATTTGTCTTTAATCCAGCGTTTACGTCTGTTCAGATGAATGCGCGTACACCACTTCCAGAGCATTTTCCAGATCCGGTAATCCACGTACTTGAACATTTCGCTCGCACAGATCCAGCGATGGTAGTTGCACCATCCCCGAATCATTGGATTCAGTTTGGCAATAACTGCTCTGGCTGGCACCGTTTTGTGCGATTGAAGATAATCTCGTATGTTGTTCAACAGAACCTGTACGTTTTTCTTCGACGGTTTGATTAACATCTTGCCGTTATATTTACGTACGTTCTGCCCCAAGAAGTCGAACCCCTGTTCTATGTGCGTAATCAGCGTCTTTTCCTTCGATAGTGTCAACCCCCGTTCGGCCATAAAGACCTCTACTAGAGGTAGCACTTTATTTTCCAGCAGCTCTTTCGAGATACCAGTAATGATGAAGTCATCCGCGTAGCGAACATAGTTAACCTTGGTTTTGTAACTCGCTTTGGTATTCTTCCTCCCAAAATGAGATTCCAATACCTCGTCCAGCCCATCCAAGGCCATATTGGCAAGCACCGGTGAGATAATTCCACCTTGTGGTGTTCCTGCTTCTGTAGGATTCCAACTTCCGGACTCCATAAACCCGGCTTTCAACCATTTCTTTAATATCGCTTTATCCATAGGAATATGGGCAATAAGCCAGTTATGGTTGATATGGTCGAAACACCCTTTGATATCGCCCTCCAGCACCCATTGGGCACTCGACTTACGGCTGAGGTTCACGAAACATTGTTCGATAGCATCAGCGCAAGAACGGTGAGGTCTAAAGCCGTAGCTATTCCTATCCGCAGTGGTTTCCGATATCGGCTCCAAAGCTAACAGGTACAATGCCTGCATCGCTCTATCACGTATAACCGGAATCCCCAGCGGTCGGGTTTTGCCATTGGCTTTGGGAATATGAACACGTCTTAGCGGCATCGGTTTGTAACCTTTTCGGCTGAGATTATGTATCGCTTCCCACTTCAGTTTCGGTGTATTCCAGATTTCTCCGTCAACACCAGGTGTTTTCTTTCCTCGGTTCTCAGTTACCTTTCGAACCGCTAATGCTCTTGCAGAGAAGGACTTCACAAGCATTCTCTGTAGTTGCTTTACTTGTCGCCAGTTTTTACTTTGTGTTGCTTTCGCAATCCGTACCTGTAGCTTCTTCACCCTCTGATGGCATTGCTTCCAATCTATGGTATGCCAGCCATCATTCTGGTGTGAGAATGCAGGTAAACACTGAATGTTACTCATCTTGCTTTCCTCATGGTGGACCCCCATGAAAATGAAGATAAATCTCCCTGTAGGGGTGATTTGTCATTCACCCTTAGGGGATAGTTTCTGATTAACGAGGCAAATTTCGTTAATCAGCCTTCAGCTTTACAAGCCATTTTGCGATTAAAGACCTAATGGAAGTCAGCACCCTTTCGGGTTAAGGCAAAGCCTGAACCTCTATCTCGACCATTACAGCCAAGCATTCGCTTCCTCCATAATTCCTTTACCCACTTATCCAACAGCTTCCCTTGCGAGTCACCTGCCACTTGGGCGAATAATTGGGCTTACCAAGTTTCTTTACTTGTACAACTAGTTACTTAGGTTCTACCTATTCAACGGTGGCACAACAGTAGCGTATTCCCAGATGTAAAGAGAATATCCTGTCCACGTACCTTTTGGTCAGAGCGTATCAAAGACATTTCGCTCGTCGCGGCTGACGTTGTTTATCAGTAGTTCACATATGTTAACCCTATAACTTAGCCTAGCCCCTTGATCGGATGTCATTACCGATCTCTGTATTATTCGTTCACACGAAGAACACACCTTTACAGGGGGTACATTGTCAGGAAGCTCCGCACCAGTCCGTTACCAGACTCGCACTATCCCTAGGCTACTACTTGCTACAAAGTAGGTCTTATCACATCAAACTGCTGTTGAGAGCAAGACAATACAAGCAAAGACTTAAGCGCGTTAACTAAAAATGCAAGTACATCACCCCTGTACGACTAAGCTTCAAAGCTTAGTTATAGGACTTTGTTTTTGCTATTGCAGGACGCAAAAGAAAACGAGAGAAGCAAATGACAAAGGTCAGTTACTCCTTGTTTCTTGATCAGCGTGTAAACGCTATGACTAGTTGAAAATGTCAACTAGGAAGGACTACATCAAATACCCTCCCTCAAAGTGCACCCAAGGGCTCTTTGAGGAGGGTTATTGATGCAAAAATGGGGCTGGGTACCCATTAGGCTCCGAAAAACCAAAGGTGTTTTCGGTGAGACAGTACGTTTTGTTAGGTATTTACACCATCGAAGGTAAGCTTCCCTCTAATAGTGAAATATTTCTCCTAACTGTACTGTAATAACCAAACTAGTAGCTTAAAGCTCCGCTAGATGGTGACCTTCATATGAAGGTTATTTTTTCCCTTTAACCACAAGGGGGGACTTCAGAAGCATACAGCTTTCTGACTCAACTGGGAAGTTGAGGTTTTAGTTAACACGACTCTTGTCGCGCTACATCATGCCGCCCATACCGCCCATGCCACCCATGCCGCCCATGTCAGGCATCGCTGGCGCGTCTTTTTGCGGTAGGTCAGTAACCATCGCTTCAGTTGTGATCATCAGACCTGCAACCGATGCTGCGAATTGTAGTGCAGAACGAGTAACTTTAGTTGGATCTAGGATACCCATTTCTAGCATGTCGCCGTATTCGCCTGTTGCCGCGTTGTAGCCGTAGCTACCTTCACCCGCTTTCACGTTGTTCGCAACCACTGAGTCTTCCTCACCTGCGTTCTTCGTGATTTGACGGATTGGCGCTTCCATTGCACGTAGTGCAACGCGGATACCAACGTTTTGTTCTTCGTTGTCACCCGTTAGGTGAGCAATCTTAGATGCCGCACGGATCAGTGCAACACCACCACCAGCAACAACACCTTCTTCAACCGCTGCACGAGTTGCGGCTAGCGCATCTTCTACACGGTCTTTCTTCTCTTTCATTTCAACTTCAGTCGCTGCACCGACTTTGATTACTGCAACACCGCCAGCCAGTTTAGCAACACGCTCTTGTAGTTTCTCTTTGTCGTAGTCTGAAGTTGCGTCTTCGATTTGTTGACGAATCTGAGCAACACGGCCAGAGATCATCTCTTCTTCACCGATACCATCGATGATAGTCGTGTTTTCTTTCGTGATAGAAACACGCTTCGCTTGACCTAGATCTTCTAGTGCAACTTTTTCTAGCTCTAGACCGATCTCTTCAGAAATCACAGTACCGCCAGTTAGGATAGCGATGTCTTGTAGCATTGCTTTACGACGGTCACCGAAGCCAGGTGCTTTCACAGCTGCAACTTTTACGATGCCACGCATGTTGTTCACAACCAATGTTGCTAGCGCTTCGCCTTCTACATCTTCTGCAATGATAAGCAGTGGACGAGATGCTTTCGCGACAGCTTCTAGCGTTGGAAGAAGCTCACGAATGTTTGAGATCTTCTTGTCTACTAGAAGGATGAATGGGTTTTCTAGATCAACACTGCCTGATTCTTGGTTGTTGATGAAGTAAGGAGACAGGTAACCGCGGTCGAACTGCATACCTTCTACTACGTCTAACTCGTCTTGTAGCGCCTGACCTTCTTCAACCGTGATAACGCCATCACGACCCACACGCTCCATTGCTTCTGCAATGATATTACCTACGCTTGCGTCTGAGTTTGCAGAGATAGTACCAACCTGCGCGATCGCTTTTGTATCGTTACATTCAACAGAAAGCTCTTTTAGTTGCTCAACTGCCGCAGCAACAGCTTTGTCGATACCACGCTTAAGATCCATTGGGTTCATGCCCGCCGCGACTGCTTTTAGACCTTCGTTAACGATAGATTGCGCTAGTACCGTTGCTGTTGTTGTACCGTCACCCGCTGCGTCGTTTGCTTTAGACGCAACTTCTTTAACCATTTGTGCGCCCATGTTCTGGAATTTATCTTCCAGCTCGATTTCACGCGCTACTGATACACCATCTTTCGTGATAGTCGGTGCACCAAAAGATTTGTCTAGAACGACATTACGTCCTTTAGGACCCAGTGTTACTTTTACTGCGTCAGCCAGAACGTTTACACCTTCCAGCATTTTAACTCGTGCGTCATTACCAAATTTAACGTCTTTAGCAGCCATCTTTGATTTCCTTTCTAAAATTCTTTGTGTGTAATTTCGTAATTGAATCTGAGCAAAAAATTACTCAATGATTGCTATTATTCAACGATCGCCATGATGTCGTTTTCAGACATGACAAGCACTTCTTTACCGTCGATTTTTTCAGTTTTTGTACCGTAACCTTCAGCAAAGATAACGGTATCACCGACTTTAACGTCTAGTGGCAGTACGGTGCCGTTTTCTAGGATGCGGCCTTTACCCACAGCTAGAACAATACCGCGAGTCGATTTTTCTGCAGCAGAACCAGTCAGAACGATGCCACCAGCAGACTTAGATTCAACTTCTTTACGTTCAACGATAACTCGGTCATGTAATGGACGAATGTTCATCGGTCGTCTCTCCTGAAAATTTCCATGTTTATTTGATAATTGTCCTTAGGGACTGTAGCCCCAGACACGTGATCCCTATATAAGGGGTCGAAGCAGCGATCCCAAGGGGGTGGCACAAAATTTTTGTGACTTAGTTAAAATAACGAACAACTAGGCAACGGTTTGCGTTAGAAATGCTCACTCGCTCGGCATCTCGCTTTCTTGTATCCTTGCAGTTTGCTCACCAGATAGTTGTCACACATGCAGGAAAATAACAAGCTGGAACCCCAAGCGACCGATAAGCATGGTTTGTTGACCGCACCCATTCCTGAAACGCTGCGGAAAATGACCGTACCCATGACCATGGGCATGATCGCGATTTTGATGTTTAACTTGGTCGATACCTTCTTCATCTCGTTATTAGGCACTCAAGCGCTAGCGGCTATCAGCTATACCTTCCCTGTCACCTTTGCGGTTAACTGCATTACGATGGGGATTGGGATGGGACTATCGACCAATATTGGTCGCTTGCTTGGGCAAGGTCATGCACCACAAGCTGCACGGTTCACCACCCACGGTTTGTTATTAGCCGTGTTACTTGTGGCTATCGCGTCTTCTATTGGCTTTACCACCATTGCGCCATTGTTTCGTTTTCTTGGTGCGTCTGATGATCTCATCCCTCTTATTGAGCAGTATATGCAGGTCTGGTATCTCACCATTCCTCTGCTAGTGATCCCAATGGCGGGCAACAGTGCTATCCGAGCTACTGGCGACACAAAAACACCAGCAAAAGTCATGATGTTGGCTGGTTTGATTAATGGCATGCTCGATCCATTGTTGATTTTCGGTTATGGCCCTTTTCCGGAACTTGGCATTCAAGGCGCAGCCATAGCAAGTGCCTTTAGCTGGTTAGGTGCTTTGTGTGGCTCATTCTATGTGCTAATTAAACGGGAAAAATTGCTTGCTCAACCCCAATGGGCTTTGCTGAAACAAGACTGGCAACAGACACTAAAAATTGGTACCCCTGCAGCGTTATCAAACGCGATGAATCCGTTGTCCGGTGCCATTCTGATGATGCTGTTATCCAACCACGGTACAGCGGCGGTTGCTGCTTACGGCGCAGCGCAGCGTATTGAGTCCATATTGATTTTAGTATTGATGTCGCTGACCTCTGCCCTCACACCGTTTATGGCACAAAATTTAGGAGCCAAACAACCGCAACGAGCCTTTTCCGGTTTATTTATTAGCATGCGTTTTGCAGTGGTATTCCAAGGGTTTATCTTCTTGATGATGGTGCCACTGAGCATTCCTCTGGCTGCGCTGTTTTCTCAGGAAGATGCGGTGAAAAACCTGCTTTGGCATTATTTACTGGTGGTGCCATTTAGTTATGGCTTCCAAGGCATCGTAATGATGTTAGTCAGTGGTTTGAATGCGATGCACAAGCCATTGCGTGCATTCCAGTGGAGCTTTATGCGGCTGTTCATTTTTACCTTGCCATCGGCGTGGGTCGGGAGCCAAATCTACAGCATTGAAGGCTTGTTTATCGGTATCGCGGTTGGGAATACGTTGGGTGGGCTACTGGGCTACTTGTTTGCGCTGCGCGAGCGAAAATTAACGCTCATAGAGCAGAGCAGCGTGTCTTAACACTCGTCTATCACTAGTTTCTTTTTGTTGATTCTCAAATACAACAAAACCGCGGAAAGCCGCGGTTTTGTTTATCTATTTCAAGCTTGCTTAGAACAACTCTTCAGCAACTTTGTATAGATCGTTGCGTACTGGACGCTTCATGTTTTCGATTGCGTCGATGATATCGTGGTGAACAAGTTGCTCTTTCACGATACCTACACAACGACCACCATGACCTTCGATCAATAGGTGAACAGCGTAGTTACCCATACGAGATGCTAATACGCGGTCAAATGCAGTTGGACGACCACCACGTTGGATGTGACCAAGTACTGTTGCACGAGTTTCACGACCTGTCGCGGCTTCGATGTCACGTGCTAGTTCATTAGCATCCATCATTAGCTCAGTAAGCGCGATGATCGCGTGTTTCTTACCTTTAGCGATACCATCTTGGATGTTGCTGATCAGCTTGTCTTTGTCTAGACCAGTTTCCGGAGTGATGATGTATTCACAACCGCCCGCAATTGCAGACATCAGAGTCAAATCACCACAGTGACGGCCCATGATTTCTACAATTGAAATGCGTTGGTGAGATGAAGAAGTATCACGTAAACGGTCGATTGCATCGATAACGGTGTTTAGTGCACTTAGGTAGCCCACAGTGTAATCCGTACCTGCGATATCGTTGTCGATTGTGCCCGGAAGACCGATACATGGGTAACCCATTTCAGTCAGTTTCTTCGCACCCATGTACGAACCATCACCACCGATTACCACTAGTGCATCGATACCATGTTTTTTCAGGTTCTCAATCGCTTTTTCACGAACTTCCACTTGTTTAAATTCAGGGAAACGTGCAGAACCTAGGAACGTACCACCTTTGTTGATCACATCTGAAACGCTAGAACGATCTAGCTTCTCGATGCGGCCTTCGTATAGGCCTAGGTAGCCGTCGTACACACCGAATACTTCCAATCCTTCGGATAGTGCTGTACGTACTACGCCGCGTATCGCAGCGTTCATACCAGGTGCGTCACCGCCACTTGTTAAAACACCGATCTTCTTAATCATGCTCACCCTCGATCTTTGGCAATCAATTATTTAATTTTCTTTTAGGCCCCTTGTTACCAAGCAACCTGCATAATCCAGAACTGTGCGTTATGTTACATTTCCTCTACAGGATTACCAATGAAAACGCACTTTTTTATGTAACTTTTCTACTTATGTAAGAGTATTACAGTTTCTCTATGAAACTTTGTTGATTCATATCAGGATCACGAATCTTAATAAGTATTGATGGAAAGATAGTCAATAAGTACCTGTTTGTCGTCGGGCACTGATGGATTTTTCAAGCCGACCAATCTTGTGCTTTCTGCTCTTTCTCTGGTCCGAAAACGACAGACAATGGATCTTGATGGATCAATACATCCGCATCAGGAAACAGATCCAATAAATTATCTTCCACTTTATCAGCGATGTAATGCGCCTCAATTAATCGTAAGTTATCGTCTAGCTCTAAATGCAACTGTATAAAGCGCGTCGGTCCGGACATTCGCGTGCGTAACTGATGCACGCCCAATACCCCTTTTACGCTCAAACAAGCTTGGTTAATTTGCTCAAGCTCTTCATCGGGCAACTTTCTATCAAGTAAGGTTTGAATCGCTTCGCTGACCATTTTGAAAGCGCTATAAAGAATGAAGACACCAATACCAATCGCAAACACAGCATCCGCTTGAGTCACTCCAAAATAACTGAGCCCCAGAGCCACCATGATCGCAGCATTCATATACAAGTCAGTCTGATAATGCAGAGAATCCGCCGCTATTGCTTGGCTCCCCGTCACGCGAACCACATGTTTTTGGAACATCACCAAGCCAAGTGTGACCACAATCGCAAACAGCGATACATACACACCTAACTCCGGTGCGTGTAAAGCATGTGGGCGGAAAAATCGGTCAATCCCGTTAAGAATCAAAAATACTGCCGAGCCCGAAATAAACATTGCTTGGGCTAGGGCCGCTAAGGACTCAGCTTTACCATGTCCAAACGTATGTTCGCGGTCTGCCGGTTGTAAGGCGTAACGAACCACCACAAGATTCACAACCGAAGCCGCGATATCTAACATGGAGTCAATCAATGACGCCAATAAGCTCACTGAGCCGGTTACCCACCACGTGATGACTTTTACTATCAGAAGAAGCGTCGCCACAATGGTTGCAGTCCAAGCGGCGGTCGTAACTAAACGTGCGTATTGCTGTTTCATAATCAAAGAGTTAACTAAAACCATACGTTGAGTATATTGAATGACCATGAAATAACCAGATCAAAAAGAGGCAACCAATGGCTGCCTCTTTATATAACATCAATTCATGACTTAATTATTGCGCGACTTTTCCATGCGCTTGTGCATTCTGTCGCCACACTCTTGCATACGTTCATTTTGTAGCTCAACAAATTTCGCTTTCTGCTCAGGTGTTAATACGCTAAGCATTTGGTGCTTTCTTTCTAGCATTTGCACGCGACGTTCCGTTTGGCGCTCAACCATCTCTTTTGCTAATTCGCTAGCTTGAGCTTCATCAAAGTTATCCGCCAGCAAAAGCGATTGTACTTTTGCGTGATGCGCTTGACGCTCAGCCATACGTGCTTCTTTGCCATCAGCGAATTTTGCTTTCATTTCTGCTTTGTTTGCTTCACGCATTTCTTTTAGCTGATCTTTTTGTGCATCAGTCAGGTCTAGTTGACGCATGACACCTCGGTCCATACCCATGCCGCATTCGTCACGAGGGCCTTTATGATGGTTTTTACCACCGTAAGCGAATGCGCTTGCGGCGCCAAGAGTAAGAGGTAGAACAACAGCAGCTAACACAAGTTTTTTTGCAGACTTCATAATACGATTCCTTACACAGGTGAGTGGTTCTTCTGAGCTGTTCTCACAGCGCTTGAGTATAGAATACGACCCACTAGGTAAAGCGACGTATAGGGAGCGTAAAGAATCGTAAAGAGTGATTTTTCTCCTCTTCGTTGCGCATCATTCCAATGTAATATTAGGCTATCGGTAACTTACTATAGGTGCCCCCATGGCAAACATTCTTTTAATCGATGACGATATCGAGCTAACTAGCTTATTAAAAGAAGTACTCAGTTTCGAAGGGTTTGACGTCAGCGAAGCAAATGACGGTGAAGCCGGCTTAGCCGCGATCAATGATAAGATTGATTTGATTTTGTTGGATGTCATGATGCCAAAACTCAATGGCATGGAAACGCTGAAACGCTTACGTGAAAATTGGGAAACTCCCGTCTTGATGCTGACCGCTAAAGGGGAAGAAATTGATCGCGTGATCGGCTTGGAACTGGGCGCGGATGATTATTTACCAAAACCTTTTAGTGACCGAGAGCTGTTAGCGCGAATCCGCGCGATTTTACGCCGCACTAGCAGCACACAAAAAAATACCAAAAACAGCGATTGCATTGAGTATCAAGAAATCCGCCTCTATCCCGGTAAGCAAGAAGCGTATTGTGAGCAACAGTTACTCGATCTCACAGCAACCGAGTTTGCGCTACTCACCCACTTCGTACAAAACCCAGGACAAGTGCTGACCAAAGAGACACTGAGCTTAGATGTGCTTGGTAAACGACTCGCTGCTTTTGATCGCGCTATCGATATGCATGTCTCGAACTTACGTAAAAAATTACCAGATCAAAGCAATGGCAAGCCGCGAATCAAAACCCTGCGTGGTCGTGGCTACATGCTGCTTGAGGAGGATTAATGCGCCTATCACGCATCAAACTGCCAAACATCAATAGCCTGTATGGACGCATCTTTGCCATTTTTTGGTTCACCATGTTATTAGTATTGATAGCCGTGCTATCACTGCCACATTTGGACCCACGCAAAGCTCGCGATATTCCAGAAGAACACTACAAACGTATGGTAGAAACGCGTGACTCAATCCAACAAAAATACAGCCAGCAAACAGATTTAGGCCGCATACTTTTTCGTATCGAGGGCAACCGTCACGGCAAGCACGACCCTCGCCCACGAGTCTTTTTTTCTGACTACAGCGGTAATGTTCTTACGACAGAAAAACGCAGCAATTTTCAATTGCGTGCCATGCAAAACTTTGTCACCAGTATCGAAGATTACAATAATCCAAAGCAGAAGCTGTATGGTCGATACATGATTGCGGGCCCAATTCCTATTACTTTGGCAGGTTCCGATATCTTGATGTACGTGGGCTTCAAATGGAATGAGCCACCACCTCTACTCCTGCGTCTGTTTGATCACCCATTCCAGCTCTTGCTTGCGGTCATGTTGGTTAGTACACCATTGCTGTTATGGCTTGCTTGGGCTTTGAGTCAGCCTGCACGTCGTCTTGAAGCCGCTGCTCAACGTGTAGCGAAAGGTGAATTTGTCACAGACCCAAATTTAGAAAAAGGTACGGCGGAATTTCGTCAAGCAGGCAGCAGCTTCAACCAGATGGTCGAAGCGGTTAATCAAATGATTTCAGGACAACAACGTTTGCTATCCGATATCTCTCACGAGCTGCGCTCACCTTTAACTCGTCTGCGCATGGCAAGCGCATTAGCGACGCGTAAACAAGGCGAAAGCCCAGAACTGACTCGTATCGATACCGAAGCGCAGCGCTTGGAACAGATGATCAGCGAACTATTAGAGCTTTCTCGCATGCAGGCGAACAGTCATATGACTCGCGAAACACAGCCACTAGAAAGTTTATGGGAAGAAATCATTAAAGATGCGCAGTTTGAAGCAGAGCAAATGGGCAAACAGCTACACTATTCAGAATTACCTAAGCGCAATATTTCCGGTAACCCTAAACTGCTGATGAGTGCGGTGGAAAATATCGTTCGTAACGCCATTTACTACGGAAAAGATGAGGTACAAATCGACATCAAAGCCGATGACGATACGCTTCGTATCACGGTTGACGATAATGGAGAAGGTGTACCAGAAGAGGAACTGGCCGCGATTTTTCGCCCGTTCTATCGCGTTTCCACGGCACGCGATCGCCACTCTGGCGGCACAGGTCTCGGCCTAACCATTACCGAAAGTGCCATTCGCCAGCACAGTGGCACGATCGCAGCCAGCCGAAGTCCTTTAGGCGGATTGCGTATGAGTATCACCTTACCGATCAATTGTTAGTCTCAATTTGATGAACTAACAATAATTCGCACCATATTTCTAGAGTGAGTGATTAACAGCCCCACCCTCACTTTAGAAATTGGTGAGGCTTCTTAGAATACCCTTACAAAGATCAAAGTTGATAATAATTATCGTTAGCATTAAAGTAAATTTTCCAATTAAGGAGGATTTACTATGTCACATACATTTCCCGCTCTGCCTTACCCGTACGATTCACTAGAGCCGTACATCGACGCGAAAACCATGGAAGTGCATTACAGCAAACACCACAAGACGTACTTTGATAAGTTTGTAAATGCCGTTGAAGGGAGCGAGCTCGAAACTCAGTCATTAGACGAGATCTTTGACAATATCTCTAAGCTCAGTCCAGCAGTACGTAATAATGGTGGCGGCTATTACAACCACATCATTTATTGGAATTGCATGTCACCAAACGGTGGCGGAGAGCCTCAAGGCGCGCTTGCTCAAGCAATTAACGATAAATTTGGTAGCTTTGCGCAATTTAAAGAGGCGTTTGCCCAAGCTGCCATCAATACCTTTGGGTCTGGCTTTGCATGGCTGATCGTAAAAGATGGTGAGATTCACATTACGTCCACCAGTAATCAAGACAACCCTCTGATGGACGTAGTGGATGTGCGCGGTGAACCAATCCTCGCATTAGACGTGTGGGAGCACGCGTATTACATCAGCTACCAAAACCGTCGCCCAGAATATATTGATGCGTGGTGGAACGTCGTCAACTGGCGAGCAGTTGAAGAAAACTATGCTCACGCTCTCTTATAAAGAGCATCGCTACTTACGGTATTATAACATCCGCGCTAATGCCTGCTTTCATACCCAGGTCAATTTTGCTGAATCTCGCATCTCTCGGTGACTTGGGTATATACTGCCCTTCTCTTTGACCAACTCTATTTCAATACCATGTTTGATATCGCTTTATACGAACCAGAAATCGCGCCGAACACCGGCAACATCATTCGACTATGCGCCAACTGCGGTGCAAACCTTCACTTAATTGAACCTCTGGGTTTCGATCTTGAAGAGAAAAAAGTCCGCCGTGCTGGTTTGGATTACCATGATTTAGCTCGCGTAACACGCCATAAAAACTATCAAGCGTTCTTAGAGTATTTAGAGAAAGAGAAGCAAGGTAACTATCGATTGTTTGCCTGCACCACCAAAACCACAGGTCACCACGTTGATGCACAATACCAAGCGGGTGATGTTTTGATGTTTGGTCCAGAAACTCGTGGCTTGCCTGCTGAAATCATCGATAGCTTGCCAATGGAGCAGCGTATTCGCATTCCAATGATGCCAGATGCGCGCAGCCTAAACCTTTCGAATGCCGTTGCGATCATTGCTTTTGAAGCATGGCGTCAAATGGGCTTTGAAGGCGCATTGTAAGCAGCACGAATTCCAAATACAGAAAAGGGCGCTTGATGCGCCCTTTTGTTTTCTTTACTGTCTAACTCAATCAGTTGAGCTTGTTGCGATCATCATCGTCTTTACGCTCGTATTCCCCTTCGAAGGTCTTGCCATTATCTGACTGGGAATCAAATGGGTCACGACGGAACGGGTCTTGCTCAAATGGCCCCTGGTTAGAGAAACCACCTTGGAAGCCACCGCCATGCATGGTTTTCACCACCATTTTGCTCATCAAGTATTTAGCTATCGCGGCGCGTGGCGCAGGAAGCAACACCAACATACCAAGGGCATCGGTCATAAAGCCCGGGGTTAACAGTAGCACGCCAGCCACCGCTAGCATTACGCCTTCAAAAATTTGCTGGGCTGGAATTTCACCTTGTTCAAGACGCCCCTGTACTGAAATCAGTGTTTGTATACCTTGGCTACGAACCAACGATGCACCAACAAATGCCGTGATTAAGACTAGTGCAATGGTCGGCCATAAACCTAAAAAGCCGCCCACCTGAATAAATAAACCGATTTCAATGATCGGAACAAAAATAAACGCTAATAATAAGATAGGAAACACACGCCCTCCTTTGTTTAATTCAGTGTAATGGTAAAAGCAGACTAAGCTCAAACGAATCGTTGTAAAAAAGCGTGTTCATACTGGTCTCCTTCTCTTTTAGACAAAGTAGCGGGAGCGCGTTTCATTCAATTGCATACCGATTTTTTCGTGCTTTTAAAGTGCTAATTTCGAACTCTAAAAACTCATGTTTGTCGAGGAAAATCGAGTACCCATAAAGGGTTATTAATAACCCGTTCATACTTTGCAAATTATTGACTCATGAAAAACGAAAAAGGTGATCTAGTTACTATTTTTATGCGCTAGGTGCAGTATCATGTGCCACATAAGTCAGGACGGATTTTCCAGCCAAAAATTCTGATGAATGGATTCTAGATTGCAGAAATGGCTAATAAATAACTTTATTATCAGAATTATCATCTAAGGATCCTGCTATGGCTACCCTATCTGATGCTCCAAAAACAGCAAACCCAGCCACTCGTATTGAAGAAGATCTATTAGGTCAACGTCATGTCCCTGCAGATGCGTACTACGGTATTCATACGCTACGTGCGATCGAGAACTTCAACATCTCCAATATGACCATCTCTGACGTACCAGAATTTGTACGCGGCATGGTAATGACCAAAAAAGCAGCAGCGTTAGCAAACAAAGAACTTGGCGCTATTCCAAAAGACGTTGCAAACTACATCATCGAAGCGTGTGATTTGATCCTAGAAACTGGCAAGTGTATGGATCAGTTCCCATCAGACGTATTCCAAGGCGGTGCAGGCACTTCAGTTAACATGAACACGAACGAAGTGATCGCAAACGTTGCGCTTGAGTTGATGGGTAAAGAGAAAGGCCAATACGAATTTGTTAACCCAAATGACCATGTAAACAAGAGCCAATCAACCAACTGTGCGTACCCAACAGGTTTCCGTATTGCGGTATACAACAGCGTACACAAGCTAATGGAAGCAATTGAGTACCTAAAAGGCGCATTCGAACTTAAAGCCGTTGAGTTTAAAGATGTACTGAAAATGGGCCGTACTCAGCTTCAAGACGCAGTACCAATGACAGTAGGTCAAGAGTTCCATGCATGGGCGGTAACACTAAACGAAGAGATTCGTGCTCTAGATTACACATCTAAACTCCTCCTAGAAATCAACCTAGGCGCAACCGCAATCGGTACTGGTCTAAATACACCAACTGGCTACCAAGCGCTTGCAGTAAAACACCTAGCGGAAGTAACAGGCCTTGACGTTGTTGCAGCAGAAGACCTTATCGAAGCAACGTCTGACTGTGGTGCATACGTAATGACTCACGGCGCGCTAAAACGCCTAGCAGTGAAACTATCGAAGATCTGTAACGACCTTCGTCTACTTTCTTCTGGTCCTCGTGCGGGTCTAAATGAATTGAACCTACCTGAAATGCAAGCAGGCTCTTCAATCATGCCAGCTAAAGTAAACCCAGTTATCCCAGAAGTAGTAAACCAAGTTTGCTTCAAAGTTCTCGGTAACGACAACACGGTTTCTTTCGCAGCAGAAGGCGGTCAGCTACAGCTAAACGTTATGGAACCTGTGATCGCACAAAGTGTGTTTGAGTCTATCTCTCTACTACACAACGCGTGTGTGAACCTACGTGATAAATGTATCGACGGCATCACTGTGAACAAAGAAGTTTGCGAAAACTACGTTTACAACTCTATCGGTATCGTCACTTACCTAAACCCATACATCGGCCACCACGAAGGTGACATCGTAGGTAAGATTTGTGCAGAAACTGGTAAGAGTGTTCGTGAAGTCGTGCTAGAGCGCGGTCTGCTTACAGCAGAGGAGCTTGATGAAATCTTGTCAGTAGAAAACTTCATGCATCCTACTTACAAAGCAAAACGTTACGAGTAATAACGAATCCGAAGGGGGCCACTCAGGCCCCTTTTTTAGGCTCTCATACGGTTAACCACATTTTTTATATGCTTTTATTGCCGCTAAACCACTAGGTTCTCATTCTCTGAGCATTTACTCCTGTTCCTGAGTGTTCAAAAAATCAGAATCAAATAAAAAACTAAAGAGGTATCAATATGGTCATGGTCGAACTCTTCGTGGTTCTGCTCTTCATCTATTTGGGGGCAAGAATCGGTGGTATCGGCATTGGTTTTGCCGGTGGTGCTGGGGTCATTGCGTTGTCTTTGATCTTGGGCGTACCAACAAGCCAAGCTTACATTCCCGTTGACGTAATTTTGATCATCATGTCTGTAATCACCGCTATCGCAGCAATGCAAGTAGCTGGTGGTTTAGACTGGATGGTGCAAGTTGCTGAAAACTTTTTGCGCAAGCATCCTGAGCGCATCACCTTTTATGCGCCTATCGTAACTTACCTAATGACATTAATGGCGGGTACTGGCCACACGGCATTCTCTACTTTGCCAGTGATTTCAGAAGTAGCGAAAGGCCAAGGCGTGCGCCCTTCTCGTCCACTGTCTATCGCGGTCGTAGCATCGCAAATCGCTATCACCGCATCACCAATCTCAGCGGCTGTTGTCGCGTTCGCGGCAATGCTGCACCCATTTGGCGTTGACTACCTAACACTACTAGCAATCTGTATCCCAACGACGTTCATCGCGTGCATGATCGGTGCGTTCGTGGCGAACTTCATGGGCTGTGAGCTAAAAGACGATGCTGAATACCAAGAGCGTCTAGAAAAAGGCTTAATCAAGCTAAATACAGAAGCAAAACGCGAAATCCTACCAACAGCGAAGAAAGCAACCTTCATCTTCCTAGGCGCAATCGCATTTGTCGTGTGTTACGCAGCAGCAATTTCTGGCTCTGTGGGTCTTATCGAGAACCCTGCTCTAGGCCGTAACGAAGCTATCATGACGGTAATGCTCGCAGCTGCGGCAGCTATCGTAATGAGCTGTAAAATCGATGCTGGCAAAATCCCAGCCGCAGCAACATTCCGCTCTGGTATGACAGCGTGTGTGTGTGTTCTTGGTGTGGCATGGCTAGGTTCTACGTTCGTTAACGCGCACGTTGACGGCATCAAAGAAGTTGCGGGTGCGCTACTAGCAGACTACCCATGGATGCTAGCACTTGTTCTATTCTTCGCTTCAATGCTGCTTTACTCACAAGGTGCAACCACTGTTGCGCTGATGCCAGCAGCACTAGCAATCGGTGTTGCACCACTTACCGCAGTTGCATCTTTCGCAGCAGTAAGTGCGCTATTCGTGCTGCCAACTTACCCAACGCTTCTAGCAGCGGTTGAGATGGACGACACGGGCTCAACTCGTATCGGTAAGTACGTATTCAACCACCCATTCTTTGTACCTGGTGTGGTAACCATCGCTTCTGCGGTAGCACTTGGCTTCGCATTCGGTGGTCTACTGATCTAGTAGAAACAGAGTCTTACTCGGGGAGCTTCGGCTCCCTTTTTTATTGCCTGTTGTCTTGATTTATGCTCAATAAATCTTCATTTTCATGAAACTTATTGACTCGCCTCCGGGTCTGATTGAGTTACACTAACGGCAATTATCTAAGATGAATTGACTCTTTTATGCGCGCATTACTTTCCGTTTTACTCTTAGGGCTCATTACCTTTTCCACTCCGTCTTTAGCTTTATTTGGCAAAGACCAGTTTAACAGTAGCCAGAACAACAGTTTTGGTAGCAGCAGCGACAGCTTTGTTCCGGTTGATCAGGCGTTTCCATTTAACTTCTACCAGCAAGATGACAAATTGATGCTCGATTGGCAGGTACGTGACGGGTACTACCTATATCAAGAGCGCTTGTCTGTAGCTGGTGAGAAAGTATCGCTAGGCGAACTGCAAATGGAAGACGGCACACCGCATAAAGATGAATTCTTTGGTGACGTGCATATCTATACGCAACCTCTCTTCGTTAACGTACCAATGTATGATTGGCAAGACGGTGCGCGCGTGGTGGTGCAATACCAAGGTTGTGCGAAAGCAGGCTTCTGTTACCCGCCAGAAACTCGCGTGATTCCTATCAGCGCGTTTACTTCGTCGAACTCAGATTCAACAACGGCGACAACTGCATCAAAAGCAGAACAGGCACCAACAGCAACGCCACCAGCGGTGCAATCATCTACGTCTGGTGACACATCATCAGTGCCAGTAACACAGCAAGATAGCCTTGCTGCCAACCTTGCTGATAACTGGTGGACACCACTTCTGTTCTTGGCGCTTGGTGTGGGCTTGGCGTTTACACCTTGTGTGCTGCCGATGTACCCAATTCTGACCAGCATAGTGCTTGGCAGTGGCAAGCTAAGCCAACGCCGCGCGCTAGGCTTGTCATTCGTCTACGTGCAAGGCATGGCACTGACTTACACCCTACTCGGCCTTGTGGTGGCATCTGCAGGTATGCAGTTCCAAGCGGCAATGCAACACCCTTATGTGCTGATTGGTTTGAGCGTACTGTTCATCGCACTCGCTTTGTCTATGTTTGGTCTGTACTCATTGCAGCTACCAAGCAGCGTTCAAACGTGGTTAAACAACCTCAGCAACAAACAGCAAGGCGGCAGCAGTGCTGGCGTGTTTGCAATGGGGGCAATATCTGGCTTGGTTTGTTCTCCTTGTACCACGGCACCTCTGTCTGGTGCGCTACTTTACGTTGCACAAAGCGGCGATTTGCTTACCGGTGGTATCGCGTTATACGCGCTGGCGATGGGCATGGGTATTCCGTTGATCCTTGTAGCGGTATTTGGCAACAAGTTGCTACCAAAAGCCGGCGGTTGGATGGACCGCGTGAAAACGCTGTTCGGCTTTATTCTGCTTGCCGCACCTATCTTCTTACTAGAACGCATCATGCCAGAAATGTGGTCAACGATTCTGTGGTCAGCACTGGGTATTGCTGCTTTTGGTTGGCTATACCACATCAAAAACAGTCTAGAGTTTGGTGGCTGGAAACAAAGTGCCGTGGGCATAATCGCCGTCTTAGGTTTGCTAGCCTCAGCACAACCTATCTTAAATTACTGGTTTGGCAACAGCACAACACAAACTCAGCAAGCCACTGTTAGCTTTACTCGCATTGCTAACGTGGCGGATCTTGAAGAACAACTGGCACTTGCGAAAGCGGCAGGTAAACCCGTCATGCTCGATTTCTACGCCGATTGGTGTGTAGCATGTAAAGAGTTTGAAAAGTACACCTTCCATGACCCAAGCGTCGAAGCCAAACTGCAAGACTTCGTTCTTCTGCAAGCGGACGTGACCAAAAACCAAGTGCAAGACATCGAACTACTGAAGCACATGAGTGTGCTTGGTTTACCAACAATTGAGTTTTGGGATGCCAGTGGTGAACACGTTTCAAACGCTCGTTTGACGGGCTTTATGCAAGCCGAGCCTTTCTTAGAGCATATCAAGCAGTTCTGATAACCAGATATTCAAACGCCAGTGATGTCCACTGGCTTTTTTTGTTGCTCAGATTTGAATAAGAACATTGCGTTTATATGCAATTTTCCTAATAAAAGTCGATTTGGTTCAGACTTTTAGCGAATAAATATTGTCCACTCTCTCAAAGCTGGACAATAATAAATTTAACGAAATAGTCAAAAGTGTTTAACGTCATGGATTCGACCTACACCATCATTATTGCAGATGATCACCCACTCTTCCGGAATGCCTTGTTTCAATCTATCCACATGGCTATTAGTGGTGCAAATTTGCTGGAAGCGGACTCACTCGACGCACTTCTGGCTTTGTTGGAGCGAGAGGAAGAGCCAGATTTAGTGCTATTGGATCTCAAAATGCCAGGAGCAAATGGTATGTCTGGCTTGATTCATTTGCGAGCAGAGCATCCAGATTTACCTATCGTCGTCGTTTCAGCGAGTGAAGAGCCGGCGATCGTGACGCAGGTGAAAAGCCATGGTGCATTTGGTTTTATTCCCAAGTCCAGCGACATGCGCGAATTAGTGAACGCGCTCAATCAAGTGCTGAATGGCGACCCATACTTCCCTGAAGGGTTGATCACCAATAACGCGGCATGTAATGACTTAGCGGAAAAGATTGCTGCGCTAACACCGCAGCAATATAAAGTGTTGGGAATGTTGTCCGATGGCTTGCTGAACAAGCAAATCGCTTACGAATTGAATGTTTCAGAAGCCACCATAAAAGCGCACATGACAGCGATTTTCCGTAAGCTCGGTGTAAAGAACCGCACGCAAGCCGTGATTATGCTGACGGAAATGAGCGACTAGATTGACATCTTATCGTCAGACTTACTTTTTTCGTTTGGCAATCGGATACCGACTTTAGTGACCTGCTGATCAACAACATCAGCGACGATCCAATGCAAACCTTGCCACTCGAAATGGTCTCCCAATACTGGCGTGCTACCTAATTGCTCTTCGACAAGGTTTCTCAAACTTTTATCCAGCGGTTCATCCCCCAGATTCAAACCATACATCACGGCAATATCGGCAAGCTTCACTTCAATATCGAGGAAGAAGTCACCGAAGAATCGCGCTAGCGACGCTTTCTCTGGGGCTTCACTAAACAGTAAGCTCAGTGCATCTAAATCCTTTTCTTGTGCTAATACACACAAGGTATCATCTTCCTCAAGACGCGTACTGCCGGATGGGTGCAATAGCTCTTTACTGCGAAATACAGCGGCGATACGCGTTCCTTCCGGCATCGAAAGACTACGTAATGGCTCACCAATGCACCATTTATCTGCTTTAAGTCTATAGATAAACAGCTCCCACTCACTGGTCGGGTAAATCTCTACACCCGTACGCGAAATTGGCTCAGGCTTAGAAGGTAGCTCGACCTTTGCAAGAGACATCGCCTTAGTCAACGTGCCCCCTTGTACTATCAAAGACACCATTACTACAAAGAATGCCAAATTGAAGTACAGTTGAGCATCTGGCAACCCTGCCATCATCGGAAATACCGCGAGGATGATAGGTACAGCACCACGCAGTCCTACCCAAGAGACAAACCACTTTTCACGTGGCGTGAAACTCTTGAATGGCAGTAAACCAATCCAAACTGAGATTGGTCGGGCAAACAAAATCATCCCGAAAGCAAGCGCAAGACCTGGCAACGCAATAGAGAGTAAATTGGATGGCGTAACCAACAAACCAAGCACCAAGAACATACCAATTTGAGCTAGCCACGTCATACCATCTAAAACATGAAGAATAGAGTGGCGGCTGCGTGTTGGACGGTTACCTAATAAAAGACCAACAAGGTAAATCGACAAAATACCACTGCCACCCAAAGTGTTAGATAAAGCGAAAATAAGCAAGCCACCACTGACCGTTAAAATAGAATACAGCCCATCTGGTAATTGATTGCGATTGATAACTTTCCATAAGATCCAGCCACCAGCGAAGCCAAGTAACGCGCCAATACCAAACTGCTTAAGAAAACTGAACGCCAAAAAGCCCGCACTTAAATCTGCGCCAGGGTTCGCTAAAATAGCAATCAGAGTTACGGTCAGAAACACCGCCATTGGGTCATTGGTGCCGGATTCAATTTCCAGCGTTGAACCAACACGTTCGTTCAGGCTACGACCTTTGAGTAGAGAGAAGACCGCGGCAGCATCGGTGGAACCAACAATCGCACCAACCAATATGCCTTGCAATAAATCTAAGTCGAATAACCACGTTGCCATCAGCCCGGTTAAAATGGTGGTGATCGCAACGCCAAATGTCGCCAAAGAGACCGAGGGCCATAACGCAACCCTAAAGCTGGCGACCCGCGTTCTCATCCCACCATCAAGCAAAATGATGGCTAATGCGAGGTTACTAACCAAATAAGCGATCGAAAAGTTATCGAATAAAATGCCGCCTAAGCCGTCTTCCCCCGCTAGCATTCCAACGGCTAAAAATACCAAAAGAATTGGGATTCCCAACTTAGAAGACACTGGGCTTAAAAGAACGCTAAGTGCGATTAACAACGCACCTATTAGAAAAAAACTGTTAATGGTGTCTGCGTCCATTCTCACCCTCCCTTAATGAAAAACGATAATAATTGTGATGAGCAAGGCTACTTCGTTAATGAGGTAATGCCCTAATCTGCCTCCCCTTTACACCGTCTCAAAATGCGAGGTTGTACGAGAATGACTCAGTTATATTACTTTATTGTGCGTTAAAACGGTGATTTGATGCGAAAACTTTATGTAAATAAATTACTTGTGAGCTTTCTTATCTACGCCTTCTCTCTTTAAGAGCCACAAGATCACCACCAATACTTACACAGCATCTCCAAGTTCAATGAAGAAAAGATTAATGGCCCGTCTTAATCATGCCTGTTTATCCAATCAACCTTTAGACCTTTGGCTAACTTAACAGTTTATTAACATAACGTTTTGCCCCTTTGTTCGCTGCAAAAGCCCATAATATGGGGGTTCTTCATTTTTAACACCCCGACTAAAGTTGAAAAGAGTTATTGCCAACACCTTGCTAATGTACATATTGAAACATTTCATTAACAACAATACCAATCGTAAGGAGACGGCAATGGCATTTGAAAGCGAAGAAAGAGCCAAAGCCTATTGGGACAAAAACGTGAAGCTCATGATCGGCCTAATGGTCATCTGGTTCGTCGTGTCTTTCGGCTGCGGCATTTTATTTGTCGACGTACTAAATCAATTTCAACTAGGCGGTTACAAACTCGGTTTCTGGTTTGCTCAACAAGGCTCCATCTATGCGTTCCTAGGAATTATTTTCTATTACGCATGGAAGATGCGCCAAATTGACCGTGAATTCGGCGTGGACGAATAAGGAGTCACTCAGATGGATTTGAAAACTATTACCTACCTGGTCGTTGGCGCCACGTTCATCCTGTACATCGGGATTGCTATTTGGGCTCGCGCCGGATCAACCAAAGAGTTTTATGTTGCTGGTGGCGGTGTAAACCCGATTGCAAACGGTATGGCAACCGCAGCCGATTGGATGTCCGCAGCGTCGTTTATCTCAATGGCAGGCTTAATTGCCTTCATGGGCTATGGCGGCTCAGTATTTCTAATGGGTTGGACTGGTGGCTACGTTCTGCTTGCGCTGTTGCTAGCGCCTTACCTACGCAAATTTGGTAAGTTTACGGTGCCAGAGTTTGTTGGTGAACGCTTTTACTCCAACACAGCACGTATCGTAGCGGTTGTTTGTCTTATCATCGCATCAGTGACTTATGTTATCGGTCAGATGAAAGGCGTGGGCGTTGCGTTTGGTCGCTTCTTAGAAGTGGATTACTCCACCGGCCTATTAATTGGTATGTGTATCGTTTTCATGTACGCGGTTCTTGGCGGCATGAAAGGCATCACTTACACGCAGATTGCTCAATATTGCGTACTCATTCTTGCTTACACTATCCCTGCAATCTTTATCTCTCTGCAACTCACTGGTAACCCAATCCCACAAATTGGTCTGGGGAGTACCATGGCTGGTACCGATGTCTATCTACTCGATCGGCTTGACCAAGTTGTGACCGAACTCGGATTCAGTGAATACACGACCCAAGTACGTGGCGACACACTTAATATGTTTGTCTACACCATGTCACTGATGATTGGTACTGCCGGTCTACCACACGTAATTATCCGTTTCTTTACCGTGCCGAAGGTTCGCGACGCACGTACATCAGCAGGCTGGGCTCTGATCTTCATCGCAATCCTTTACACTACAGCACCAGCGGTATCAGCGATGGCTCGTCTCAACCTAATGAATACGGTAAATCCAGCTCCGGGTCAGCACCTAGCGTATGACGAGCGTCCTGCGTGGTTCAAAAACTGGGAAACAACTGGACTACTCGGTTTTGACGATAAAAATGGCGATGGCAATATCCAATACACTTCAGATGCGTCCACCAACGAACTGCGCGTTGATAACGACATCATGGTATTGGCTAACCCAGAGATCGCTAAACTACCAAACTGGGTGATCGCACTTGTGGCAGCAGGTGGTCTTGCAGCTGCACTATCTACCGCAGCAGGTTTACTACTCGCCATTTCTTCAGCTATTTCCCATGACTTAATCAAAGGGGTTATCAATCCGAACATATCCGAGAAAAAAGAGCTACTTGCTAGTCGAATATCAATGGCAGTAGCGATAGCAGCCGCAGGCTATCTCGGTTTAAATCCGCCTGGATTTGCCGCAGGTACGGTAGCACTCGCCTTTGGTCTTGCCGCTTCATCCATCTTCCCTGCATTGATGATGGGCATCTTCAGCAAGAGCATCAACAAAGAAGGCGCAATCGCCGGTATGATTGCAGGTATCAGTATTACGCTGTTCTACGTATTCCAACACAAAGGCATCCTTTTCGTTGCTGATTGGAAATATCTAGAAAGCTGGGGAACAAACTGGTTCCTGGGTATTGAGCCAAACGCGTTTGGTGCTATTGGCGCACTATTTAACTTCATCGTCGCATTCGCTGTCTCCAAAGTAACAGCAGAAACGCCACAAGAAGTAAAAGACCTAGTCGAACACGTTCGCGTGCCAGTAGGTGCTGGTAGTGCAGTGGATCACTAAAAACTAATCAAAACCACAAAAGCCCCGTTTGGAACCAGCCGTCCGGGGCTTTTTTATTCTCACTTTTCAGTTACCATATTCGCAGTATGTCGTTGCAAGGAAGCCAAGATGTTCAAAAACAAGCACTTTATTCTCGCTCTACTGATTGCGCCAGTTCTCTCTTTGATCGCTTACTTCGGTACCGATATGGCCCTCAGCGAGAAACCCCACGCGGCGCAAGAAGGGGAAACTTACAAACTCGCGAGTAAGTCTAATTGTCGTTACACCAGTGGTCTGTGTGATATGGAAAATGGCGATTTTAAAGTGAAATTTCGCTCTGAAAAACTCACTAAAAATAACTTAGAATTGTCACTCAACGCCGCTTACCCACTCGAAGGGGTTAAAGTTTCTATTGTGAGTGACAAAGAGAAAAACGCTCAACCGATTGATATGAAGCCCGCCGATCAAGCAGGCCAAAGCTGGTACATCACCTTACCAAAGCCTGCATCTGCAGAAAGCTGGTTAAGAGTCGTCATTCAATCAGGCGGCACACTGTATTATGGTGAAACACAAACCGCATTTGTGAAGTACGAAACCTTATTTACTGAATAACGGCGACAAGCTAATTCACCGGTATTCAAACGACAGTGACTTAGTTTCACTCAGCATAAATGAATTCCTACTCAGCCGACGCCTTTGCGTCGGCTTTTGTTTCCGTAAGTCTTTCTTCAACAACCTCTTACTCTAAAAAGGGTTGCCAACCCACAATTTAATTGATAATAATTATCATTACATTTAATGAGAGGTGGTTATGGACAACAAACGGGACATCTTTAACGCATTTTTTAAAGCCCAAGATAGATTCCTTCTCGCCGCACCACATGGCTTTGAGCCAGACGTGATTCATGACTATATTCATTGGGGAATGGTGTTGTCTTCTTGTTATGAACACGATGCCGATGAAGAAAATCTATTGTTGTGTGAGCTGTTTTTACGTCAGGTTTATTTCCATTTACTAGACGCAATTCAAGACTCAACTCGCAGTCGCATCTTCCGTCGTGTCTGTCTCGATTCTATCCATACGCCATTATTCTGCCTCAAACGCTATTACTACCAGTTTGAACAAGGCGACGTGAAATTTCTCGCACTACAACAACAATTACGCCTGATTCAAATCTCACTCGATTAACCAAAAGGATCCCTACCATGAGCACCGAATTCCGCATAGAAACTGACAGTATGGGCGAAGTTACTGTCCCTGCAGATGCTCTCTACCAAGCCCAGACTCAACGCGCCGTCGATAACTTCTCATTCAGTCAACATAAAATGCCATCTGGTTTTATCAAAGCGTTAGCACACATCAAGCAGACTGCGGCACTCACCAACGCACAGCTAGGGCTGCTTGAAGGAGATATTGCCAACGCGATTGCTGACGCAGCTCAAGCAATTATCGAAGGCAATCATATTGAGCAATTCCCAATTGACGTGTTCCAAACAGGATCAGGCACTAGCTCAAATATGAATGCGAATGAAGTAATTGCAACACTGGCCTCCCAGCATCTAGGCGGCACTGTCAGCCCTAATGATCACGTCAACATGGGACAAAGCAGCAACGATGTGGTACCGACGGCCATTCAAGTTAGCGCAGCATTAGCCATTGAAAAACAGCTCTTCCCGGCCCTGTCACACCTAAGCCAAACACTAGAGTCTAAGCAACAAGCATTGAAAGATGTTGTAAAAACCGGTCGCACCCACTTAATGGATGCGATGCCAATTACCTTTGCTCAAGAACTTGGCGGTTGGCAGTTCCAAATCGAGCACGCAAAACAAGCGATTGAACAAGCACTTCCTGCTGTAAAAGCCTTAGCCCAAGGTGGTACGGCAGTTGGAACGGGGATCAATGCCGATCCACGCTTTGCGGACTTATTCGCTAGCAACCTAACCCAGTCAACTCGTATTCAGTTCACGGCCAGTGATAACTTCTTTTTCAATTTAAGCAGTCAAGATGCGATCGTCGCTCTGTCGGGACAGCTCAAAACAGCAGCAGTTGCGATCATGAAGATCGCAAACGATCTTCGTTGGATGAATTCAGGCCCATTGGCTGGTTTAGGTGAAATTGAATTACAAGGCTTGCAACCGGGTTCTTCCATCATGCCTGGCAAAGTAAATCCTGTGATCCCAGAAGCCGCAGCTATGGCATCAGCGCAAGTCATTGGTAATGACACCACCATTACCGTCGCAGGCCAAGCGGGCAACTTCCAGCTTAACGTCATGCTGCCAGTTATTGCTCATAACGTATTGGAGAGCATCGAGTTACTCTCTAACAGCGCAACCGCTTTAGCTGACAAAGCCATTGCGACGTTTGAAGTTCGCCAAGATAACTTGGATATAGCACTCGCCAAAAACCCTATTTTGGTCACGGCTCTCAACCCGGTCATTGGCTACCTAAAAGCGGCAGAAGTCGCGAAAAAAGCCTACAAACAGGGACGCGCGATTATTGATGTCGCGGAAGAAGAAACGGATTTGGATAGAGCCACACTAGAGCGATTGCTTAATCCAGCCAAACTGACTCAAGGCGGCGTCGCAGAATAAGCGGCAAACTCAGCCTATCAACTAAGATTACAAACATCGAGACCTCCATTCGGAGGTCTCTTTTTATAGCGATTTTTCAAACACTCCAATCCTAAGCGACTCGATTGAGCACCGAACGCAGCTTAAGCGGCTTAACTGGCTTAGCAATAAAGCTGAACCCATTTGCTTTGATGCCATCAAGCATATCATCGGTACGATCTGCACTGATGATGACGCCTTCAAAGCTGTGGCCTAATCTCAGGCGGCATTGCTGTAGCACTTCTAAACCAGTACGACCATCATCAAGTCGGTAATCGGAGAAAATTACATCCGGAATCCAACCATCCTCAAGCGCTTGTAGACTTTCAACTAAATCAATCGCAACTCGTGTATCGCAACCCCATCGGGAAAGTAAGTTTTCCATGCCGACTAGAATGTCAGGCTCATTATCGACACAAAGGATTCTCAGATGACCAAGTTCAGATTGCTTATTCATCGCCACGTGAACTGGATGAGGCTGAACATGATCAGCTTTATCTAGGGTGATGGAAAAAACACTGCCTTTTCCAACCCAAGAGCGCATCGAAATTTCATGCCCAAGTACCTGAGCAATTCCTTTCGAAATCGCCAAACCAAGTCCGAGACCTTGGTCGGAACGAACTTGAGTTCCGCGATTAAACTCTTCAAAAATCTCTTGCTGCTTCTCTTCTTCAATCCCCACTCCATTATCCCATACATCAATACGCACTCGCCCTTTCACGCGGCGAACACCGAGTGCGACTTTGCCATTCGGGTTATAACGAAACGCATTGGTCAGGAAGTTTTGCACCACACGGCGCAGCAGTTTGGGATCCGACTTAACCATGAGTGAGGACGGAATCATGGTGAACTCTATACCTTGCTGTTTGGCTAACGCACTAAACTCAGCATTCAAATTCGATAACACATCATTTAACGCAAAGCCATGCACGTTGACTTCCAACTTGCCCGATTCCAAACGCGAGATATCCAGCAAATCTCCAATTAAGTCTTCGGCAGCCTCTAAAGCACTTTCAATGTGTGCTGACAGCTTTTTGGCTTCGCTGTCTTTGGCGACTTCCGATAGTGAAGATGCGAATAGACGCGCCGCGTTGAGCGGTTGCATCAAGTCATGGCTTACTGCCGCCAAGAACCGTGATTTGGACTTCGATTCCAAATCCGAGCGCTGCGTCGCTTCCACCAGCTGCTTGTTAAGTTGTTCTAATTCTCGAGTCCGCAGACGTACCCTTTCTTCCAATGTCTCGTTGGCGTCTTTCAGTGCTTGCTCTGCATCACGGAATACGGTGATGTCGGTAAAGCTCATCACAAAGCCACCACCTGGCATTGGGTTACCTTGCACCTCTATCACGCGACCATCGGGACGAACCCGAGAAGAGGTGTGCCGAGTCCCTTGCTCGAGGTGATAAACACGGCGACGGACGTGGTCATCAGGGTCACCAGGGCCACACAACCCCTGCTCTGCATTGTGCCGAATCACATCCGCAATCGGTCGACCTACTTGAATCAGGCCTGGCGGAAATTCAAAGAGTTCTAAATAGCGTTGGTTCCACGCAACCAAGCGTAGTTGCTTATCGACGACCGCAATACCTTGTCCAATATGCTCAATCGCGCCTTGGAGTAAACCCCGACTAAAATCGTACAGTTCAGAGGCTTCATCGACGATAGTCGCCACCTCTTCAAGCTGCATGTTTCTTCCTTGCAGAGCGGAAGTAAGCACTAACTTAGCAGAAGATGCACCAAATACCCCTGCTAGCACACGCTCCGTATGCCGAATCAGAGAAGATGGCGCTTGTTGATTCGGCATCAACTCTTCTCGTTGCTGGCTCCAGTAGGCTTGAAACGCCGCTTTAACTCGCGTTCGTCCTACAAATCTGGACGCTAGCATTTCCAGTTCTGCAACCGTAACGCGGCTCTGGTACAGACTCATATTTTCGCTTTCAGGCAACGGTGTACCAACGAATGATGCCGATTGTAAGCGCTCACTTAGGCTTGGTCGGGTAGCCATAGAAACCACAACAAAACACACTGCATTAGCGACCACGCTGAGGATCATCCCCCAATCTGAAATCGCGATATCAAAACTAGCCAATACCTCTGGTGGCGTAATCAACCAGATCAGGAAGTTATTGCTGGCGTCTCCGGCAAGCATGTCTGTTTGGCTCATTAACGTAATCAACCAGGTAGCAAAACCCACCGCGAGGCCAACATACACACCTTTCTTATTCCCTTGACGCCAATACATACCGCCAACCAGCGCAGGAGCGAATTGCGTGATAGCCGCGAACGAGAGAAAGCCGATAGCAGAAAGTGAATGAATGGTGTCCAACGCTTGATAGAAACACCACGCGCCAATCAACAAAACTAAAATCAAACCACGGCGGATCCGCAGTAATAATTCAGAAAAATGGTGATGGTTACGCTGCGTCAGTCGCATGCGACGCAATAGCAATGGCATAACCAAGTCATTCGAGACCATGATCGCTAAGGCAATCGTCGATACGATAACCATGCCACTTGCCGCTGAAGTACCGCCTAGAAACGCAAGTAAGGCGATTTCACTCGCCCCTACCGACATCGGCACACTGATGACATAAGTATCAGGCGAAGCGCCACTCAAGAGACCTTGCCCTACCCACGCAATAGGTAAAACAAAAATCCCCATTAAGATCAGATAAATGGGGAACAACCAACGAGCCACGTGCAAATCTTGAGCACGTTCATTTTCCACCACCATCGTATGGAATTGTCGCGGAAGGCAAACGATCGCCAGCATGGTCAGTACAGTATGAATCAATATAGTCGGGATATTTGGTGACTGATACGTCTGTGCGGCAACATCAAGTAAGCTCAAATTCTCGGTGTTCATCGCCAACCAAACAATGAAGACACCAACCACTAAAAAAGCCAGCAGTTTGATAATGGATTCGAAGGCAATTGCCATCATCATCCCACGATGGTGTTCCGTGTTATCAATGTGGCGGGTACCGAATAGCATCGTAAAAATCGCCAATGCGACCACAACAAACCACGACACGCTATCGTTTTGATAACCAAAATCAGTAGCCAGCTCTGGTGCAATGATTTCAAGCCCCATAGTGATACCACGCAGCTGTAAAGCGATGTACGGCAAAATTCCCGCAACCGCTATGAGCGTAACAACCACGGCCAAACCTTGGGATTTACCGTAGCGTGCTCCGATAAAGTCAGCAATCGACGTGATGTGTTCCCGTTTAGCAATCAAAATAAGCCGAGCTAAAACGCGCCATCCGATGGTAAACACTAAAATGGGAGCAATATAGATGGGCAAGAAAGACCAAGGATTACTGCTGGCCTGCCCGACCGTGCCGTAGAAGGTCCATGATGTACAGTACACCGCAATGGAAAGGCTATAAATCCAAGGCCGCCAGCGCGCTAGCCACCTTTTCTGAATGTCGCCGTACCACGCGATGATAAATAAAGCTCCCAAATACGCTAAAGAAACGGGAACCACCAGCCATCCTTGCATCCGATATCCTTTCTTGCCTTTCTTGCTACTTTTAAAGCAAGAGAATAAAAAAACCTCTCCATGAGGGAGAGGTTTCATTTAACACTGCTTTGATAACGGAGACAAAGCTTAGTTTTTAACCTTTGTTACATAAGTCTAATTCTGTGTTTCAAGTGGCTTGTCTGATACATCAACCACCTGATGTGGGTCTTGCGAATCAAGCTTGATGAACAGAGCCAATAACCCCATCGCGGCCATGCCCCAGAACACAAGCGGTCCCCAGTGCTCATAACCCCAGCCACTCAATACGGTCATTAACGCGATAAATGCGCCCAACGGAATCGCGTTATACAACGCTTGCAACGCTACGATCTTATTTTCTTCGGAGTTTTGGATATATTGGATCGCGGCAATGTGTGCGGTAGCGAAAGTCACACCATGCAATAGTTGAACAACCACCAAAGCAATAATTGATGTTGTCGACGCCGTAATACCCCAACGCATCATTACACCAACGGCAGCAGCAATAAACAGCGCGCGTATTGACCAACCTACGAATAAGCGCTTACTCAATGCAAACACTGCCACTTCTGCGGCCACTCCTAAGCTCCACAAGTAGCCAATGACATCTTCCGAGTGACCAGCGGCCTTCCAGTGAATCGCACTAAAGCCGTAGTAAGCCGCATGACTGCCCTGAATTAGTGACACCAACACTAAGAATTTTAGTATCGGCTTGTCGGTCAAAAGAGCGGTCAGCTTTGGACGTTCTGCGCTTTGCCCACCGTGCGTTACAGGCATTGGGTTAGTCGGTCGCATAGCAAACAGCAACGAGATAAACACGCCGAACATCGCAGTGTACAAGATCATATCGGAGCCAAATTCAGCCACCAGGTAGCCCACTGCCGTCGAGCCTGCGATAAAGGCGATCGAACCCCATAGCCGCGTGCGGCCATAATCGAGCATTTTCAGGCGAGCGTAGTAATTTGCCATCGCGTCCGACAACGGAATAATCGGTCCACAACAAAGATTGAACAACACTGTCGCTAGTGCCATTAACCAAAAGCTACCACCCGTAAAAAAGTGAAATCCAACAAAAAGGAGGGCAGCGAAACTCAACCAACGTAAAGCAGGCATAAGATGTTCGACTTTGTGTACTCGTGGGGTGATCACGATATTGGCAACACAACGTGTCGCAAGGCCTAACCCGACCAGCAAACCGATATCTGTCGAAGATACGCCCTGATCCTTAAACCAAAGTGACCAAAATGGCAGATACACGCCATACGCAAAGAAGAATCCGAGAAAGTACTGGGAAATCCAGCCATACGGAGAAGGTTTCAACATTACTAATATCCTAAAACGGGAACACCAACGTTCGAGCCGGGAATTATGGATCGCCATGCGTATTATAAAAAGGGAAGAATAAGAAACTTATCGTTTCCTCGATGGAATACTAACTTTGCGACATTTGGCATCTTCAAGCGAAAACATCGTAATTTAGACCAAAGTCGTCTGGCTTCCGGTAAGAAATTTGTCAGACTTAGAGAGTGTTCCTTCCATCATTATTGGGTGTTCTCATGCCTGACAAATTTAACATGCAATCTCCACCGTTCGATCGCTTAACTGAAGCACAACAAACGCGACTGCGATCGTCTCTGGACGTCGCCTACTATCGAGCTCGAGATGTTATTTTATCCTGCGGACAGAAGAACCCCCACTTACATATTCTGATCAAAGGCGCGGTAGAAGAGCGCTCCAACGATCAACAGGAAGTGTTCGCACATTATGCCAACGACGATATGTTCGATGTACGCTCGTTACTTGAAGACAAGGTACGTCATCACTACATCGCGCTTGAGGACACGCTCTCTTACCTACTGCCGAAAGAAATTTTCCTTGCCCTTTACAACGAAAATGGCCAGTTTGCAGCCTATTTCGATAACAATTTATCGAAACGGCAAGAGCTCATCGAAGCGGCCCATCAACAGCAAAACTTAGCGGAGTTTATTCTCACTAAAGTTGACCGCAGCATTTATCACCCACCGATGATCCTCGAACCAAATACACCAATTAACGAGGTAACACGTTCCTTAAAAGAAAATGGGATTGACGCTGCATTGGTTCAACTCCATGGCGATGATCCACGATTGGAAAAATGGCCATCAGCCCACCCGTACGCAATAGTGACTCGTACTAATATGCTGCATTCTGTGATGATAGATGGTTGCGCGCTCGACACACCAGTGGGTGAGATCGCGAGCTTTCCTGTTTATCACGTTGATGATGGAGACTTTCTATTCAACGCCATGATCACAATGACCAGAAATAGAATGAAACGCCTCATGGTATGTGAAGGCAACAGAGCCGTCGGCATGCTGGATATGACCCAAATTCTTAGCGCGTTCTCAACCCACTCTCACGTGTTAACGCTCAGTATTGCTCGAGCAAGCAGCGTGGAAGAGCTCGCTTTGGCCTCAAACCGCCAACGTCAATTGGTCGAGAGCTTATTGAAAAACGGCATCCGCACTCGCTTCATCATGGAGCTTATCTCAGCCGTAAACGAACAAATTATCGAGAAAGCGTTCGAGTTAGTGATACCACCAGCCTTGCACGACCATTGTTGCTTGATCGTACTCGGCTCTGAAGGCCGAGGAGAGCAAATTCTCAAAACCGATCAAGACAATGCCCTGATTATTCAAGATGGTTTGGAATGGCCTCATTGCGAACAAGTGATGCGATCCTTCACACACACCCTACAACAGCTCGGTTATCCACTTTGCCCGGGTAAAGTGATGGTTAACAACCCGAAATGGGTCAAAACACAGCAAGAATGGATAAGCACCCTAAACCACTGGATAGCTAAAGCCGAACCAGAACAAATCATGGACTTAGCCATTTTCAGTGACGCCCATGCTGTTGCTGGGAATTGCGAGCTGCTGGCTCCAATTGCGGCGCATCTTCGTGACACAATGAAAGATCGCATGTTGATATTGTCTGACTTTACTCGCCCTGCCTTGCAGTTTTCGGTGCCCCTAACTCTATTTGGCAACGTAAAAAGTGCTAAAAACGGATTGGACATTAAACGCGGCGGTATTTTCCCAATTGTACACGGCATTCGCGCCTTGTCTTTGGAGTATGCCATTGAAGAGAAGAACACGTTTGAACGCATTGAAGCTCTGAGAAATAAGCGCATCTTAGAACCCGAAACAGCAGATAATCTCAACGAAGCACTGAAATTGTTCTTTAAACTTCGCCTTAATCAGCAACTCAAAAAGCAAGAAGCGTTGAATAACATTGATATTAAACAACTGGATAGAACTGAGCGTGATTTGCTTCGCCACAGCTTACATGTGGTGAAGAAATTTAAGCAATTTTTAGGCTTCCATTATCAAATTCGTGATTAACCCTGATTTTCATAAATCACAGAGGCGTAAGCAATGAACTGGTTACAACGCAAATACTGGTACTACAAATTGAAAGGTTCGCCTTATCAGTCGCTGTTTTGCACGCCAGATAAAACAGAATACGTCTCTCTTGACTGCGAAACCACCAGCCTTGACCCAAATCGCGCCGAGCTGGTGACTATTGCAGCCACCAAGATCATCGACAACCGCATCATCACCAGTCAACCATTTGAAGTCCGCTTACGCGCGCCACAATCGCTCGACTCTGGCTCGGTCAAGATCCATCGAATTCGCCACCAAGACTTAGTCGATGGCATCAGTGAAAAAGAGGCGCTGCTCGAGCTGCTCGACTTTATCGGCAACCGACCACTTGTGGGCTATCACATTCGTTACGATAAAAAGATCTTAGACCTTGCTTGTCTGCGGCAACTTGGCTTCCCACTTCCTAACCCACTGATCGAGGTCAGTCAGATTTATCACGATAAGTTGGAACGACATTTGCCGAATGCCTATTTCGACTTAAGTCTGGATGCCATTTGTAAACACCTCGAACTTCCTATCCAAGACAAACACGACGCTTTGCAAGACGCGATTTCTGCCGCTTTGGTCTTTGTCCGCTTAACGAAAGGCGATTTACCCAACCTAACCGCACCGTATACATAAAAATCAGTTGACCTAGCTCCCAGAAATACTTTTGTTTCAGCGATTTCCCGGCGCTTCTATCACTCTCATCCTAAAGTCTAATTGTGGAAATACGCGCGGTGACTGACAGTTATAAGCACAACGTCGTCATTACCACGACCAAGTTATTTAGAACCAAAAAACAGCCCTACAAAAATATATTCAAAATCTTATCTAGATTGGTGTAAGGCCGAGAAATAAGGCACAAGGAGAGAAGCCATGAGCGAAGCCCACGTTTATCCGGTAAAAGAAAATATTAAAACTCATACACACGCGGATAATGATACTTACTTAGCCATGTATCAGCAGTCGGTAACCGATCCAGAGGGCTTCTGGAACGAACACGGCAAAATCGTTGATTGGATCAAACCTTTCACCAAAGTAAAAAGCACTTCTTTCGACACTGGCCATGTTGATATTCGCTGGTTTGAAGATGGCACACTGAACGTCTCGGCTAACTGTATTGACCGTCATCTTGCAGAACACGGGGACGACGTCGCCATCATTTGGGAAGGCGATGATCCAGCCGACGACAAAACACTCACTTTCAACGAACTGCACAAAGAAGTGTGTAAATTCTCCAACGCATTGAAAGAGCAAGGCGTACGCAAGGGAGACGTGGTGTGTCTATACATGCCAATGGTGCCAGAAGCCGCTGTGGCTATGCTCGCTTGTACCCGTATTGGTGCGGTTCACACCGTAGTATTTGGCGGTTTCTCACCAGAAGCACTATCCGGCCGTATCATCGACTCTGACGCTAAAGTCGTGATCACCGCAGACGAAGGCGTACGTGGCGGACGCGCTGTTCCACTGAAAAAGAACGTGGATGAAGCACTAACCAACCCAGACGTAAAAACCATCAATAAAGTCGTCGTGCTTAAACGTACAGGTGGTGATGTTGAATGGCATGAACACCGTGATGTTTGGTGGCACGAAGCAACAGCCAACGTTTCTGACGTTTGCCCACCAGAAGAGATGAAAGCCGAAGACCCGCTGTTCATCCTCTACACATCTGGCTCGACAGGTAAACCTAAAGGCGTACTACATACCACAGGCGGTTACCTCGTCTACGCGGCAATGACCTTTAAATATGTCTTCGATTATCAACCAGGTGAAACCTTCTGGTGTACCGCGGATGTGGGCTGGATTACAGGCCATACTTACCTAATTTATGGTCCACTAGCGAACGGGGCCAAAACCATTCTGTTTGAAGGTGTTCCAAACTACCCAAGCACGGCTCGGATGAGTGAAGTGGTTGATAAGCACCAAGTGAACATTCTCTACACTGCGCCAACCGCTATTCGTGCACTAATGGCAAAAGGTAACGAAGCGGTAGCAGGGACATCTCGTTCAAGCTTACGTGTGATGGGTTCAGTAGGTGAGCCTATCAACCCTGAAGCGTGGGAGTGGTACTACAAAACGATTGGTAACGAGAGCTCGCCTATCGTTGATACTTGGTGGCAAACAGAGACCGGCGGTATCTTAATTGCACCACTACCAGGTGCAACAGATTTAAAACCAGGCTCAGCAACTCGACCATTCTTCGGAGTCCAACCTGCACTGGTTGATAACATGGGCAACATCATTGAAGAAACCGCAGCAGAAGGTAACTTGGTGATCCTTGATTCATGGCCAGGTCAGATGCGTACTGTTTATGGCGACCACGAGCGCTTTGAACAGACCTACTTCTCAACCTTCAAGGGAATGTACTTTACTAGTGATGGGGCTCGTCGTGACGAAGACGGTTACTACTGGATCACGGGCCGTGTTGATGACGTACTAAACGTGTCGGGTCACCGCATGGGTACCGCTGAAATAGAATCGGCTCTTGTCGCACATCATAAAATTGCTGAGGCCGCTATTGTGGGCATTCCGCATGATATCAAAGGCCAAGCTATCTACGCTTACATTACCTTGAACGATGGTGAATTCCCGTCAGCAGAGCTACACAAAGAAGTGAAAGATTGGGTGCGTAAAGAAATTGGTCCAATTGCAACACCAGATGTACTGCACTGGACGGATTCCTTACCGAAGACTCGTTCTGGTAAGATCATGCGTCGAATCCTGCGTAAAATTGCAACGGGTGATACCAGCAACCTCGGAGACACATCAACGCTTGCCGATCCGAGCGTTGTAGATAAACTTATCGCAGAGAAAGCAGAATTGGCATAAATTCAACCAACTGTTTTAAAAGCACTTTAAAAACCGCCATCACTCATGGCGGTTTTTTGCTTTAGTGCACAAATTGGCCACACAAAAAATATGGCAATTATGTTGTTTTTGTTAACTTGGTTACAGAAACGAGAGTGGCTATTAGGAGATTAGACCAGTAAATTGCTGCTAATTGCTATGAATTAGCTATAATCTTGGTCGATTTTTTAAAATTTGCTCGGTTTTAACAAAAAAATCGTGCTGAACTATCGTATATTTGGGAATATAAACGTTCCACTCACGATAAGGGAAGATAGCAACACAATGTCTGCAAAGTCACGGATTCTTGTTCTAAACGGACCAAATCTTAATCTATTGGGTCTGCGCGAACCGACACACTATGGTCACAGTACCTTAGCTCAAGTTGTGGATACTCTTACAGAGCAAGCCCATAACGCTGGGGTAGAACTGGAACACCTACAATCAAATCGTGAGTACGAACTGATTGAAGCCATTCACGCTGCCTATGGCAAGATTGACTTCATCATCATCAATCCAGCGGCTTTCACTCATACTAGTGTGGCGCTGCGAGATGCATTACTTGGCGTCGCCATCCCATTTATTGAGGTGCACTTATCAAATGTGCACGCACGTGAACCATTCCGTCATCACTCTTATCTGTCAGATAAAGCAGAGGGTGTGATTTGCGGTTTAGGCGCACAAGGTTATGAATTTGCTCTGTCTGCAGCGATCAATAAGCTACAGGCAAAGTAACCCTAACACTCTGCAACCCTACGAGGGTTGTCTTAATCACAAGATAAAAGAGAAAGAAAAGATGGATATTCGTAAAATCAAGAAGCTAATTGAGTTAGTTGAAGAGTCTGGCATTGCTGAGCTAGAGATCTCTGAAGGTGAAGAGTCAGTGCGCATCAGCCGTCATGGCACTGCAGCCCCTCAAGCACCAATTCACTACGCAGCAGCTCCAGCAGCGGCACCTGCTCCAGTAGCAGCGGCACCAGTAGCGGAAGCACCAGCAGCAGAAGCTCCAGCAGCAACACCTGTAGGTCACCAAGTTCTTTCTCCAATGGTTGGTACTTTCTACCGCTCTCCAAGCCCAGACTCTAAAGCATTCGTAGAAGTGGGTCAGAAAGTAAATGCTGGCGATACTCTATGTATTGTTGAAGCAATGAAAATGATGAACCAAATCGAAGCGGACAAATCTGGCGTTGTTACAGCAATCCTAGCTGAAGACGGCCAACCAGTTGAATTCGACCAACCTCTTGTTGTAATCGAATAAGCGGGGCTTGCCTTATGCTAGACAAAGTAGTCATCGCGAACCGAGGTGAAATTGCACTTCGTATTCTTCGCGCTTGTAAAGAATTAGGTATTAAGACCGTCGCTGTTCACTCAACAGCGGACCGCGATCTTAAGCACGTACTACTCGCAGACGAAACCGTATGTATCGGCCCTGCTCGTGGTATCGACAGCTACCTAAACATTCCACGCATCATTTCTGCAGCAGAAGTGACTGGTGCTGTGGCTATCCACCCAGGTTACGGCTTCCTGTCTGAGAACGCAGACTTCGCAGAGCAAGTTGAGCGCAGTGGTTTCATCTTCGTTGGTCCAAAGGCAGACACTATCCGCCTAATGGGCGATAAAGTATCTGCTATCAATGCAATGAAGAAAGCAGGCGTTCCTTGTGTACCGGGTTCTGACGGCCCTCTAGACAATGACGAAGAGAAAAACAAAGCATTTGCTAAGCGCATTGGTTACCCAGTAATCATCAAAGCATCTGGCGGCGGCGGCGGTCGTGGTATGCGTGTTGTTCGCGCAGAGAAAGACCTTATCCAAGCCATTGCAATGACACGTGCTGAAGCAAAAGCGGCGTTCAACAATGACATGGTTTACATGGAGAAATTCCTAGAAAACCCTCGTCACGTTGAAGTTCAGGTTATTGCTGACGGTCAAGGCGGCGCAATCCACCTTGGTGAGCGTGACTGTTCAATGCAACGTCGTCACCAAAAAGTAGTGGAAGAAGCTCCAGCACCTGGTATCACCGAAGAAATGCGTAAGTACATCGGTGAACGCTGTACTCGTGCATGTATCGAGATCGGTTACCGCGGCGCAGGTACGTTTGAATTCCTATACGAGAACGGTGAGTTCTACTTCATCGAAATGAACACTCGTATTCAGGTAGAGCACCCAGTAACAGAGATGGTTACTGGCATCGACCTAATCAAAGAACAGCTTCGTGTTGCAGCGGGTCAGCCTCTGTCATTCACTCAAGATGATATTAAGATCCGTGGCCATGCGATTGAGTGTCGTATCAACGCAGAAGACCCTGAGCGCTTCCTACCATCTCCGGGTAAGATCGAGCGTTTCCACGCTCCTGGCGGTATGGGTGTACGTTGGGAATCTCATATCTACACAGGCTACACAGTACCACCTCATTACGATTCAATGATTGGTAAACTGATCACTTACGGTGAGAACCGTGATGTAGCGATTGCACGTATGAAAAACGCACTGGGTGAGATGATCATCGAAGGCATCAAAACTAACGTGCCACTGCAATTCTCCATTATGAATGACGAAAACTTCCAACACGGTGGTGCAAACATCCACTACCTAGAGAAGAAGCTTGGCTTACAATAAGCCTAAGCAAACGTCTTAAAAAATGCCCACTCCCGTGGGCATTTTTGTTTTATATGTACGCAAAGGGCTCAACATATAAATCGGCTTATTTGGGTATATACTCAAACAAATCGTAGAGTTCTGGTAAACTCTGCGCCACTTCATTCACTTTAAGAGCAAAAACCAATGCCTTGGATTCAAATCAAACTCAACGCGACCAATGAAAACGCTGAGCAAATCGGCGATATGCTAATGGAAGAGACTGGCGCGCTGTCTGTTACATTCTTAGACGCGCAGGATACACCTGTATTCGAACCTCTACCTGGCGAAACTCGCTTATGGGGCGATACTGATATTCTGGCACTGTATGATGCAGAAGCAGACACTAACTTCATCATCGACCAAATTAAAGCGAGCAATATGCTGGCTGACAATTTTGCTTACAAAGTAGAACAGCTTGAAGATAAAGACTGGGAACGCGAATGGATGGAAAACTTCCACCCAATGAAATTTGGTGAACGCCTATGGATTTGCCCAAGCTGGCGCGACATTCCAGATCCTGACGCTGTTAATGTTATGTTGGATCCAGGCCTTGCATTCGGTACGGGTACTCACCCTACAACAGCACTTTGTCTTGAGTGGCTAGAAAGCATGGACTTAAGCGGTAAGACCGTTATCGACTTCGGTTGTGGCTCAGGTATTCTTGCGATCGCAGCGATCAAACTGGGCGCTGAAAAAGTGATAGGGATCGACATTGATCCTCAAGCCCTGCTTGCTTCAAAAGACAATGCTGAGCGTAATGGCGTTGCAGACAAACTAGAAGTTTACTTACCGCAAAATCAACCAGAAGGTCTCGTCGCTGACGTCGTTGTGGCCAACATCCTTGCGGGACCTTTACGTGAACTTGCACCTATCATCAAAGGACTAGTTAAGCCAAATGGCGACCTCGCTATGTCCGGCGTATTAGACACTCAAGCTGAAGATGTTGCGAACTATTACCGTGACGAGCTTCACATTGACCCGATTGTTGAGCAAAGTGAATGGTGTCGCATCTCTGGTCGTAAGCAAGGCTAGACAAGGTTTTCAGAGCTAATTGTTTGAAATTCATACAATTTACAAAAACAATTTGTAAATGCTCAAATATTAGTCTTTTCACGCAGTGAAAAAATGCGTAAAATGCGCGCCCTTGCTGGTACAGAACTGTGATGACGTTTTGAAAATCGGAAACTATCAACTTAAGAACAATCTAATCGTAGCCCCTATGGCTGGTGTAACGGATAGACCGTTTCGCGAGTTGTGTCTTCGCTATGGTGCGGGAATGGCCGTCAGTGAAATGATGTCTGCTAACCCAAAACTATGGGGAACGTCAAAGTCGAAACAGCGCATGGTACACGAGGGCGAATCGGGCATTCGCTCTGTACAGATTGCGGGTTCCGATCCACAGCTTATGGCGGACGCAGCTCAATTCAGTGTTGAGAACGGTGCACAAATCATCGACATCAACATGGGCTGCCCGGCAAAAAAAGTGAATAAGAAGCTAGCGGGCTCTGCTCTGCTTCAATACCCAAACATTATCGAAGAGATTTTGAAAGCGGTCGTGAATGCAGTGGACGTTCCTGTAACGTTAAAGACTCGAACTGGCTGGGATACAGACAACAAGAACTGTGTCCAGATCGCTAAATTAGCCGAAAACTGCGGCATACAAGCTCTTGCTCTGCATGGCAGAACGAAAGCATGTATGTACAAAGGTGAGGCCGAATATGACAGCATTAAAGCGGTAAAAGAGGCGATTTCAATTCCGGTTATCGCGAACGGTGATATCGATAGCCCGGAGAAAGCCAAATTTGTACTGGAGTACACCGGTGCGGACGCTTTAATGATTGGACGCCCTGCCCAGGGTCGTCCTTGGATTTTCCAGGAAATCCATCACTATTTGGAAAACGGCACCACAATGGAGGAACTTCCAACTGAGGAAGTGAAAACCATTATGCTTGGTCATGTAAATGCTCTGCATGAGTTTTATGGGGAGTTCTTAGGTCCACGTATCGCGCGCAAGCACGTTGGGTGGTACCTGAAAGAGCATGAACAGGCAAGTGAGTTTCGCCGTACCTTCAACGCTATCGACGCAGCTCCGCTGCAAATTGAGGCGTTAGAAGGTTATTTTGATAACGTTGCATCATAATTAAGAGAAGAGCTAGACCGAATATGTTCGAACAAAATCTGACTTCAGAAGCATTAACAGTAACTACAGTAACGTCACAAGACCAGATTACTCAGAAGCCTTTACGTGACTCTGTTAAAGCGTCTCTTAAAAACTACCTTGCTCAACTAAACGGCCAGGAAGTAACAGAACTATACGAATTAGTTCTAGCTGAAGTTGAACAGCCACTACTAGATACTATCATGCAGTACACTCGCGGTAACCAAACTCGCGCAGCAACTATGATGGGTATCAACCGCGGTACTCTTCGCAAGAAACTTAAGAAATACGGCATGAACTAAGACCGTTTTTCAAAAAGTATTTGGAACAAGCCGTTACCTTTTTAGGTAACGGCTTTTCTTTATCTACTAAAACACTACGAATAACGCTCACTTTGTTCAGTATTACCAACTGGCTTTAAGATAACTACTGCTGAGCCAAACAATAGCAAAGCCACGAAAGCGACCCATTCATTGCCTACAGAATACGCGAAGCCCGCCAAGGCAGACCAAATCGCGACACCAAAGTGCATCATACTCATTCCAAAAGACATTAACACACCTCGATATTCATCAGATAAGCTTGCGATATGTGCTTGTAATGCCGGAGAACCAACCCCTCCAGCAAGAGACCAGAGCACTAGAGCTGGAAGATAAGCGGTAACCGTACTCATCTCACTTGAGAACACCCATGCACTGCAAGGTATGCACACCATTAAAGCCACTCGCATAACAGCTCGAGAGCTACCAAGCCAACGGCAAGCTCTCCCCACGCACATATTTCCAACCACACTCACGATCCCTAGAGCAGCATAAATAGCACCCACCCAACCGAGCGCCAACTCGCTGGTATCTCGAATATGAAGGCCTATCAGGTTAAATACACCAATACCTCCCCCTAGGCCTAAACACATCGCTAGAATCGCCCTCAACGCGCATGGAAGATGAATGACGTCTGTGATAGGTGGCAGAGTATCTGACTTCTTGGACTCATTATGCTTGTTGTTCATGGACACTACGCTCATGGCACCGACAAAGAGAGCCGCCACGCCCAAAATAATAAAAGCGGCACGCCATGATAAAAGCTGGGTCAACAATGCTCCGATCGCCGGGCTAGTTATCATACCTAGCGTTAATCCCGCCTGAACCATCACAATTTGACGCATCGCTCTATTACCCTTCGCGTCTCCCGCTAACGCGAATGCAATTGGTAACATGCCTGCACTTGCAATACCAGTGATCACTCGAGTTGCAATAGCAAGTTCAAAATCATGAACTATGCCCGTCGTAATAGACGCAACCCCAAATACAAAGCAAGCAGGCACCATGATACGAATACGCCCAACTCGGTCTGATAAACGGCCCAAGTAAGGAGCGCAAATTGCTATGGCTAAACTATATGCCGTAATAAATAAGGTAACCTGACTCGGTTGAACACTTAAATCATTTCCGATGGGTTCAAGAATAGATCCAAGCATCAACTCATCAGCACCAACAAGAAAAGCAACGAGAAATAGGATCATGGACTGCATCATAGCTCCACCTCCTGTTCTGTTTTCGATTCAGCACAAGTGAGCAACGAAATATCTAAAACTCTATCAGGCCAAGATTGCAAAAATGCCTTCTCATGAGATACCACAATCACGCTACCGGAAAAGCGCTGGAGAGCCTCTTTAAGCGCATTTTTGCTGCTGCTATCCAAATGTGTTGTTGGTTCGTCCAACAGCAAAACATTGCATTTCTGAACCGATAAACAACACAGTTTCACCCGAGTTTGCTCACCACCGCTCAATGTATCTAAGTGGCGCTGCGTCTTATCCCCCGTGATCCCAAAGCGAGCTAATAGCTTGCGTGACTCTTTGCTTGAGATTGTTGGCGCACAAGAGCACAGCTCCTGTTCAGGCGTGTTCTGAGGATGGCGCCAAGACAAATCTTGAGAAAAATAACCAATCATTGCACCTTTTGCCAATACCACCTCACCAGAGAGTGGCTCGATCTTCCCCATCAGGGTTTTAAGTAAGGTCGACTTACCCACGCCGTTAAAGCCAGCAACAACCAACTTTTCCCCGCGCGCTAACGTGATATCAAATACTGGAAGCAGAGGCTGCTGATAACCGATCATCAACGCTTTTGCCTCAACCACATTCGGTTGCTCAATGGGCTGGTAAGCAAAGTCAAACGTCGATACTTTCTCTACATGATTCAGTTGAATACGTTCGATTCTATCCAGTCTCTTCTTACGCCCTTTAGCAAGACTGGCGTTAACTCCTGCACCATTTTGGGCAACAAATTTCTCTAACTTTCGAATTTCACTTTGCTGAGCCTTATATTGCTTTTCTAATAAAGCACCGTCGTGCTGCTTTTGCTGCATTGCTTTGACATAAGTACCGCTGTATTTTCGAACCGTTTGATAATCAATATCACAAACACTGGTCGCTACTTGATTAAGGAAATCAATATCATGAGAAACCAGTAAAACGGTGCCAATGTAATCATTGAGAAACGCGACTAGCCATTCAATGTGCGAAGCATCAAGATAGTTTGTCGGCTCATCAAGAATTAACACATCGGGGTTGCGAAGTAACAACTTGCCTAAAAGGACTTTGTGTCTTTGACCACCACTTAGCGAGACAAGCGGTGTATCTAAGCCAAATTGATAAATACCAAGACCTACAGCAACTCGTTCAATTTTGGTATTAATTGCATAGAAGTCTTCATCTTCTAAATATGCCTGTAGCCGAGCGACTTGGCTTAAAAGAGATGTAGAGTGAGACTCGGTCATCGCCTGATACAAAGTCCAAAGCTTCTGCTCGGCAGCGTATAAGTTCTCAAAAGCACTCTTTAAGCATTCATAAACCGTCAGCGCATTATCCATCTTAAAATGTTGCTCTAAATACCCCACCTCAAGGTTTGGTAACCAGTCAATGCAGCCCTTATCTGCAGATAATTCACCAATAAGCAATTTTAATAAGGTGCTTTTTCCAACGCCATTCGCTCCAGTGATACCTATTTTCTCTCCCACGTTAATACGAAAGGTCACGTTGTTGTATAATGTCTTATCGGCTATCTGATAAGACAAATTTTTAACTTGTAAAATACTCATGTTTTCAACCAAATAAAAAAGGGCCGGTGATCAATACCGGCCCTTATTTCAATACTGGGTAATGCTTTGTAGCTGCTTAACAGATACAAAAAGGCCGATGATGAAATATCACCGGCCATCTCTTCTCTTTTATCAGGTGTAGAGACGCCTGCGTATAACTTCAGCGAAGCTACCCACACATAAAACACCTGATGAAGATTAATTTAAGACTCCGAGCAACACTTCATCGCGTTTTTTGCACGGAGTTCAGCCTTCTTACAAAGCTTTTAAACAAGAGATATAACATGATTTACTGTCGAAAAAATATTCGATGTGAAGCGTACACCTTTAGAATAAAAAGTACCAGATAATTATTAAAACTATCGTGACTTACACGAAGGTCCACTGAAAGAAGACTTTTCCTCAGTCAATGTGCTAGGTGAACGACTTACTCAGCAAACACAACTATGAGAGCACCTATACCGCTCACGTTATACGAATGTAGTGGTGGCTTTGTAGGTTGGAGAGGGTTAGAGGGAAGAAGTAGCGAATACACTTTAAGACACTAGCTTAAATAGATCGACAAAACAAAATCCATGTTTGGAAAGTTTTAAATGCGCTGAGTTTATATTAATAAGCGCCTATGGCTAAATCAAAACATCTAAAGCAGAGAAATCTCCCCCGAAAATAACATAACCTAGTGAATAAATTTTCCAGGTAATAATAAAGGAAGCTTTGGTAAGTAAGCATAAGGGCTGAGAACTAGCGCTCGATACTAGGACCCGGTTCAGTAGAAACCACACAAAACTGAGTTCCACTTCACTCATAACAGGGCTTAGAAAGCATCGCCAGAGGGAAGCCTGCCTCTAGATGCAAGGTTTCAATATGAAAG